>NZ_JBELLZ010000046.1:0-26759 GCF_042096255.1 Sphingomonas sp. | reverse complement strand
AGCCGGCGCCCGATCCGCGGCCCGGGCCCACCGGAATGTCCTGATGCTTGGCCCATTGGATGAAGTCCGCGACGATCAGGAAATAGCCCGGGAACCCCATCTGGATGATGACGTCGAGCTCGAAGTCCAGCCGCTGCCGATAGGGTCCGCGCCAGTCGCCCTCGCCCGCTTGGCCGAGCGCCTCGATCCGCTCCAGCCGCGCATCTAGACCCACATGCGCGCGCTGGCGCAGCAGCGCGGCCTCGCCTTCGCGGTCGCCGGCGAGGCTTGGCAGAATCGGCTTACGCTTGGGTGCGGCAACGGCGCAGCGCTGCGCCACGACCAGGGTGTTGGCGATCGCCTCGGGCAGATCCTCGAACAGCGCCTTCATCGCGTCGGCCGGCTTGATCCAGGCATCGGGGCAGGTGCGGGGCCGGTCCTCGCTTTCCACATAGGTCGAATTGGCGATGCAGAGCATCGCGTCATGCGCCTCGCTGAACGCGGCATCGGCGAAGCAGCTGGGGTTTGTGGCGACCAGCGGCAGGCCGCGATCATAGGCGAGGTCGATCAGCGCGCCCTCCGCCTGCTCCTCTATCCGGTCACCGCGCCGGCAGAGCTCCACGTACAGCCGATCCGGGAATACCGCCGCGAGCCGCTCGGCATAATCGGCGGCGCGCGCCGGCTGGTCTTCCGCGAACAGCCGCGCGAGGCCGCCCTCCCCGCCCGCGGTCAGCGCGATCAGCCCCTCGGTACGCCCGGCCAACGCCGCGAAGCTCACATGCGGCGCCAGTTCGATCGGCCGGTCGAGATGCGCGCGGCTCACCAGCCCGCACAGGTTCTCATACCCAGCCTGATCCTGCGCATAGAGCGCCAGCCAGTCGACCTGCGGCGCCACCCCCTCTGGCAGATCCGGTCGCGCCACCCCCAGCATCGCGCCGATCACCGGCTGCACCCCCGCCGCCATCGCCGCGTCCGAGAAGGCCATGGCGGCATAGAGCCCGTTGCGGTCGGTCAGCGCCGCCGCCGGGAAGCCCAGCGCGCGCGCCTGCTTGGCGATCGCCTTGGGCTCGATCGCCCCGTCGAGCATGGTGTAGCAGGAGAAGATGCGGAGCGGGACATAGCCGGAGTGCATCGCCCCAACCTATGCTGACCTGCGCGATTCGACCAGTGGCCTATCGGCTGTGCAGCACCGCCATCAGGTACAGCAGCGCCACCATCACCAGGCAGATCAGCACGAACATCGCCAGCAGGATGCGATAGGTGCCGTTCGGGTCGAAGCGGTTCACAGCAACGCTTCGATGTCCCGGACGAGGTCCTCGGGCTTGGTGGCCGGGGCGTAGCGGCGCACGGTACGGCCCTCGCGATCGACCAGGAACTTGGTGAAGTTCCACTTGATCGCCTTGCTGCCCATCAGCCCCGGCGCGTCGGCCTTGAGCCGCTGAAACAGCGGCTCCGCATCGGCGCCGTTGACGTCGATCTTGGCGAAGACCGGGAAGGTGACGTCGTAGGTCAGTGAACAGAAGTTCGCGATCTCCGCCGCATCGCCCGGCTCCTGCCCTCCGAACTGGTTGCACGGGAAGCCCAGCACCTTGAAGCCGCGATCGGCATAGCGGCGGTGCAGCGCCTCCAGCCCCTCATATTGC
Organism: Sphingomonas sp.; assembly: GCF_042096255.1. GTDB lineage: Bacteria > Pseudomonadota > Alphaproteobacteria > Sphingomonadales > Sphingomonadaceae > Sphingomonas. The sequence goes on along the minus strand of NZ_JBELLZ010000046.1, from coordinate 25,137 downwards.
GGCGTGAAGCCGCATTTCGAAGCGGTGTTGACGATCAGCAGCACCTTGCCGGCGTAGCGCGCGAGCGGCACCGCGCTGCCGTTCGCCGCCTTCACCTCAAAATCGGTGATCATCACTCTTCTGCTCTCCGTCGTGCCGCGCCAGCAGATACGTCAGGTTCTCCCGCACGCTCGGCCATTCGCGGTCGAGAATGCTGTAGACCACCGTGTCGCGCAATCGCCCGGTGGCGGTCATCTGATGGCCGCGCAGCACGCCGTCTCGGCGCGCGCCGAGCCGCTCGATCGCCGCCTGGCTGCGCCGGTTGAGCACGTCCGTGCGGATCTGGACGCACTGGCAATCGAGCGTGTCGAAGGCATGGCGCAGCAGCAGCAGCTTCGCCTCGGTATTCGCCCCGGTCCGCTGCGCGCGAAGCGCGTAGAAGGTGCCACCGATCTCAAGGCGCCGGTTGCGTTCGTGCATGCGCATGAACCGTGTGGTGCCGATCACCGCGCCAGGCCGGTCGATGATGGTGAAGGCCAGTGCACGGCCGTAGCGCTGTTCGGCGAACACCTCCTCGAACCAGCCGTCAATGTCCTTCAGCTTGGCGACACCGGCGTAGAACAGGTTCCACAACCCGCCTTCGGACGCCGCCGTCACCAGCGCAGGCCCGTCTTCGCGTACGAGCGGACGGAGCGTGACGTGCCGCCCCACCAGGGTCGGCGCCTCACGCCACGGGTTCACGCCAGCACACCCTCATGCAGCCGCACCACCCGGTCCATCTTGCCCGCAATCCGCTCGTTGTGCGTGGCGACCAGCGCCGCCGACCCCTCCTCGCGCACCAGCCGCAGGAACTCGGCGAGCACCACGTCGGCGGTCGCCTCGTCGAGGTTGCCGGTGGGCTCGTCCGCCAGCACCAGCGCCGGGCGATTGGCGAGCGCGCGCGCCACCGCCACCCGCTGCTGCTCGCCGCCCGACAGCTGGCTCGGCCGATGGGTCAGCCGGTGGCCGAGCCCGAGGGCGGTGAGCAAGGTGGTCGCACGCGCCTCCGCCGGCGTCCGCTCGGTGCCGTGGATCAGCTGCGGCAGCACCACATTCTCGGAAGCGTCGAAGTCCGGCAGCAGGTGATGGAACTGATAGACGAAGCCGAGCGCATCGCGCCGCACCGCGGTGCGGCCATGCGCGTCGAGCCGCGCCGCCTCGGTGCCGGCGATGCGGATCGAGCCCTCGAACCCGCCTTCGAGCAGCCCGACCGCTTGAAGCAACGTCGACTTGCCCGAACCCGATGGCCCCAGCAGCGCTACTATCTCGCCCGGCGCGATCGCCAGTTCCACTCCGCGCAGCACATGGATCGTCTGCCCGCCCTGGGTGAAGCTGCGCGCCAGCCCGGCGATCTCCAGCACGGGGCTATTCATAGCGCAGCACCTGCACCGGATCGGTCCCCGCCGCCTTCCACGCCGGATAGATGGTCGCCAGCAGCGTCATCAGCGCGGTGATCACCACGATCGCGACGATCTCGAACGGATCGGGCTTGGAGGGAAGCTCGGTCAGGTAGCGGATCGAGGGATCCCACAGGTTCTGCCCGGTGACCAGCTGGACGAAGTTCACCACCGCCTGGCGATAGAAAAGGAACACGGCACCCAGAACCAGCCCGGCGACGATCCCCAGCGTGCCGATGGTGGTGCCCACCATCATGAACACGCGCATCATCGCGCCGCGGCTGGCACCCATGGTCCGCAGGATGGCGATATCGCGCGTCTTGGCGCGCACCAGCATGATCAGCGAGCTGGCGATGTTGAACGCGGCGACCAGGATGATGATGCACAGCACCACGAACATCGCCACCCGCTCCACCGCTAGTGCGTCGAAGAGCTGCGCGTTCATCCGCCGCCAGTCGTTAATCACCGCGAAGCCGCGCACCTTCTCGGCCAGCGGACGCAAGATCTGCTCGACCCGGTCGGCATTCACCGTCTCCACCTCGATCATGCCGACGCTGTCGTTCATCAGCAGCAATGTCTGCGCATCCTCGATCGGCATAACGACATAGGCCTTGTCGTAATCATACACCCCCACCTCGAAGATCGCGCCGACGGTGTAGTTCACCTGGCGATACATGGTGCCGAACGGCGTCGTCTGGCCCGAGGGGTTGAAGATGGTGATGTCCGACCCGATCGTCGCGCCCAGCGATTCGGCCAGCCGCGCGCCAATCGCCACCTCGTCCGATCCGGGGCGGATGGTGGCGAGCGATCCGGCGACCACCTTCGAGCGGATGGTCGGATTGGTGCGGATGTCGTCCACCCGCATGCCGCGCAGCAGAATGAACTCGGCGCGGCCGTTGTAAGTGGCGAACAGCGGCTGCTCGATCAGCGGGGTCGCCGAGGTGACGCCGGGGGTCGCCTTCGCCTCCGCCAGCACGCGACGCCAGTCGGTGAGCCGGTTGTCGATCCCCTGCACCACGGCATGGCCGTTCAGCCCGACGATCTTGTCGAACAGCTCGGCCCGGAAGCCGTTCATCACGCTCATCACGATCACCAGGGCGGCGACACCTAGCATCACCGCACCCAGGCTGAAGCCGGCGACAAGCACGATGAAGCGTTCGCCCTTGCCCGGAAGCAGGTAGCGCCGTGCGATCATGCGTTCGTATCGGGAGATCACCCGCGTGCTCTAGGAGCGGCGGGAGGCGGTGGCAACGGGCGGTCGCACAACCGCTTTGCGCGCACCGCGGCTCGCTGTGGCGCGATTGTCACAGGATTGGCGCAATCCGTTTAGCTTGCGTTCATCCGGCTGGACCGCACCCGATCGCACGAGTAGCCAGACTGCACTGGCACACAGGCAATGGCCGTGGTTCGGGGAAAGGCTGAAGATCGCGGCGTAATGCCCTGCGATCCGGCCACTCAAGGGGGCTGACGAGCGATCGTCACGCAGGCGCCCGGGTCGGCAACGGCCCGGGCGTTTGCTTTTGCGTTGTTGGCGTGAACCGGGCCAGCGGCATCGCCGCCGGCCGGGAGTTTCATCAGAAGCTTGCCGACACCGTCACCCCATAGGTGCGCGGATCGCCCGGCTGGCCCGCGATCAGGCCGGTGTTGCCCGACTGGATCGTGAGCAGCTCGTAATAGTTGCGATCGAAGGCGTTGCGCAGCCAGCCGAACACGTTCCACTTGTCCCGCGCCTTGTAGCCGAGGCGGAAGTTGTGAACGTCATAGCCGTTGATCGTCATGTAGCGCGATTCGGAGGGGTTGGACGAGAAGTCCGAACGGTAGCTGCCGTCGTAACCCAGGTAGAAATAGCCGTCATACCCGCCAACGTTGGCGGGCAGGTCATATTCGGCGCCGAACGAGAAGGCCCATTTCGAAATGCCGGGCAGTCGCTGGCCCGAGACGTCGCAGAACTGCGGGCTGATGCCCCCGGGCGTGCCCGGTGCCGACGGAGCCTGCCCCGCGGTCGCGGTGGTGCCGCCCGACAGCTCGGGCGGACACGGCGCCTCCTTGAAGCGGACGTACTTCGCGTCGGTAAAGGCCGTGTTGAAATAAGCGTTGAAGCGCTCGCTCGGGCGGAAAGCGGTGTCCACCTCGAAGCCGCGGGTGCGCACCTTTCCTGCATTGGCGAGATAGCCGCGCAGCACGCCGAGCTGGCCGTTCGTCACGGTCGCTTGATAGTCGCTGATCTCGGTCCAGAAGCCCGCGAGGTTGAAGGTCACCCGGCGGTCGAACAGCTGGGTCTTGAGGCCCAGTTCGAAGTTGTTGACCTTCTCGGGATCGACCGTGGCGGCCGCAAGAGCCGGCAGGTTGTCGGGACCGAGCGGCAGGCCCGACAGGTTGATGCCGCCCGATTTGAAACTGCGCGCATAGGTGGCGTAATAATGCACGTTCGGCGCGAAGTCGTAGCTGATCGTGATGTCGCCAGACAGGTTCCAGTTGCTGAATTCGGGCTGGTAGCTCTGCGGCGACAACACGCCGCACTGATCACGCACCACCGAGTTCGCCTGCGCTGCGGTGGAACAGTTGAGCGGCGCCCCGGCACCAGTGGTGACCGCCGAGACATAGTCACCAGACTTCTTGTCATAGTTGACGCGCAGGCCCGGCGCGATTTCCAGCTGGCCGGTGACGTGCCAGGTCAGCTTCCCGAACACCGCCGCGCTGGTGTTCTTGAAGCCGATCTCGTTGGTCGAGGTCAGCCCGTCCAGCACCGCGGGGTTGAGCGCATTGGCGCTTGTCGGATTGAGTAGATAGCGGCTCGCCGCCGGCCCCTGGACCTGCGAGCCCTGTGTGTCGATCGTCTGATGGAAGAAGAACGCGCCGACGACATAATCGACCGCATTCTTTCCGTTCGACGCTAGCCGCAGCTCCTGGCTGAACTGCCGCTGCTGCGACGGGTTGGCCGACACGGTGGTGATCGGCAGGCCGGTGAAGTCGCGGTCGTTTGACGGATCCCAGTTCCAGAACCGCCAGGCGGTGACGGAGGTGAGCGTCGCCGCACCGAAGTCGAGATTGCCGAGCAGCGAGGCGCCGCCCAGTTCCTGCTTCGCCATCAGCGGCGTGTCGAGGTCGGTGCGACGGTCAAACGCATCCAGCGACGGCGGCGCATAGCCGAAAGCGGCGGCGAGCGCAGGATATTGCCGGTTAAGCGGGCGCTGCGTCTGGCCGTAGCGCGCGTAGATCTGCGCGCAGCATTCCGGGTTCTGGCGGTTATAGTCCGCGTAGATGGTGAAATCGAGATTGTCGGCCGCCTGGATCAGCATCTGCCCGCGCAGACCCAGATTGTCCTGGCCGTTGACCCATTTGTCGGTCACCACGTTGCGGATCGTGCCGCGCCGCGTGGTCACCGATGCGGACAGCCGCACGGCGACCTTGTCGTCCACCAGAGGTCCCGAGACCGAGCCCTTGGCCTGGAAGAACTCCAGGTTGCCGCCGCTCACCTCCACGCGTGCCTCGGGCGTGAAGCTGGGTTTGCGCGTGCTGATGTTGATCGCACCCGCAGTTGTGTTCTTGCCATAGAGCGTGCCCTGAGGGCCGCGCAGCACCTCGATCCGCTCGGTATCGGTGAAATCGAAGGTCGCGGAGGCGATCCGCGAGTAATAGACTTGGTCGACATAGATGCCGACGCCCTGCTCGATGCCGTCGTTGGTCAGCCCGAACGGCGCGCCCAGGCCGCGAATGTTGGCGGCGGAGTTGCGCGGATTGCTTGAATAGAACTGCAGCGTCGGCTGGATCTGGGTGAGCCGGCCGACATTGTACACGCCGGTTTCCGCCAGCGTGGTGCCACCGATCACGGACATGGCGATCGGCACGTCCTGAACTGTTTCGGACCTGCGCCGCGCGGTGACCACCACGTCGCCACCCTGTTGAAGCCCCAGCGCCTGCTCGTTCTCATCCGATGTGGGATCGGCAAGCGGGCCGGCCTGCACCGGCGTCGGCTCGGTTGCGGAAGGCGCGACGGGCGGCGTCTGCGGGCCGGTGGTCTGGTCAGGCGACGGCGCGCCGGTCGCCACCTGAGCGAGCAGCAGGGCAAGCGTGATCGACATATTTCCCCCTAGGCACGTTGTTCCCCGGCTACATCCATCTAGTCGATAGGAATTGCAATGTCCGATCATCTCGATGGACATTCATTCCGTCGCGCTCTGGTGCTTGAAACAGCCGGTGCCGGGCCCATCTAACGGCTGTGCGAGGCCGCTGACGGCTCGCACGCGCGGCACTGCGGATTTTCGGGTGCCTATGCCGTTCAACTCGCTTCCTGTGGAGGATTTGATATGCGACTCGACCTGACCCCCTATCGCCGCTCGACCATCGGCTTCGACCGGCTGTTCGACCTGCTGGAAACCAGCGCTCGTTCGTCGGGTGACAACTACCCGCCCTTCAACCTCGAACGCCTGGCCGAGGACCGTTACCGCATCACCATCGCGGTGGCCGGCTTCAGCCGCGACGAGATCGAGATCACCGCACAGCAGAACTTGCTGCTGGTCGCGGGCAAGAAGTCCGAGAGCCAGGACAATAACCAGTTCCTGCACCTCGGTATCGCCAACCGTAGCTTCGAGCGTCGCTTCGAACTGGCCGACTTCGTCTTCGTCGAGGACGCGCGGCTCAACGACGGCCTGCTCGTCGTGGACCTCGTCCGCGAGGTGCCCGAGGCGATGAAGCCCAAGACCATCGCGATCAAGACCGGCGCACCGCTCGCCGCCGTCGAGGGCACACCCTCGGACGAGGCGAAAGCCGCGTAACGGTCTACCGTTCGGCGCCTGTTGCTCCCTTTTCCAGGCGTCGTGGGGCGTCCGGACCGGAAGGTCCGGGCGCCTTTTCTATTTCCTGCGTCGTACCTTGAGGCAGCCAGGCTTCGCCCCAATCGCGGATCGCAGCGAGAACTGGGCGAAGGGCTCGGCCGGCCTCGGTCAGTCGATATCGCGCACGTCGGGCCTCAGGTGGATCTCGGGTGACCACCCCAGCCGCGACGAGCCACTCGAGCCGGGCTGTCAATGTGGCTCGACTGATCGGCAGGCGCTCAAGAAAGCCGTCGAACCGATCGACGCCGAGAAAGAGCTCACGCAACATCAGCACGATCCAGCGATCGCCCAGCAGGCGGGAAGCTCTGCCAACAGGACAGGGAGATTTCGAGGCGACATAGGTCTTCATCCACCCGATCTACGACATTGCACGCTGGACTGCGAGCGTATAGGTCTGCGAAGCAGACTTGGGAGAGAGCCGATGTCGCGTCCGTGGAGCAGCAACGAGGAAGCGGTGAGTTACATGCGCAAGGTCGCAGTGGGCCGATCCGGCTTCAGCCGATGGCTTGATGTTGAACCGATCCGCTGCTTCGAAGGCGAGTCGGAACTCGTCCTTGTCATGCGCGACGATCTCACCCAGCATCATGGCTTCGCCCATGGTGCGATCGTCGGGCTGATGGCGGATAATGCCTGCGCATGGGCGGCAAGCTCGATCGCAGGAGACGTGGTAACCGGAAGCTATACCATCAACTTCCTCGCGCCCGGCCGCGGTGACCGCCTTCGCGCTCGCGGGACAGTGATCAAGGCGGGCAAGCGCCAAGTCATCGTACGTGCAGACGTCTGGGGTGAGAGCAACGATGCCAAGCCGGTCCTCGCCGCCGTCGCCCAAGCCACCATCGTCCCGACGGGACTGTCCTCCGCAGAGCTGCCCTAGACCAGCCGACTCTGCTTCAGCGCCGCGGCGATGAAGCTCTTGAACAGGGGGTGGGGATCGAAGGGCTTGCTCTTCAGCTCCGGGTGGAACTGCACGCCGACGAACCAGGGATGGTCCGGCCGCTCGACGATTTCGGGCAGCATGCCGTCGGGCGACATGCCCGAGAAGACCAACCCCCCCTTCTCCAGCGCGTCGCGGTACGCGGTGTTGACCTCATAGCGGTGGCGATGGCGCTCGCTGATCTCGCCCTCGCCGTAGATCGACGCGACCACCGAATTGCCGTCCAGCTTGGCGGGATAGGCGCCCAGCCGCATGGTGCCGCCGAGATCACCCTCCACAGCTCGGCGCTCGATGCCCTTCTCGGTCATCCATTCGGTGATCAGGCCGACGACCGGCTCGGGCGTCGGCCCGAACTCCGTCGACGAAGCCTCGGCGATGCCGGCCAGGTCGCGCGCGCCCTCGACGCACGCCATCTGCATGCCGAAGCAGATGCCGAAATAGGGCACGTCGCGTGTCCGGGCGAAGCGGACGCTGGCGATCTTGCCCTCCGCCCCGCGCTCGCCGAAGGCGCCGGGCACCAGGATCGCGTGGCACGGCTCCAGCTGCGCGGCGACCTCGGCATGGTCGCCCTCGAACAGCTCGGCGTCGATCCAGCGGATGTTGACCTTCACCCGGTTGGCGATCCCGCCATGGACCAGGGCCTCGTTGAGCGACTTGTACGCGTCCTGAAGGCCGACATATTTGCCGACTACGCCGATCGTCACCTCACCTTCGGGATGCTGCAGCCGGTCGACGATATCCTGCCAGCGGCTGAGATCGGGCGCGGAAGACGGCACGATGCCGAAGGCGCGCAGCACCTCCGAATCGAGCCCTTCGGCATGATATTGCAGCGGCACGGCGTAGATGCTGCTCGCGTCCAGCGCCGGTATGACCGCGCTCTCGGGCACGTTGCAGAACAAAGCGATCTTGGCGCGCTCGCTGGCGGGCAGCGGCTTTTCGGCGCGGCAGACCAGCACGTCGGGCTGCACGCCCAGTGCGGCCAGCTCGCGGACCGAATGCTGGGTCGGCTTGGTCTTCAGCTCGCCCGCCGCGGCGATATAAGGCACCAAAGTGACGTGGACGCTGATCGCGTTGCCGCGCCCCACCTCGTTCTTGAGCTGGCGGATCGACTCGATGAAGGGCAGCGACTCGATATCGCCGACGGTGCCGCCGATCTCGCACAACACGAAGTCTAGGTCGTCGGTCTCCGCCTTGGCGAACGCCTTGATCGCGTCGGTGACGTGCGGGATCACCTGCACGGTAGCGCCCAGATAGTCGCCGCGGCGCTCGCGCGCGATGATCTGCTGATAGATGCGGCCGGAGGTCACATTGTCGCTCTGCCGCGCGGCGACGCCGGTGAAGCGCTCATAGTGGCCGAGGTCGAGGTCGGTCTCCGCGCCGTCGTCGGTGACGTAGACCTCGCCGTGCTGGTACGGGCTCATCGTGCCCGGATCGACGTTGAGATAGGGATCGAACTTGCGGATCCGCACGCGATAGCCGCGCGCCTGGAGCAGCGCCGCAAGGCTCGCTGCCATGAGACCCTTGCCGAGCGACGACACCACGCCGCCGGTTATGAAGATGAACCGCGCCATGGGAGGAAACGCCTAACCTTTAGTGCCGAACGGAGGCAAGCGCGCGGTTGGGCCGCGCGCGACGAAAAGTACGATAATGGGGGATCAGCGTTCGAGCGGGACGCCGCTCTCGGCCGGGGCGGCGGCATTGCCGTCCACCGCCTGCGCCGCGCCGGCGAGCGGCGCCGCACCGCCGGGCGCCGGCGCCTGACCGATCGGCGCCTGCGCCGGCACCGGGCGTGCGGCGGACACGTCAACCGTCTGCGTCTGCCGGGTGGCCGCATAGATGGCGAGCGCGATTGACATGCCGACGAACACCGCAGCCAGGATCGCGGTGGTCCGCGTCAGGAAATCCGCCGCGCCCCGGGCCGACATCAGCCCCGCCGGGCTGCCGCCGGAGGTGAGCCCGCCGCCCTCGGACTTCTGCATGAGGATCACCGCCACGAGCGCGGCGGCGATGAGGCCGTGGATAATGAGCAGGAAAGTGAACATCGGCCTCGTCGGGAACTCAGGAGATACGGGAACGCGCCGGCACATAGGCGTCGACCGTCAAGCCCGCAACTGCATCCGCAATCGTATCGGTACTGAAACCAGCCGCGGCAGCGGGCGTTGAGACGCAGGAGAGCCTGAGCAACGCCACTCGTGTCTGGAAAATCCTTGGCAACCACAATGGCACAGTCGGAACTGAGCACATGGATGACCACTTTGGTCGACTATGTCCGCTCGGGCGAGCCCGACCTTACCAACCGTCAGATGGCGCTGCTGCTGGTCGTGTACCTCATGCCCGGCCCGCACACGGTGCGCGGCCTCGCCCGGATGCTCAACGTTTCGAAGCCGGTGGTGACGCGCGCCTTGAACAGGCTGGGGGCGCTCGGCTATCTCGCCCGCCAGCGCGACGATACCGACAAGCGCAACATCTTCATCGCGCGCACGTCCGAGGGGGCAACATTTCTTGAGGAGTTCGGCAGTTTCATCGGCGACACAGAGCATCCGCGCGCCCAGCACGCCCCGGCCTAGCTTCGCGCTGACCGGACGTTCCGTCGCCCTGGACCCCAAGACGCACGCAATCCGGTCCGACCTGGCGGACGTGCGCCTGGCCGACCGCGTCTTCGCACCGCACTATGTGCGCGCGCTGCCTCGCCGCGTGATCCGGGCGGTCCCGTTGCGCAACGCGCGCGCGGGTGAGGCCGGGGAGATCGAACTCGCGCCGGGCGATGCGTTCGAGCTGCTCGACGTGACGGGCGGCATCGCCTGGGGCATCGCGCCCGCGCACGGCCGCGTCGGCTACGTCGCCGCCGACGCCCTGGGCGAGCCGGCGTGACCAAGGTCTTCATCGACGGTGCCGCCGGCACCACCGGGCTGGAGATCGGCGCGCGGCTGGCCGATCGCGACGACCTGACCTTGGTGATGCTGGACGACGCACGGCGCAAGGATCCTGCCGCGCGCCGCGAGGCGCTCAACGAGGCCGATCTTGTGGTCCTCTGTCTCCCTGACGAGGCGGCGAAGGAAGCGGTGGCTTTGATCGACAATCCGGCGGTGCGGGTGATCGACGCCTCCAGCGCGCACCGCGTTGCGGAGGGCTGGACCTATGGTCTGCCCGAGCTCGGCATCGACGTGGCGACCGCACGGCGCGTCGCCAATCCGGGCTGCTGGCCCAGCGGCTTTCTCGCCCTCGTCCGCCCGCTGGTCGCGGCGGGGCTGGTGCCGGCGGACTGGCCGCTCACCTATTCGGGCGCGTCGGGCTATTCGGGCGGCGGCAAGGCGATGATCGCCGAGTTCGAGAGCGGCGAGGCGCAGACCGGCTTCCGCGCCTATGGCCTTGCCCTCACCCACAAGCACCTGCCCGAGATGCAGGCGCATGCCGGCCTCGCCTTCCCGCCCGTCTTCCTGCCCGCGGTGGCGAACGTCTATCGCGGCATGATCGGCGAGGTCGGGCTGGTGCTGCGTGCCCTGCCTGCACGGCCTTCGCTGGCCGACGTGCGCGACGTACTTGCCGCCGCTTATCCGGCCGGCGGCATTATCCGCGTCTCCGACGAGACCCCCGCCACACTGCGGATCGAGGCCGACGCAGGCACCGACCGGATGACTCTCTACGTCCTCGGCCATGCCGACCAGGCGCGGCTGATCGCCACCTACGACAATCTCGGCAAGGGTGCGGCCGGTGCCGCGGTGCAGAGCCTCAACCTGATGACCGGTGCCGAGCCGACCCGCGGCCTCGTCCTCTGAAAAGCCCGGAGCCAAGCCATGAAGCGCAGTCCCGTCTCCAAGCTCCTCCTGTTCGGCGCCACCGGCGATCTCGCCCAGCGCATGCTGCTGCCGTCGCTCTACGGCCTCCACGCCGACGGGCTGCTGCCCGCCGATCTCGCCATTTTCGGCTCCGCCCGCGCCGATCACGACGACGCGCACTTCCGCACCTTCGTCGGCAAGGCGCTCGACGAGTTCCTCGCGGCGGATCGCAAGGACAAGGCGCAGATCGCCAGCTTCCTGGAGCGGCTGTACTTCCAACCCGCCGACCTGTCCGATCCGGCCAGCTTCAAGCCGCTCGCCGACAAGGTCGGCGACATATCCGGCGGCCTCGCCATCTACCTCTCTACCGCGCCGTCGCTGTTCGAATCGGCGGTGGAGGGGCTGCGCAGCGTCGAGCTGACCGGCGAAACGGTGCGGATCGCGTTGGAAAAGCCGCTCGGCTACGACCTCGCCTCCAGCCGCGAGATCAATGACACGGTGGCGCGGGCGTTTCCGGAGGAGCGGACCTTCCGGATCGATCACTATCTCGGCAAGGAGACGGTGCAGAACATCCTGGCGCTTCGCTTCGGGAACTCCTTCTTCGAGCCGGTGTGGAATGCGCAGGGGATCGACAACATACAGATCACTGTCGCCGAGACGGTGGGGCTGGAGGATCGCGCCGGCTATTACGACGGCGCGGGCGCGCTGCGCGACATGGTGGCGAACCACATTCTCCAGCTTGTCGCGCTGATCGCGATGGAGCCGCCTGCGCGCTACGACATGACCGATGTGCGCGACGAAAAGGCCAAGGTGTTCCGCTCGCTGCGGCTGATCGCGCCCGAATGCGCCACACGCGACACCGTGATCGGCCAGTACAATGGCGGGGCGGTAAAGGGTGAGATCGTCAAGGGCTATGACGAGGAGCTCGGCCGCGATTCGAACACCGAGACGTTCGTGGCGGTAAAGGCGCATGTCGATAACTGGCGCTGGCAGGGCGTGCCCTTTTACCTCCGCACCGGCAAGCGCATGGCGGTCCGCCGCAGCGAGATCGCGATCCAGTTCAAACCAGTGCCGCACTCGATGTTCTCAGGCCGCGGCGGCATCCTCCAGCCCAACACCCTGGTGATCCGCCTACAGCCGGAAGAGTATATCCAGATGCTGGTGATGGCCAAGGAGCCCGGCCTCGACCGTGAGGGCGTGCGCCTGCGCGAGGTGCCGCTGAACCTGTCGATGGACGCGGAGTTCGCCGGCACCCGCCGCCGCATCGCATATGAACGGCTGCTGCTCGACCTGATCGAGGGCGACCAGACCCTGTTCGTCCGCCGCGACGAGGTGGAGGCGCAGTGGACCTGGATCGACGCGATCCGCGCCGGCTGGGCTGCCAACGACATGAAGCCGAAACATTATGCCTCGGGCACCTGGGGCCCCGCCGCCTCGATCGCGCTCACCGAGCGCGACGGGGTGACCTGGCAGGACGACTAAGTGCGTCGAGATCACGGCCGGAGCTAAACCTCCGTTCGCCCTGAGCGAAGTCGAAGGGCACGCGCAACGTTCGACCATGTGCTTCGACTTCGCTCAGCACGAACGGACGCTGGATCAAGGATAAGAGAATGACCGAAATCGAATGGTGGGAATATGACGACGCGGCCGAGATGGCCGAGGCCGTCGCCGGCGACATCCAGTTTGTCATCGAGAGCGCGCTCGACGCACGCGGCGCGGCGGTGATCGCGCTGTCGGGCGGCAAGACGCCGATCCCAATCTACGACAAGCTTTCGAAAGCGAAGCTGGACTGGAAGCGCGTCACCATCGTCCCCGCCGACGAGCGGATCGTGCCGCTGGGCGATCCGCTGAGCAACGTGACGATGATCGGCAAGGCTTTCATCCCCAAGGGCGCGCGCGTGATCCCGGTCGTGCCGCAAGCGACCGACGACTATAAGGCCGCCGGCCGCTCGGCCGACGCGCTGCTCGGCGACCTGCACTGGCCGCTCGATCTGGTGCTGCTCGGCGTCGGCGGTGATGGCCATACCGCTTCGATCTTCCCCGGTCCGGACTATGACGAGGCGTTGAACGGCCCGCGCGAGCGCCGTGCGCTGGGCGTGATGCCCGATCCGCTGCCGCCAGAGGCGCCGGTCGCGCGCGTCACCCTGTCGCGCCAGGCGATCATCTCGGCCAAGGCGGTGATGATCGCTGTGACCGGCGACGCTAAGCGCAAGGTGATCGAGGATGCTATCGGCGAAGGCGCGGGCTCGCCCTATCCGATCGGCCGGGTGCTGGCCGATGCGGAGCTGCCGGTGGATATCCACTGGGCGGCGTAAGGACGCTACGTCACCCCGGACTTGTTCCGGGGTCCACCGTGCCGCAAAGCAACCGGGCGCGGCTCCTGCCGAACCGTGGATGCCGGGACGAGCCCGGCATGACGAGAGAAAGCCGATGAACCCCGTCGTAAGTGCCGTCACCGACCGCATCATCCAGCGTTCGCGGGAGAGCCGCGCGCGCTATCTCGACCTGCTCGATCGCGAGCGCGGGGCGTGGATCGGGCGGCCGATGCTCGGCTGCGCCAACCTCGCCCATGCCTATGCCGGCACGGAGGAGGACCGCGATCATCTCAAGGCCGACCGCGGCATGAACATCGGGCTGGTCACCGCCTACAACGACATGCTCTCGGCGCATGCAGTCTATTACCGCTACCCTGAGCAGATGAAGGTCTGGGCACGCGAGGTGGGCGCCACCGCGCAGGTCGCGGGCGGCGTGCCGGCGATGTGCGATGGCGTCACCCAGGGCTATGCCGGCATGGAGCTCTCGCTGTTCAGCCGCGACACGATCGCGCTCTCCACCGCGGTGGCGCTCAGCCACGGCACGTTCGAGGGCGCCGCGCTGCTGGGCATCTGCGACAAGATTGTCCCCGGCCTGCTGATGGGCGCGCTGCGCTTCGGCCATCTGCCGATGGTGCTGATTCCCGGCGGGCCTATGCCCACCGGAATCCCCAACAAGGCCAAGGCGGCGGTGCGCGAGCGCTACGCGGTCGGCGACTGCTCCCGCGAGGAACTGCTGGATGCGGAGATCGCCGCCTATCACGGCAAGGGGACCTGCACCTTCTACGGCACCGCCAACACCAATCAGATGATGATGGAGGTGATGGGCCTGCACATGCCCGGCGCCGCCTTCGTCAACCCAGGCACCAGGCTGCGTCAGGAGCTGACCCGCGCGGCGGTGCAGCGGGTGGCAAAGCTGGGCTGGCGCGGCGACGACTACCGCCCGATCGGCCGGATCGTCGACGAGCGCGCGGTGGTCAACGCCGCGGTGGGCCTGCTCGCCACCGGCGGCTCGACCAACCACCTGCTCCACCTGCCCGCGATCGCCCGCGCGGCGGGAATCGTGATCGACTGGGAGGATTTCGACCGCCTCTCCGCCGCCACCCCGCTGATCGCGCGCGTCTATCCCAACGGCTCGGCCGACGTGAACGGCTTCGAGGCGGCGGGCGGCATGCCGTTCGTGATCCGCGAACTGATCGGCAGCGGCCACCTTCACCGCGACATCCTGACCGTCGCGGGCTCTTCGCTCGATGCCTATGGCGAGAAGCCGCAGCTCGACGGCGATACGCTGGCGTGGCGCGATCCGGGCGCGAGCAGCGACGAGACGATCCTGCGCCCGGCCTCGGCGCCCTTCTCGCCCGATGGCGGCATGCGCATCCTCCAGGGCAACATCGGCCGCGCCTGCATCAAGGTCTCCGCGGTCGAGCGCGAGCGCTGGGTGATCGAGGCGCCCGCGCGCGTCTTCCACGACCAGCTCGACGTGCTCAAGGCGTTCGAGGCGGGCGAGCTGGAGTGCGACGTCGTCGTCGTGGTCCGCTTCCAGGGCCCGCGCGCGAACGGCATGCCCGAGCTGCACAAGCTCACGCCCCCGCTCGGCGTGCTCCAGAACCGCGGGTTCAAGGTGGCGCTGGTCACCGACGGGCGCATGTCGGGCGCCAGCGGCAAGGTGCCCTGCGCGATCCACGTCTCGCCGGAGGCTCTCGGCGGCGGCGCGATCGGCCTGATCCGCGACGGCGACATGATCCGGGTGGATGCGGTCAACGGCGCGGTGGACGCGCTGGTGCCCGCGGACGTGTGGGCCGCGCGCGAGCAGGCGATGGCGCCGCCGCCGGCCAGTGGCTTCGGCCGCGAATTGTTCGGCCTGTTCCGCGGCGCGGCGGACGAGGCGGAGAAGGGTGCCAGCGCGGTGCTGGCGGGGGCGGGGCTCTAGCTCCGGCCGTCACCCCGGACTTGTTCCGGGGCCCACGGTTCCGTGAGCGATCGCGCCACGGCTTGTGCGGCACGGTGGATGCCGGAACAGGTCCGGCATGACGGAAGGATCGAAATGGAAGTCGTAGCAGTCGACATCGGGGGCACCCACGCTCGCTTCGCCATTGCCGAGGTCGAGGACGGCCGCGTCGTCTCGCTCGGTGAGCCGATCACGCTCAAGGTCGCCGAGCATGCCACCTTCCCGCTCGCCTGGGCCGCCTTCGGTGAGCAGCTCGGCCGTCCAGTCCCGCGCGCCGCCGGTATCGCGGTCGCCTCGCCGGTCAACGACGAGCTGATCAAGTTCACCAACAATCCGTGGATCATCCGCCCGCCGCTGATCAAGGAACGGCTGGGCGTCGACACCTATTCGCTGATCAACGATTTCGGCGCGATCGGCCACGCGGTCGGCCAGCTCGACGGCAGCGCTTATGTCCACCTGTGCGGGCCGGACGTGCCGCTGCCCGATCACGGTTCCACCACCGTCTGCGGGCCGGGCACGGGCCTGGGCGTCGCGCAGGTGTTCCGTGAGCATGGCCGCTACCACGTCATCTCCACCGAGGGCGGCCACACCGACTTCGCCCCGCTCGACAATATCGACGACGCGATCGTCAGGCGGCTCCGCCCCACCTACACCCGCGTCTCCACCGAGCGGGTCTGCGCGGGCCCGGCGCTGGTCAACATCTATGAGACGCTCGCGCAGATGCAGAGCAAGCCGGTCGTCCACCTCGACGACAAGGGCCTGTGGGAGCTGGCGATGAGCGGCACCGACGCGCTCGCCACCGCCGCGCTGGAGCGTTTCTGCCTGACTTTGGGCGCGGTCGCGGGAGACCTGGCGCTGACCCACGGCCCGACCGCGGTGGTGATCGCCGGCGGGTTGGGCCTTCGCCTCAAGGACAAGCTCCTCCAGTCCGGCTTCGCGCAGCGCTTCGTCGCCAAGGGCCGGTTCCAGAGCCTGATGACCACCATTCCGGTCAAGATCATCACTTATCCCCAGCCCGGCCTGTTCGGCGCCGCGGCGGCCTATGCCCAGGAGCATTCGGCATGACCATCGAGACCATCATGCAGACCAGCCCGGTGATCCCGGTGCTGGTGATCGACGACGCCGCCACCGCGCGTCCTTTGGCCGAGGCGCTGGTCGCCGGCGGCCTCAAGGTGCTGGAGGTGACCTTGCGCACCCCGGCGGCGCTGGAGGCGATCGCCGAGATGAAGCAGGTCGAAGGCGCCATCATCGGCGCCGGCACCGTGGTCAGCACCGCGCAATTCGAGGCGGTGCAGCAGGCCGGCGTGGAGTTCATCGTCTCTCCCGGCCTTACCGAGACGCTCGCCCAGCCGATCCTGGGCAGCGGCATCCCCTTCCTGCCCGGCATCGCCAATGCCAGCGACATCATGCGCGGGATGGACCTGGGCCTCACCCACTTCAAGTTCTTCCCCGCCCAGGCGAACGGCGGGCTCAAGGCGCTGAAGGCCCTCGCCGCGCCCTTCTACCAGTGCCGCTTCTGCCCCACGGGCGGCATCACCGAGGCGACCGCGCCCGACTGGCTGGCGTTCGATCCCGTGCTGTGCGTCGGCGGCAGCTGGGTAACCCCTACGGGCGCGACCATGGCGGATGTGAAGGCAAAGGCGCATGCCGCCGCGGGGCTGCGGGGTTAAGCTGGCGGGTGCGGCGCGGCGATGGTAAGGTTAGAGCGTGAACGCGCCCTTCATCCCGCCTGAGATCGCGCAGCGTTACCGCGTAACGGCGAAGGACTATTGGCTGCTCGCCGACGCTGGCGCATTCGTCGACTACGCCAAGACCGAGCTGATCGAGGGGGAGATCTGGGTCGTGAACTCGATCTGGGCGTGGCATGCCGCGACGATGATGTACGTCGGCACTGAGCTGACGATTGCATTGCGCGCCGTCGGTTCAAAGCTGGTCGTTTATGGCTCCGGCAGTGTCGACCTGACCGACGACAGCGTTCCTGAACCGGACGTGTCGGTGGGTGAGAAGCATGAGGTTCGCGGGGTTCCCCTCGCCAAGCTGAAGCTTGCGGTAGAAGTGTCCGACACGTCGCTGGAGCAGGACCTCGGTCGCAAGGTGCGGCTTTACGGCAGCGCCGGTGTGCCGGAGTATTGGGTAGTCGACCGTGAAGGCCGCCGGATCGTCCAGATGTGGTCTCCGCAGGCGGACGGCTATGCCGAGCGGCGCGACATCCCCTTCGGCGAGCGGATCACGTCGGTGATCCTGGGCGTGGAGATCGACACGTCCGGGATCGGCGACTGACCGCTACATCTCCCCGCGCGATCGCCGGATCGCGTACCATTTCTCCACATTCGCATTGTGCTCCGCCAGCGTGTTGGCGAACACATGCCCCCCGGTGCCGTCCGCGACGAAGTAGAGCGCCGGCGAATCCGCAGGGTTGAGCACCGCATCGATGCTGGCGCGCCCCGGATTGGCGATCGGGCCCTTGGGCAGCCCCGCCTCGGCATAGGTGTTGTAGCCGTTCTTGGCGTCCAGTTCGGAGCGCAGGATACGGCGGCCGAGCGGACGTCCCAGCGTAACCGGGTAGATCACGGTCGGATCGGCCTGGAGCGGGATACCCTGCTTCAACCGGTTGTCGTACACCGCGGCGACCATTCGGCGCTCGGAGGGCTTGCCCGTCTCCTTCTCGACGATCGAGGCGAGTGCCACCGCGGCCTCGGGCGTCTTCACTGCGATGCCGGGCTTGCGCTTCTTCCAGGCGGCGGCGACATAGTCCTTCATCGCCTGCTGCATCCGCTTGACCACCGACATGCGGGTGTCCCCGCGCTCATAGGCGTAGCTGTCGGGCAGCACCGAGCCCTCCGCCGGGATGCCGACCGGCCCGATCAGCCCGTCGGCGCGCAGCAGCGCGTCGTGCACCATCACCGAAGGATAGCCCTCCGGCACCACCACGAAGCGCTGGCGCACCTTTCCCGACTGAAGCAGCGCCAGCACGTCGGAGGCGCTGGCGTGCGCGGGCACCTGATACTCGCCCGCGCGGATCGGGGCATTGTTGCCGAACACGCGCGCATAGACACGGAAGCGGGTAGCCGATTCGATCGCCCCCGCCCGCTCCAGCGCCTGCGCCGCCCGCGCCAGGCTGGCACCGCGCGGCACCTGCACCGTCATCGGCGCATTCGCCGGCCCCGCGCCCTTCCAGTCCTGCCCGATCAGCATCAGCGCGAAGATGCCGAGCAGGCCGGCGAGCAGCCCGAGGCAGCCGAGGGGACGCATTCAAAGGCCGCCGCTCTGGATCATGACCGCGTCAGAGCGCCTTCATCACCAGGCTGGCGTTGGTACCGCCGAAGCCGAAGCTGTTGTTGAGCACCGCTTTAACCTGCCGCTCCTTGGCGACGTGTGGCACCAGGTCCACCCCCGCACAATTCTCGCTGGGGTTGTCGAGGTTGAGTGTCGGCGGGACGATGCCGTCGCGCATCGCCAGGATGCAGAAGATGCTCTCCACCGCGCCCGCGCCGCCGAGCAGGTGGCCGATCGCCGACTTGGTGGAGCTCATCGACATGCCGCCGATCGCATCGCCGAACAGGCGGCGGACCGCGTTCAGCTCCAGCTCGTCGCCCAGTGGGGTCGAGGTGCCGTGTGCGTTGACATAGTCGATGTCGGACAGGCTGAGGCCCGACTTGCGCATCGCCATCTCCATCGAGCGATACGCGCCCGAGCCTTCGGGATGCGGCGCAGTGACGTGATAGGCGTCGCCGGACAGGCCATAGCCGATCACCTCGGCATAGACCTTCGCGCCACGCGCCTTCGCGCGTTCATAATCCTCCAGCACGACAACGCCCGCGCCCTCACCCATGACGAAGCCGTCGCGGTCGCGATCATAGGGGCGGCTGGCGCGGGTAGGATCGTCGCGGAATCCGGTGGAGAGCGCGCGCGCCTGGCCGAAGCCGGCGATGCCGATCGGGCAGACGGTGCTTTCCGCGCCGCCCGCAAGCATCACATCGGCATCGTCCATCGCGATCATTCGCGCCGCATCGCCGATCGAATGCGCGCCGGTCGAGCAGGCGGTGACCACGGCGTGGTTGGGACCCATCAGCCCGTATTTGATCGAGACCTGGCCCGAGATCAGGTTGATCAGGCGGCCATGAACGAAGTGCGGGCTGACCCGCTTGGGCCCCTTCTGGTGGAGCACCAGCGATTCGCTCTCGATACCCGGCAAACCGCCGATCCCCGACCCGATCGAGCAGCCGGCGCGAAAGCGCTCTTCCTCGGTCATGTCGGTCAGCCCCGCGTCCTCGATCGCCTGGCCCGCCGCATCGATGCCATAGACGATGAACGGATCGACCTGCCGCTGGACCTTGTGGTCGACGCGCTTTGCAGGATCGAATCCATATTCGTGATCTGCCGGCTTCACCTCGCAGGCGTAGTTGCTCTGGAAATCGGTGGCGTCGAACCGTGTGATCGTGCCGGCACCGGACTTGCCGGCAATCAGGTTCCGCCAGGCGGTCTCGACATCCGCTCCCAGGGGGGTGACGAGGCCAAGCCCCGTGACGACGACGCGACGCATAATGATCCTTCCGGCGCCACCCCGGCAACGGCCGGGGCATTCCTCGTTCCCGCACGTTGCCGGTCAGCGCCGGCACGACGGACAATGTTCCAAACGAAAACGGCTCCCGACCGGTTGCCCGGGGGAGCCGTCAACGATTCCCGAGCGAAAGGCTCAGCCCTTGTGCTCGTCGATATAGTTGATCGCGTCCTTGACGGTCGTGATCTTCTCAGCGGCGTCATCCGGGATCTCGACCCCGAACTCCTCCTCGAACGCCATCACCAGCTCGACGATGTCGAGGCTGTCCGCGCCCAGATCGTCGATGAAGCTGGCGTCCTCGGTCACCTTGTCGGCCTCGACGCCGAGATGCTCGACGACGATCTTCTTCACGCGGTCGGCGGTCTCGCTCATAGTGTCTCTCTCATTGGGATCGGTTGAGTCTGAACGCAGCTAGAACGGCAAAGCCCGCGGCGCAAGTCAGACCATCGCCATGCCGCCGTTCACATGCAGCGTCTGGCCGGTGACATAGCCGGCCTCGCGGCTGGCGAGATACACCACCGCAGCGGCGATGTCTTCCCCTGTGCCGAGGTCGCCGGCGGGGATGCGCCCGGTGAGCGCGGTCTTCTGCGCGTCGGGCAGCACGTCCGTCATGGCCGAGCGGATAAATCCGGGAGCAACGCAGTTCACCGTGATGTTCCGGCTGGCCAGTTCCTGCGCCAGCGCCTTGGACATACCAACCAGCCCCGCCTTGGACGCCGCATAATTCGCCTGCCCCGGATTGCCCGTCTGCCCGACCACCGAGGTGATCGAGATCATACGGCCGAAGCGCTGCTTCATCATCGGCTTTGCGGCGGAGCGGATCAGGCGGAACGCGGCCTCCAGGTTGACGCGGATCACCGTGTCCCACTCCTCGTCCTTCATCCGCATGGCGAGATTGTCGCGGGTGACACCGGCGTTGTTGACCAGGATGTCCAGCCGCCCGCCGAGCGCCTCCACCGCCGCAGGCACCAGCGCGTCGACCGCGGCAGCATCGGAAAGGTTGGCCGGCACGGCAACATGCTCCCCGCCGAGCTCATCGCGAAAGGCGGCAAGCTTCTCCGCATTGGACCCCGAAACCGCCAGCCGCGCGCCCTGCCCGGCCAACGCCTTCGCAATGGCGGAACCGATGCCGCCGGAGGCACCGGTGACGAGCGCGGTCATGCCTGAAAGATCGAACATCGATTATGCTCCAGAGGAAATTTGGTTCAGGGGAGGCGCGGAGGCGCAGAGAGAAGGAGAATGGTTGTTGACGACCCGCCGCACCCCCTCTTTCAAAGTCTCCCCACCGAAGTTGATCAGCAGCCCTACGGGCTGACGCAGCAGGCGAAGATAGGTCAGCAGTTGCTTTGCATGCACCGCGGCAAGACGCTCCACGGACTTGATCTCCACGACGAGCCGGGTGTCGACAATCAGGTCCGCCTTGAACGCGGCCGCGAAGCGGACGCCCTCGAACTCGATGTCCACCACACGTTGACGCTCCACCGAGTAGCCCATCCGGCTGAGCCGTTCCGCCAAGATGGTCTCGTAAACACTTTCGAGCAGACCGGGTCCGAGGTCTCGGTGTAGGCGGAGCGCCACGTCCAGAACGTCGCCACTCACGTGATCGATGGGCCTCATCTTCTCCGCGCCTCCGCGCCTCCTCTGAACCAATCAAAAATTCTTAAGCAAACCCTCCACGTCGTCCATCGTCACGACGCTGGTCGGTGTCGCGTCGGGGACGGTACGCTTCACCA
The DNA here is from genome assembly GCF_042096255.1 of Sphingomonas sp. GTDB lineage: Bacteria > Pseudomonadota > Alphaproteobacteria > Sphingomonadales > Sphingomonadaceae > Sphingomonas. The sequence continues at coordinate 3,623 of NZ_JBELLZ010000046.1, read as the reverse complement.
TCGTCCCCAGCACCTTGGCGCCCAGTTCCACGAAGCTGGTCACGCCCGCATCCGCCATCGCCAGCACCGACTCGCGCCAGCGGACCACGCCCGTCACCTGCTGGACCAGCGCGAAGCGGATCGCATTGGGATCGGCCAGCGCCGCCGCATCCACGTTGGCGAACACCGGTACCACCGGCGCGGACAGGCGAACGTCGCGCAAGGCGTCCTCCATTGCATCCGCCGCGTCCTGCATCAGCGAACAATGGAACGGGGCGGATACCGGCAACAGCATTGCCTTCTTGGCACCGAGCTCCCGCGCCAGCGCCACCGCGCGCTCCACCGCATCGCGGTGGCCCGAGATCACCACCTGCGAGGGATCATTGTCGTTCGCGACCGAGCAGACCCGCGTCTCGCCGCCCTCGGCGAGGATCTGGTCGACCGCCGTTCCCGCGATCAGGTCCGCGCGCTCGCGATCGGCGCCGAGCAGCGCCGCCATGGCGCCCTCGCCCACCGGCACCGCCGCCTGCATCGCCCGCCCGCGCAGCTTGAGGAGCCGCGCGGTGGTGGCGAGATCGAACGTTCCCGCCGCACAGAGCGCGCTATATTCGCCCAGGCTGTGGCCGGCGACGTAATCTGCCTTGTCGGCGAGCGAGATGCCACCCTCGCGCTCCAGCACGCGCAGCGTGGCAATGGCATTGGCCATGATCGCGGGCTGCGCGTTCTCGGTCAGGGTCAGTTCGTCCGCCGGCCCTTCGCTCATCAGCCGGAACAGCCGCTGGCCGAGCGCGTCGTCGACCTCCTCGAACACCTCGCGCGCATGCGGGCTTGCGTCGGCAAGCGCCTTGCCCATGCCGACCGACTGGCTCCCCTGACCGGGGAAGATGAACGCGCGCATCGCCCTCTCCTTGAAAGGGCACAGGCGTTAGGCGGTTGCGCGATGCCTGGTCAACCTGGGGTGCGGGTCAGCACATAGGTCGGGTTGGGTGCGAACATTCGCCGCGCCACTGGCGCGGGCACCAGTGGCGCCACGCCCAGCCCGCGCAGCACCGAACCCAGCTTGGTGGGCGGGGAGGGATAGCGCGCTAGCACCGCCCCTTCCGCCATCCCCTCGGGGATCACCATCAGCCCGCCCGCGGGAGCGGTGCCCTCCCGCAGGTTGGCGACCCCGGCGAAGCGCATCGGCAGCGCCGCGCGGCGCACCTCCCCTGCGTTGCCCCACACCGGCTCGCCCGGATGAGCACGCGCGGCGGCGACCAGCGCCTCCATCTGCCAGCGCGGGTGCGCGTTGGAGACGCTCAGCAGCAGCAAGGCGGGCGTGACCAGCGCCAGAAGGCCGATCACCCGTACATGCGGCGCGGCCCGCGCCAGCATCGCCGCCGCCAGCACGATTGCCGCCAGCGCCGGCAACATGAAATAGCGCGGATTGAGCACCAGCTTGGTGTAGAGCATCGCCACCGCCACGAAGCTCGCCGCCGCCATCGCCCCAAGCACCGCGTAGCGTCGCCGGCCCTCGGCACCGAGCGCGCCCCATGTCCCCGTCGCCAGCGCCAGCCCCGCCGCCCAGAACAGCAGCGTGAAATCGTCGTTGACCAGCAGCACCAATAGCGGGTCGATCGGCGGCCACAGCAGCAGGTTGCCCTCCAGGTTCTTCGACCGGTCGATATGCTCGTCATGGTGGAAGGCGATGGCGTATCGACGCAGCGGATCGCCAGTGACCCAATACTGGAACAGCGCCTCCGCCCCCACCACCAGTGCGAAGCCGACGCCCGCCGCGATCAGCACCCGGCGCTCGACGGGGCGGCCGAGCAGGAACACCGGCAGCAAGCCCAGCAACGGCAGCGCCGTCGTCTCGCGGCACAGCAGCGCCAGCCCGAAGGCGATGCCCGCCCCTGCGCCGAAGCCGGTGCGCCCGTCCGCCGCGCCGAGCAGGGTGATGCCAGCGAGCAGCAGGCTAGCTTCCAAGAGATCGACGCTCACCGTGGTCGCATTGGCCACCGCGACCGGCAGCGTCGCCGCAAGGATGGCCCCGATCCACCCGGGACGTTCGCCGGCGATCCGCGCCGTCGCCATGCCCGTCGCCCCGACGAACAGCACGTAGAAAAGGATTGCGGTGATCGCGAAGGCACCGAAGCTGGGGCCCGCCAGCGCGATCACGCCGGCGAAGCTCAGCACCAGCGGGAAGCGCGTCTCCCAATGATTGGTCCCCGCGAACGGCGGATCGGTTAGCCAGCGGCTCGCACCCTCATAGTAGAGCGAATCGTCGGACGCGATGAACCCGGTCCAGCCGCAGGCCAGCGCCGCGAGCATCGCCGCCACGACCAGCACCGTCCAGCGCCACCGCTTCGCCGCCGCCATCGCGCCGGGCCGCAGGTGCAGCCGCCGTGCCGCGGCAAAGGAATGGTGGTCGTGGACGCTCATCCGCTCAGTCTAGCTGACGATCCGTTCAGAAACGGTTGCGATCCTGAACGCCCGTTCACGGTTACCTCCCGTTCCTGAACCGGAGTTAAGAAACGGCGGCGTTTGGCGACACTTAGCGACTATTTCGCGCTGATTGCGACAATCGAGGGATACATCCGGGGGCGATATGCTTTCCTGACGCTGGAAACGGCGCCGAAACAAACAGAATCGAGTAGAGGAGTATCGACCATGCTGAACAAGCTCATCCAGGCCGGCATCGCTGCGGCCGTGATGGCCACGCCGATGATCGCCACCTCGGCGGAGGCGCAGCCGGACCGTCGCACCGTCACCGTCCAGCGCGACGGCGACCGCGTGGTGCGCACCGTGAACCGCAAGCCGAACGGCACCGTCGTCCGCAAGACCACCGTCCAGAACCGCGCTCCGGCCTATCGCCGCTGGGCCAAGGGCCAGCGCTTTGACCGTCGCTACGCCCGCAACTATGCGGTGGTCGACTATCGGCGCTATCGCAACCGCCGCCTGTACGCGCCGCCTCGCGGTTATCGCTGGGTCCGCTCGGGCAATGACGCGGTGCTCGTGGGCATCACCACCGGCATCGTCGCTGCCTCGATCGCGGGTGCGCTGCAGTAAGGCTTGCGCGACGACGCGAAATCGCTATGAAGCGCCGCTCGGGCGGGGAGCCAAAACTCCCCGCCCCTGTTGCATTCAAGCGACATTGCATTGGAACGACAGCCGGAGGGGCATGGCACGGGGCCATGCCAGCGATCGGCCAACAGTGAAGGACGGACATGGCTCTGTATGAGCACGTGTTCCTTGCGCGCCAGGATCTGGCGCAGGCGCAAGTGGACGCGCTGGCGGAAGCCGCCACCAAGATCGTCGAGGATCATCAGGGCAAGGTCGTCAAGACCGAGACCTGGGGCCTTCGCAGCCTCGCCTATCGGATCGCCAAGAACCGCAAGGCGCATTACGTGATGCTGGAGATCGACGCTCCGGGCGATACCATCGCCGAGATCGAGCGCCAGGCCGGCATCAACGAAGACATCATCCGCTACATGACCATCAAGGTCGACGAGCTCGAGCAGGGCCCGACCGTGATGATGCGCAAGCAGGAGCGTGATCGCGAGCGCAGCCGTCGCCGCGAGGAGGAGAACGCGTAATGGCCCGTCCCTTCTTCCGCCGCCGCAAGTCGTGCCCGTTCAGCGCCAAGGATGCGCCCCGGATCGACT
>NZ_JBELLZ010000045.1:0-26980 GCF_042096255.1 Sphingomonas sp. | reverse complement strand
TCCTTGAGGTCCGCCGCCTCCCCTGCGATCCAGCGCGCGGTGTCGAACGGCGCGGGCTCCAGCGCGGCGGCGACCTTGTATTCCGCCTCCAGCCGGCTGAGCAAAACGTCCAGCTGGAGCTGGCCGACCACGCCGATGATCCAGTTCGATCCGATCTCGGGATAGAAGACCTGGATCACGCCCTCCTCGCTGAGGTCGTCCAATGCCTTGCGGAGCTGCTTGGTCTTGGTGGGGTCCTTGAGCGCGACGCGGCGCAGGATCTCGGGCGCGAAATTCGGCAGCCCGGTGATCCGCACGCCAAGTTTCTCGGAGAGCGTATCCCCCACCCGGAGCGTGCCGTGGTTGGGGATGCCGATGATGTCGCCGGGAAATGCCTCGTCGGCGATCTCGCGGTCCTGCGCGAAGAACAGGATCGGCGAATGGACCGCGATCGGCTTGCCGTGACCGGTCGGCGTCAGCTTCATGCCGCGCCGGAAGGTGCCCGAGCACAAACGCATGAACGCGATCCGGTCGCGGTGCTGCGGGTCCATGTTGGCCTGCACCTTGAAGACGAAGCCGGTGACGTCCTTTTCGTCCGGCTGCACCGGCGCGGGCTCGGCCGGCTGCGGGCGCGGCGGCGGGGCATAGGCGGCGAGCGCGGCGATCAGCTCGGCCGGGCCGAAGTCCTTGAGCGCGGAGCCGAAATAGACCGGCGTCAGGTCGCCGTGGCGATAGGCCTCGGCGTCGAACGCGGCATAGCCGGCCTGGGCGAGATCGACCTCCTCCTGCACCGCGGGCGGAAGCACCGGCTCGGCATCGACCGTGCCCTGAAAGGTGCGGCTGTCGCCTTCGGGGCGGCTGATGCTCATCCGCTGGAGGTCGAGGATGCCCTCGAACGTGCCGCCCATGCCGACCGGCCAGGACATGGGGCAGACGTCGAGCGCGAGTACGTCGGCGATCTCGTCGAGCAATTCGAAGGGCGCGCGGCCCTCCCGGTCGACCTTGTTGACGAACGTGATGATCGGGACGGAACGGAGGCGGCAGACCTCGAACAATTTGCGCGTCTGCGCCTCGATGCCGCGGGCGGCGTCGATCACCATCACCGCCGAGTCGACCGCAGTGAGGGTACGGTAGGTGTCCTCGGAAAAGTCCTCGTGGCCCGGGGTATCGAGCAGGTTGAAGGTGACCCCGTCCTTCTCGAAGGTCATCACGCTGGAGGTAACCGAGATGCCGCGCTGCTGCTCGATCTTCATCCAGTCCGATCGCGCGCGGCGGTTCTGGCCGCGGGCCTTAACCTCGCCGGCGAGATGGATCGCGCCGCCGACGTAGAGGAGCTTCTCGGTGAGCGTGGTCTTGCCCGCGTCCGGGTGGGAGATGATCGCAAAGGTGCGGCGAGGGGAGGTCATGGCGATTCCGGTGGAGACGAATTGAGGCGGTTGAGGCGCTCGCGCGGTTTCCGCGACACCTCGATGCGGTGATCGAACCGCCTTGGCAGAAACAAGGCGTGTAGGACAGGGTGACTAAGCCAGCGCCGGCTCCGCACCCCGCTCCAGCATTGCCGACACGCCCAGCACCGCCAGCCCGCCCAGCGCCAGCGCGACGCCGACCCAGCCGGTCGAGGTCCAGCCGAACCCGGCGGTGATCGCGAGGCCGCCCAGCCACGGGCCGAGCGCATTGGCGGTGTTGAAGGCGGAATGATTGAGCGCCGCCGCCAGCGCCTGCGCATCGCCCGCCACGTCCATCAGCCGGGTCTGGAGCACGGTGCCGAGCGCGCCGCCGCCGCCGATCGCCACCACGCACAGGCAGACGCTCCAGAAGTGATGCGCGGCGAGCGGCCACAAGGCCAGCGCGACGGCGGACCAGAGCAGCAGCGCCGCCGCGGTGGGCATCAGCGCCTTGTCCGCGAAGCGCGGCGCGACGAGATTGCCCGCGGTGAGGCCCACGCCGAACGCCGCGAGCGCGACCGGGATGGCGGCGGCGGAGGTGCCGGTCACCGCCAGCATCGTGTCGGCGAGATAGGTATAGACCGCGAACAGCCCGCCGAAGCCGATCGCGCCGGTGAGCAAGGTGAGCCACACCTGCGGGCGGGCGAGCGCGGAGAGCTCGCGCAACGGGCTCGCATCCCTGTCGGGCGTGTCGGCGGGGGCGAGGAGCAGCACCAGCAAGGCGGTGAGCAGCGCCAGCGCGGCGACCAAAGCGAACGCCCAGCGCCAGCCGACCACCTGGCCCAGCACGTTGGCGACCGGCACGCCGGCGATGGTGGCGGCGGTGAGCCCCAGCATCACCCGCGCCACCGCCTGGGTGCGCTTCTCCTGCGGCACCAGGCTGACCGCGACGAGCGCGGCGATGCCGAAATACGCGCCATGCGGCAGGCCGGCGAGGAAGCGGAAGGCGAGCATCTCGGTGTAGCTGCCGGCGATGCCCGACAATGCATTGCCCGCCGCGAACAGCAGCATCAGCGCCACCAGCAAGGTGCGGCGCGACAGCTTCGCGGCAAGCACCGCGATGGTCGGCGCGCCGACGACGACACCGAGCGCATAGGTGCTGATCGCATGGCCCGCGGTGGCGGCATCAATGCCGAGGTCGCGCGCGAAAAAGGGCAGCAGGCTCATCGTCGCGAACTCGGTGGTGCCGATCGCGAAGCCGCCGGTGGCGAGCGCGAGATGGACGAGGGCGACGGGCGGAGACTTCTGCATCCGGCGGGAGGTGGCGATGCTGCGGTGCAGCGTCAAATGCAGCGGATGCAGGTGGAATTGCAGCGGACGTTCGATCCTCCTCCGCCAGGGGAGGATCAGGGGTGAAGCGTTACGCGCATACCCAGCCGCTTCTCCCCGCCCGGTGCCACCTCGAACACGCCCGGCTTGTCGCGGAACTCGCCCGCGAAGGCGACGGGATCGGCATGGCCATGCCACGGCTCGACACAGACGAAGCGCGCGCCGGGCTTGCTCCAGATGCCGAGGTCGGGCGTGTCGGGGAAGGCGATCTCAAGGCTTGGGCCGGTATCGGCGCCGTAGCGGACCGATTGCGAGCGCACGCCGGTCCAGACCAAAGCGTCATCGGCGAACAGCGCGTCGGAGAGCGGCAGCGTGCGATCGTCGAGCGGCGAGGCGCGCTCCCCGGCGAGCAGCCCGCCCTCGATCGCGCGGATGGGCGCGGGCTCGTCCGCCGCGAAGACGATGCGGTACGCCTCCTTCGCCGCGCCACTCGGCAGCGGCCAGGCGAAGGCGGGGTGAAAGCCGAAGCTGGCGGGGAGCGGCACATCGCCCGGATTGGCGATCGTGACGTCGATCGCGAGTGTTGCGCCGGTCAGCCGATAGGTCACGTCGAGGCGGAAGGCGAAGGGGTAGGCCGCGCGGGTCTCTTCGGTGTCGACGAGGCGGAAGGTCGCGCTGGCATCGGCCGCCTCGACCACCGCGAACAGCATGCGGCGCGCGAAGCCGTGCTGCTTCATCGGATAGGCCTGGCCGTCGATCCGCAGCTCGTCGCCGGCGAGACGGCCGACGATCGGGAAGAGCAACGGCGCGCGGCCGGTCCAGAACGCCGGATCGGCATCGGTCATCAGCTCGCGACCGGCCGCGTCGGTGAGCGAGGAGAGCTCGGCCCCCAGCGGGTTGATCCGCGCGGTGAGCGCAGGCGAGGTGAGGGTGATCCAGTCGGTCATGTCGTCCTCCGGGTCAGCTCCTCAGCGTCGCCCCCAGCTTGCCCGCGGCGGCGACCACCTTGTCCGCGATCGCCTTCAAGTCCGCCTCCACGAACGCCTTGTCGCCGGGCTGGAGCACCACCTCCACCGCCATCGAGCGTTCGCCGTCCTTCTCGAACAGGTCGAACACGCGCGCGGCGACGATCGCCGCCTTGTCGGCGCCCTTGACCGCGCGGGTCAACGCCTCGGCGGTGAGCTCGGCCGGCACCAGGAAGGCGAAGTCGCGGCGGACGGCCTGGAGCGCGGGCGGCACATAGGCGGGCCGCATGAAGCCGCTGCCCCGCTTGGCCGGGATCGCGTCCAGGTAGATCTCCGCAGTGGCGACCGGACCGGAGAGGTCGAACGCCTTGACGATCGAGGGATGGGCGATGCCGAACGCGGCGAGCACCGTCTTCGACCCGAGCCGCAAGGTACCCGACTGGCCGGGATGCCAGGCGTCGCCCGCCTCCCCCATCACCTGGAGATTGTCGATCGGCGCGCCGGCGCCGGCGAGCAGAGACAGCGCCTCCGCCTTGGCGTCGAACGCGTCGAAGCCCTGCGCCTTGCCGCTCTGCCAGCCGCGCGCGCGGCGCTCGCCGGCGAGGACCAGGCCGAGGGTGGGGCGCTCCTTATTCGCCAGATAGCGGCGGCCGATCTCGAACAGGCGCACATTCGTCGCGCCGCGCTTCTGGTTGCGCGATGCCGCCGAGAGCAGGCCGGGCAGCAGCGACGGCCGCATGACCTTGAGGTCCTCGCTGATCGGGTTGGCGAGCGTCCAGGCGCCGCCGCCGAACGGGGCGGCCTCGGCCTCGCTGACGAAGCTCCAGGTCACCGCCTCGTCCAGTCCGCGCGCGGCGGCGGCGCGGCGGACGCGGCGCTCCAGCTTCTGCTCGGGCGTGGCGGTGGGGCGGGCGACGCCGGGGGCACGCGGCAACGCGACCGGCGCGACCTTGTCGATCCCCTCGATGCGGATCACTTCCTCGACCAGGTCGGCGGGGCCGTCGACATCGCGGCGCCACGTCGGCACGCGCACCGGCCAAGGCGATTCGATGCTGGCGAACAAGGCGTCCGAATAGGCATCGGCATGGTCGATCGCGCCGATGGTGAAGCCGAGCGACAAGAGGATGCGCGCCTGCCGCTCGGGCGCGACATGCAGCCCGCCGAGCGTTGCCGAGAGCCTCGGATCGTAGCGGATCACGCGCGCGGGCACCGGCGGCTCGCCGGCGCGGGTGACGGCGGAGGGGGTGCCGCCGCACAGTTCGGTGACCAGCCGGGTGGCGATGGCGAGCCCGTCATCCAGGAACGCCGGATCGACGCCGCGCTCGAAGCGCTGGCGCGCGTCGGAGGTGAGCGCGAGCGTCTGGCCGGTGCGCGCGATCGTGTCGGGGTCGAAATAGGCGCATTCGACGATCACGTCGGTGGTGGCGTCCGACACGCCCGAATGCTCGCCGCCCATGATGCCGCCGATGTCGTGCACCGCTTCATCGTCGGCGATCACCGTCATGGTCTCGTCGAGCGGGTAGGTGCGGCCGTTGAGCGCTTCGATGCTCTCGCCGGCGCGCGCCTTGCGGGCGGTGAGCGCGCCGGTCAGCTTCGCCTTGTCATAGACGTGCAGCGGCCGGCCGAGGTCGATCGAGACGTAGTTGGTGATGTCCACCAGCGCGATGATCGGCTTCTGCCCGATCGCGCGCAGGCGACGGGCCATCCACTCCGGGCTTGCGCCGTTCGACACGCCGCGCACTTCCTGCGCGAAGAAGGCGGGGCAGCCGGCGGGGTCCTCGATGCGGATCGCAGGCGCGTCGCCCTCGCCTTCGACCGGGGTCACCGTCAGCGGCCTGAGCGTCCCCAGCCCCGCCGCGGCGAGATCGCGCGCGATGCCGCGCACGCCCATGCAGTCCTGGCGGTTGGGGGTGATCGAGACGTCGATCACCGGATCGTCCAGCCCGGCGAAATCGGCGAAGCGCGTGCCGACCGGCGCATCCGCGGCAAGCTCGATGATGCCGTCATGCTCCTCGCCGAGGCCAAGCTCGCGACTGGAGCACATCATGCCGTTCGATTCGACCCCGCGGATTGCGGAGACCTTGAGCACCATGCCGTTCGCCGGCACGGTCGCGCCCGGCAGGCCGAGCACGCCGACCAGCCCCGCGCGCGCATTGGGGGCGCCGCAGACCACCTGGAGCGGGGCGCCGTCGCCGGTGTCGACTGACAGCACCTGGAGCTTGTCCGCCTGGGGATGCCGCTCGGCGGTGAGCACGCGGGCGATGCGGAAGTCGGCCAGTGCCGCGGCCGGATCGTCGACGCCCTCGACCTCCAGCCCGATGCGGGTGAGCGCGTCGGTCACTCCCTCCAGCGAGGCGGTGGTGTCGAGATGGTCGCGGAGCCAGGACAAAGTGAACTTCATGCGCCCACTCCCCCGCTCAGCGTGGGCACGTCAAGCGAGGCGAAGCCGTAATGCTTGAGCCAGCGGATATCGCCGTCGAAGAAGGCGCGCAGGTCGTCCATGCCGTATTTCAGCATCGCCAGCCGGTCGATCCCGCATCCGAAGGCGAAGCCCTGCCATTCGTTGGGGTCCAGCCCGCAGGCGGCAATCACCTTGGGGTGGACCATGCCGCTGCCCAGCACCTCCATCCAGCCGCCACCAGACCCGCCGATGACGCGCTTGCCCTTCTCCAGCGTGTAGCCGACGTCCACCTCGGCGCTCGGCTCGGTGAACGGGAAGTAGCTCGGGCGCAGGCGCAGAACGATGTCGTCGCGCTCGAAAAAAGCCTTGAGGAAGGTCTCCAGCGTCCACTTGAGATGGCCGAGCGTGATGCCCTTGTCGATCACCAGCCCCTCGACCTGGTGGAACATCGGCGTGTGGGTGGCGTCGCTGTCGCTGCGATAGGTGCGGCCGGGCGCGATGATGCGGATCGGCGGCTTCTGCTGCAGCATGGTGCGGATCTGCACCGGGCTGGTGTGGGTGCGCAGCACGCGCGGCGTCTCGCGGTCGTTCGGGTCGCCCCCGCCGCTGCCCGCGAGGTAAAAGGTATCGTGCATCGCACGCGCGGGATGCGTTTCGGGAATGTTGAGCGCGCCGAAATTATGCCAGTCGGTCTCCAGCTCGGGCCCGCTCGCCACCGCGAAGCCGAGGTCGGCGAAGATCTCGGCCAGCTCGTCCATCACCTGGCTGACCGGGTGGACGGTGCCGGCGAGCGGCACCTCTGCGGGCAAGGTCATGTCGACGCGCTCGGACGCGAGCTGTGCCTCCAGCGCCGCCTGCTCCAGATGCGCCTTGCGGCTGGCGATCGCGCCGGTCACCGCCTCGCGCAGCGCGTGGATCGCGGGGCCCTGCGCCTGCCGCTCCTCCGGGGTCATCCCGCCCAAGGTCTTGAGCAGCTGCGTCACCCGTCCCTGCTTGCCCAAAGCATCGACGCGCACCGCCTCCAGCGCGTCCAGCCCGGCCGAGGCCTCCACGGCGACGAGGAGGTGTTGGCGAAGGTCGTCCAGGTCGGTCATCTCGGTCTCACGTTGCGATGCCGCCGCCCTTACAGGTCGCGCGCCCAGGTCACCAGTGCGCCGTCTTCCGCATCGTGGCGGATGCCGGTGCGCACGAAGCCGTTCTTCTCCAGCACCCGCTGCGAGCCGTAGTTGAGCACGCCGGTCTCGGCGGTGAGGCCGACGAGGCCCTGCCCGCGCGCGACATGGATCATCGCGGCGATCGCGGCGGTGGTGTGGCCGCGGCCCTCGCGAGTGGGGGCAATGCCATAGCCCAACTCCACCCGGCGGCGGCCGGCGGGCTTGGTGGAGCTGATCATGCCGACCACCTCGTCGTCATTGGCGATCATCCATGAGGCCTGGCGCGAGGTCTCCTCCGCGGTCTCGGCGGTGACACGGCGGACCTGCGCGGTAACCGCCGCGGTGGCGACGCCGCCCTCTGCCAGGGTCAGCCCGCCGCGGCCGACGCCCTCGCCCAGCAGCCAGGCGAAGTCCGCATCGGTCATCGGCACCAATCGGATCATGCATCCCCCGCGCACCGGACAGACAAGGAAAGGGCGCGGACAGCCGGTGCCGTCCGCGCCCCCGTATGGCTTTGCAGCCGGACGGTTCAGGCTGCCTGAGGCAGCGCCGCCTTCGCCTGGGCGATGATCGCCGAAAAGGCCTCGCCCTCGTGCATCGCGATGTCGGCCAGCACCTTGCGGTCCAGCTCGATGCCGGCGAGCTTCAGGCCGTGCATGAACTGGCTGTAGCTCAGCCCCTCGGCGCGGACGCCGGCGTTGATGCGCTGGATCCACAGGCCGCGGAAGGTGCGCTTCTTCACCTTGCGGTCGCGGTACGCGTACTGGCCGGCCTTCTCGACCGCCTGCCGCGCGACGCGGATCGTGTTCTTGCGACGGCCGCGGTAACCCTTGGCCTGTTCCAGAATGTTCTTGTGCTTGGCGCGAGTGGTTACGCCCCGCTTGACGCGTGCCATATCTTAGCTCCTCTTAGCTCAACGCAGGCCGTACGGGGCCCAGGCCTTCACCGTCGCGGTGTCGGCCTTCGACAGCACCTTGGTGCCGCGGTTCTGGCGGATGTACTTGCTGTTGTGGCTGATCAGGCGGTGGCGCTTGCCGGCGACACCGTGCTTCAACAGGCCGGATGCGGTGAGCTTGAAGCGCTTCTTCACGCCGCTCTTGGTCTTGAGCTTGGGCATTTTGGTCCTTTCGCTGTGAACGAGACTGGAACCGCCGCGGCAGCCCTGATGGCCGGGCCGTTCGTGTCACCTCGTTCGGAGAAGCGGGGCGCTTAGCCTCAGGCCGCGCCAATTGCAACCAACCCGCGCGCCAAGCGGTTGGCGCGATCATGGACACGGTTGCCGAGCGTAACGATCCAACCCCGATGCCGCCCGCCGAAGAGGCACGGCGCGCGCGACGCCGGCGAATCATCCGCAACATCGTGCTGGTGATCATCGCGATCCCGTTCCTGATCTGGCTGGTGCTGTTCGTCACCAAGGGCCGTTTCCTCAAGGGCCCGTTCGAATCGATCGTCGGCCGGATGACGCAGCGCGAGGTGACCGTCGGCGGCGACTTCCAGCTCTACTTCGCGCCGCTCCGAATCAAGTTCTACGCCGAGAAGCTCGCGATCTCGAACCCCGGCTGGGCGACGCGGCCGCACCTGTTCACCGCCGAGCGCATCGACACCCGGATCGCGCCGCTGTCGCTGCTGTTCGGCAAGCGCCGGCTCTACGCGCTCGATCTCAACCGCGGCGCCGCGGACCTCGAATGGAATGCCGCGCACACCACCAACACCTGGACCTTCTCAGAGAAGAAGGGCGGCAAGCCGCTAGACTTCCCGCGGATCGACGTCGCCACCGTGCGCGGCACCACCGTCCGCTATCTTGACCCGCGCATGCGGCTGCTCGCCGACCTGAGCATCGACGACATCCGGTCCGAGGACGCGCGGATCGGCAAGGCGGTGGGGCTGCGCGGCACCGGCCGGGTGCGCGACACGCCGTTCCGGCTCCAGGCGCGGCTGCTCTCCCCCGACGCGACGGTGAACCGCGGCCAGAACAAGCTCGCGCTACGCGCCTGGGCGGCGAACAACGTGATCGACGTGGCGGGCACCCTGCCCTCGCTCGCCGAGATCGAGGAGGTGCCGCTCCAGACCCGCGCGCGCGGACGCGACCTGTCCGAGCTGCTCGCCATCATCGGCGTCGCCATCCCGCAGACCCGCGACTATCGCCTCAAGGCGCAGCTGGTGAAGGCGGGTAACCAGTATCGCTTCACCCGCATGTCGGGCACCTTCGGCGACAGCGACCTCGCCGGGCGGCTCACCGTCACCAACGGCGATCGGCTCCATCTCGATTCGGTGCTGGCGACGAAGCGGCTCGACATCATCGATGCGGCGCCGTTCATCGGCTACAACCCGGACATCGTCGCCACCAAGGGCGCGCAGGCCGCCGCCGCCGCGACCGGATCGGGCCCGCGCCGCATCCTGCCCGATGCCGCGCTGCCGGTGGCGACGATGCAGCGCTTCGACGCGGACCTGAAATGGACGGTGCAGACCGTGCGGTCGCGCAACGTGCCGATCAGCAACATCGACCTGACGCTGGATCTCGACCGCGGGCGACTGTCGCTGTCGCCTTTCACCTTCGCGATGGCGCGCGGCAACGTCGCCTCGGACTGGCTGTTCGACACGCGCCAGCGGCCCAGCTTCGTCCGCTACGACATCCGCCTCGCGCCAACCCCCATGGGGCGGCTGCTCGCCGGCTATGGCGTGGCGGAAGCGGGGACCAGCGGCACGATCCGCGGGCGCATCCAGCTGGAGGGCCGCGGCGACACGATCCACGATTCGCTCGCCACCGCGCGCGGGCGGATCGCGTTCGTGATGCCGCAGGGCACCTTCTGGACCCGCAACGTGCAGCTGTCGGAGTTCGACATCGGCACCTTCGTCCAGAAGATGTTCGAGGACCGACTCAAGGAGCCTGTCGGCATCAACTGCGGGCTGATCGGCTTCACCGTGCGCGGCGGCACCGCGGCGGCGGACCCGATCCTGATCGACACGCGCAAGAACGTGATCACCGGGCGCGGCGGCTTCAGCTTCGGCACCGAGGCGGTGGACCTGGCGATCCGCGCTGACAGCAAGAAGTTCTCGGTCTTCTCCGGCCAGTCGCCAGTGGGGATCAACGGCACCTTCGCCGACTGGAACCTCGACGTGATCAGCCCCGAGCTGATCGGTCGTGCCGGCGCGGGCCTGGGCCTCGCCGTGGCGGCGACGCCGGTGGCGGGCATCCTCGCCTTCATCGATCCTGGCGATGCCAAGGGCGCCGCCTGCGGCCCCGTGCTGGCCGGCGCGACGGCACAGGCGCAGCGGACGAAGAAGGGCGAGGCGCGCGACGATGTCGGCAGCGGCAAGCCGGGGAAGCGGGAGGAGAAGCCCAAGAAGAAGAAGTTCCTGGGGATTTTCTGAACGAGTTCCGTCCCTTTTGACCGTCACCCCGGACTTGATCCGGGGTCCCGCTGCCTTTCCAGCACCGAAGAAGAAGCGGGACCCCGGGGTCAAGCCCGGGGTGACGATCGCATGAACGGGTGATTGGTCACAGCACGCCCGCGGACGTTCCTACCCCCGCCGCACGCCGCTCTTGACCAGCTGCGCGTCGATCTCCGCCACCAGCCGCTCCAGCTTGGCCTCGTCCGCCGCTTCCGCCCGTGCGGTGAGGCGGTCCTCGGTCTGGCTGGCGCGCAGCAGCCACCAGCCGTCGGGCGTGGTGACGCGCGCGCCGTCGATCAGGTCGACATGCGCGCCCGCCGCCTCCAGCCGCGCGATCACCTCCGCCACCACCGCCTCCTTGCGCGCGGGCTCGACCGCGAAGCGCAGGTCGGGCGTCGAGACGCGCGGCGGCATCGCGTCGATCAGTGCCTCCAGCGTCTGCCCGGACAGGCGGATCGCGCGGATCAGCCGCACCGCGGCGTAGAGCGCGTCGTCATAGCCGCCGCCGTCGGGCGGGCCGAAGAAGATGTGGCCGCTCATCTCGCCGCCGATCGGTGCGCCCACCTCGCGCATCCGCACCTTGATGTTCGAATGGCCGGTCTTCCACATCACCGGTCGCCCGCCGAGCGCGGCGATCCGCTCGAACAGCGCGGAGGAGGCCTTCACGTCCGCGACGATCGCCGCGCCGGGATGCTCGGCGAGCAACGGTCCGGCGAGGATCGCCAGCAACTGGTCGCCCCACAAAGTGCGCCCGTCCGACGTAACCGCGCCGATCCGATCGCCATCGCCATCGAAGGCGAAGCCGAAGTCGAGGCCCTCCGCCGCGACCAGCCGCCTGAGGTCGGCAAGGTTCGCCTCCTCGGTGGGATCGGGGTGATGGTTGGGGAAGCGGCCGTCCACCTCGGTGTAGAGCAGGCGGTGCGTGCCCGGCAGCAGCGCGGTGAGCCGCTCGATCACCGGTCCGGCCGCGCCATTGCCCGCGTCCCAGCCGATGCGGAACGCGCCGCCGGCATAGCCAGAGAGGAGGTGGCCGACATAGTCGGCGAGCACGTCCGCCTCTTCGACGGTGCCCGCCCCCTCGCTCCATGCGCCCGCCGCGGCGATGCGAGCGAGGTCCTGAAGGTCGTCGCCGAAGAACGGCCCGCTGTTCAGCACGAACTTGAAGCCGTTCTGGTCGCCGGGATTGTGGCTGCCGGTCACCTGGATGCCGGCATCGACCTCCAGCCTCTTCTCCGCCCAATAGAGCATCGGCGACGGGCCGAGGCCGACGCGCACCACGTCCACCCCGCCCGCGGCGAGCCCCGCCACCAGCGCTGCCTCCAGCATCGGCGAGGAGGTGCGCCCGTCGCGCCCCACCGCCACCCGGCGCCCGCCCGCGCCGCGCACCCGCGTGGCGAAGCTGCGGCCGATCGCGTGCGCGGCGCCCTCATCGAGGCCCTGCCCGACGACGCCGCGGATGTCGTATTCGCGCAAGATGCGAGGATCGATCGTCACGCCCATCTCAGGGCTCCCGCGCGCGCAGCAGCAGGTCGCGCGCGGCGTTGAGCTGCCCCGCCAACTCCTCCGATCCGCCGCGGTCGGGATGCGCCTCCGCCACCAGCCGGCGGTGCGCGGCGCGGATCGCGGTGGCGTCGGCATCGCGCGGCACGCCGAGCAGCGCGCGGGCGGCGGCCACCTCCTCGGGCTCGCGCGGTGGTGGCGCCGACGCGGCGGACCGGCCCCAGCCCTTCCACAGCCGCCAGCCGATATAGGCGACGGCGAGCGCGGCGAGGAAGTTCATGCCGCGGCGGGCTGCGCCGGCTCGCTGGGCTGCGCCGGCTCGGGCAGCGCCAGCGCCGCCATCATCTCGCGCAGCTCCTGTCGCGCGGCGACATGCGCGAGGCCCATCTGCCCGAATTCCTTCGAATCGAGCATGGTGAGGCCGGAGGGGAACAGCTCGCGGTAGATCACGCGCTCGGTAAGGCCCGGGATGATGCGGAAGCCGACGCGCTTGGCCAGTTGCTCCAGCGCGTCCGAGACGCGGCGCATGTTGCGCGCGCCGATATGCTGGAGGCGGTTGCGCAGCACTACCCAGTCGATCGTGGTCCCATCCGCCTTGGCGCGTGCTTTGCGGGCGTTCCAGATCATTTCTGAATAGAAGCTCGGGCGGGTGACGCTGAACGTATCGGGGTCGACCTGGCCGATCAGGTCGAAATCGACGAAGCTGTCGTTCATCGGCGTCACCAAAGTGTTGGCGAGCGCCGCGGCGGTGCGGCCGGCGACATCGTCGCGGCCGGGCGTGTCGATCACGAGATAGTCCGCGCCCTCGGCCATCTCGTGGAACAGGTCCGCGAAATTGCCGTCGCCGCGCCCGTCGGTGGTGGCGTGGCGCGGGATGGCCAGCTGCGCACCGGTGCGCTTCGCGCTGGTCTCGCGATTGTCGAGGTAACGGCCCATCGTCCGCTGGCGGTGATCCAGATCGAGACAGGCGACGCGCGCGCCCTTCACCGCCAGCGCGACGGCGACGTGCACCGCTGTGGTGGACTTGCCGGTGCCGCCCTTCTCATTGGCGAAAACGATGACGTGTGGCCCGTCTGACAACGACTTATCCTTGTTGATCGCTTGGCATCCTCTCCATAGAAGCCCGCTCGGGCAAGTTCGAGGGGTTCCTGTAGGGTGGAGACGATCCGGCAGCTCGCCGCATTGCGCGCGGCGATCGCGGAAGCGCGCGGGCGGGGCGAGCGGGTGGCATTGGTGCCGACCATGGGCGCGCTGCACGCGGGCCATATCGCGCTGGTCGCCGAGGCGCGGCGGCCGGGCACCTGCGTGGTCGCCTCGATCTTCGTCAATCCGAAGCAGTTCGGTGCAGGCGAGGACCTGTCGCGTTATCCCCGCAAGGAGCAGGCGGACCTCAAGATGCTCGCCGAGGCGGGCTGCGACCTCGCCTGGCTGCCGGGCGTGGACGAGATGTATCCGGAGGGCTTCGCCACCATCGTCAGCGTCTCGGGGGTGAGCGAAGGACTCGATGGCGCGTCGCGACCGGGCCATTTCGATGGCGTCGCGACGGTGGTGACCAAGCTGTTCAATCAGGTGCGCCCCGACGCCGCCTTTTTCGGCGAGAAGGACTTCCAGCAGCTCGCGGTGATTCGCCGGATGGTGCTGGACCTCAATCTCGACATCGAGGTGATCGGCGTGCCCACCCAGCGCGACGACGACGGCCTCGCCCTTTCCTCGCGCAACATCTACCTCGACGAAGGCGAGCGACAGAAGGCGGTGGCGCTGCCCCGCGCGCTCGGCCTCGCCGCGCAGGCGCTGGCGAAAGGCGAGGACGTCGACCATGTGCTGGCGCAGGCGCATGCCGCGCTGAACGCGGCCGGCTTTGAGGTCGACTATGTCAGCCTGGTCGATGCCGAGACGCTCGGCACGCCGGCGGAGGGCCGCCCGCGCCGCCTGCTCGCCGCGGCGCGAATGGGGCAGACGCGGCTGATCGACAACATGCCGATCCACTGAGCACGAGAGACGAACGGAAAGTTTTTCACGGCCACTTGCCGCGTTAACCAATTCTATAGCTCCTTGCCGCCAGATTGTGCCCGTGGGGAAGTGAAAGGGGCGCCAATGGGCAACAGTCTCAAGTCCGCGCAGTTCTTGTTCGAGAGCCGGCTGGTCGACGCGATGCGCGGCGACAGCGGCGCGGCCTATGATCTGGGCGTCTTCTATTCGACGGGCAGCGGCGGCGCCGGCTACGACCTGGTCGAGGCGCACAAATGGTTCAACCTCGCCTCGCTGGCGGGCAATCGGGCGGCGCAGGCCGCGCGCGCCGAAGTGGCCGACGACATGACCGCGCGCGAGATCGCAGCGGCGCAGGCGGCAGCTCGCGCCGTGCTGGCGATGAACCAGCGCCGGGCGGCCTGACGGCGCCCGTTCCGTCCGCGTCGGACGGATGCAGCGTCATCACCGCGAGGCATGGTGCGATGGGTCGGAGCGTCAGCTTTCGCCGGACGGTGCGAAGCCGATCAGCACGCCCGTCTCGTCGAATGGCTCCTTGAGCTGGTTGGTATCGATGTCCGGCAGCTCGGCATCACCGCCATCGACGGCCAGAGCATCCACCGCGCTCTCCAGCGGCCGGAGGAAATAGGCGGTGCGGGTCTTGCCACTGCGCATTGCGCCCTTCCTTGCACCGCTTGCGGTGCGATGATGGCGCCGCCCCACTACCTGATTGTCCGCGATGAACATCAGATCCGAGTCGAGCCGCTCGGCGACGAGATAGACATGGTCCGCGCCCGGCCTGGACGGATCGGCATCGACCGTAACACCCACGTCCCCGGCCATCTGGTCGCCGACATCGACACGCTGCCAGCCGCGACCATCCTCCAGGCGGCGTGCGAGATTGCCCGCGCCCACCGTTTTCACCACCGGGATGCCGGCCTCGTTCAGGAAGCAGCTGAGCGTCGCGGCGCAAGCAAGCCGGAGCGTGTGACCGTTGCCGGTCGCCTGCATCAGGTCCTTCGCAAGTTCCTGCACGCGCGCGATCGCCCTAGGATCGTTGCCAAGTGCGATCAGTTCATCCCGTTGATTTGCATCCCCAGCCATGGTCATCTCCCCCGACTTGCCCGACAATCGAGCGCAAGCCGGGAGAACGTAGCATGGCGGCGGGTATCGCCTGCTGTGAGTTGTCTCCATTTCGGCGGTTCGAGCCGTGTCGAACCACACACCCGCCACACCGGGATTGCCGCGCCTTCCCCTTGCGCTACAACGCCTTTTCGAGAACGACGAACGCCAGGTCAGCGCGCTTGGGCAGGCCGAACCGCGGCTCTTCCATCGGAAATGGCCGCATCTCTCCCGTGAGCGCATAGCCGCGACGCTGATACCAGGCGATCAGTTCGGTGCGCTGGCGGATCACCGTCATCTCGATCCGCGCAAGGGCCCAGTCGCGCGCGTGCCGCTCCGCCTCTGCCAGCAGCGCACGGCCAAGGCCCTGCGCCTGCCCGTCCGGCGCGACGGTGAGCATGCCGAGGTACACGCCATCCTCCATCCGCGTCAGCGCCACGCAGCCGTGGATCGGTTCGCCCGCCACCAGCATCGCCTGCGCCGGATCGGCGAGCATCGCGGCCAGCGCTTGCCGGTCGGTGCGCTGACCATCCAGCAGGTCCGCCTCATGCGTCCAGCCGCTCCGCGCCGCCTCGCCGCGGTAGGCACGCTCGACCAGCGCATGCAGCGCGGGCACGTCCGCAGCGGTGGCGAGGCGGAAGGTCACGCGCTCTTCTTGGTGGCCGCCTTCTTCGCGGGCGCCTTCTTGGCCGCGGGTTTCTTGGCGGCAGCCTTCTTCGCCGGCGCCTTCTTCTTGGCGGGCGCCGCCTCCGCGCGCGCGTCGATCAGCTGCGCCGCCTCCTCCAGCGTCAGCTGGTCGGGCGCGATCGTCTTCGGCAGCGTCGCATTGGTGGTGCCGTCGGTGACATAGGGGCCGTAGCGCCCTTCCATCAGCCTGATCGGCGTCTCGGTGCGCGGATGGTTGCCCAGTTCCTTGAGCGGTGCGCGCGCGGCGCCACGCTGCGGCCGCCCGCCGCCCGCCGCCGCCTCGGCCAGCTTGACCACCGCGGCGTTCATGCCGGTCTCGAACACCTCCGCGGTCGAGGACAGGCGCGCATATTTGCCGGCGTGCTTGAGATACGGGCCGTAGCGGCCGATCGCCGCCTCGATCGGCTCGCCCGTTTCCGGATGCGTGCCGATCGTACGCGGCAGGCTGAGCAGCTTGAGCGCCAGCTCCAGCGTCAGCTCGCCCGCATCCTTGGGAATGGAGGCGCGCTTGGCGTCCTTGCCCTCGCCCAGCTGGATGTACGGCCCGAACCGGCCGGACTTGCGCTCCACCTCCAGCCCGGTCTCGGGGTCGCGGCCCAGCGCCTCGGGCCCGGTGTCCTCCACCGCCTCGCCGCCCGCCTGCGCGAAGCGGCGCGTGTACTTGCATTCCGGGTAATTGGAGCAGGCGATGAACGCGCCGAACTTGCCGCCGCGCAGCGCCAGCTGGCCCGCGCCGCAGTTCGGGCACAGCCGCGGGTCGCCGCCATCGGCGCGCTCGGGGAACAGGTAGGGCGCGAGGAACTGGTCGAGCGCGGCGGTCACCTCGCTCGGCTTCTGCTCCATCACCTCCGCGGTGCGCGGCTTGAAGTCCCGCCAGAACGCTTCGAGCACCTTCTGCCATTCGGCCCGCCCGCCGGAGACGTCGTCCAGCTCCTCCTCCAGCTCGGCGGTATAATCGTAAGCGACGTATTTCTCGAAGAAGCGCTCCAGGAACGCGGTCACCAGCCGGCCGCTCTCCTCGGCGAAGAAGCGGTTCTTCTCGACGCGCACATAGGCGCGGTCCTTGAGCGTCTTGATGATCGAGGCGTAGGTGGAGGGGCGGCCGATGCCGAGCTCCTCCATACGCTTGACTAGGCTCGCTTCCGAATAGCGCGGCGGCGGCTGGGTGAAATGCTGCTCGGCCTCGACGCCCTTCTTGGCGGGGGCGTCGCCTTCGCGCAGCCGCGGCAGGCGCTTGGCGTCCTCTGCCTCCTCGTCGGTGCCTTCCTCGTAGAGCGCGAGATAGCCGGGGAAGAGCACCACCTGGCCGGTGGCGCGCAGCACGTGGCGGCCGGTGCCGTCGGCGAGGTCGATGGTGGTGCGCTCCATCCGCGCCGACGCCATCTGGCTGGCCAGCGCCCGCTTCCAGACCAGGTCATACAGGCGCGCGTGGTCGCCGCTGCCCACCTTGTCGCGCGCGAAATCGGTGGGGCGGATCGCCTCGTGCGCTTCCTGCGCGTTCTTGGCCTTGGTCTGGTATTGGCGCGGCTTGTCCGGCACGTAGCTGCCGTCATAGCGGTCGGCCACGGCCTTGCGCGCCGCCGAGATCGCCGACCCGTCCATCTGCACGCCGTCGGTGCGCATGTAGGTGATCGCGCCATCCTCGTAGAGCTGCTGCGCGATCCGCATCGTGTGGTCGGCGGAGAAGCCCAGCTTGCGCGCCGCCTCCTGCTGCAGCGTCGAGGTGGTGAAGGGCGGCGGCGGGTTGCGCGTGGCGGGGCGCGTCTCCACCGACTGGACCGTGAAGCGCCCGGCCTCGACATCCGCCCTGGCGCGCATCGCGGTGCCCTCGTCACCGATCGACAGCCGATCCAGCTTGTCGCCGTTCCAAGCGGTCAGCCGCGCGGTGAACGGGGTGCCGTCCTGCTCGAACGTGGCGGAGACCGACCAATATTCCTGCGCGCGAAACGCCTCGATCTCGCGCTCGCGCTCGACGATCAGCCGCAGCGACACCGACTGGACACGCCCTGCCGACTTGGCGCCGGGCAGCTTGCGCCACAGCACTGGCGACAGGGTGAAGCCGACCAGGTAATCCAGCGCGCGGCGCGCCCGATAGGCGTCGATCAGATCCTCGTCGAGCGCGCGCGGGTTCGCCATCGCCTGGGTGACCGCGGGCTTGGTGATCGCGTTGAAGGTGACCCGGTCGACCTTCTTGGGCAGCGCGCGCCGCTTGGCCAGCACCTCCTGCACATGCCAGCTGATCGCCTCCCCCTCGCGATCAGGGTCGGTGGCCAGGATCAGGCGGTCGGCGGTCTTGGCGGCATCGGCGATCGCCTTGAGCTGCTTGGCCTTGTCCGCGTAATTCTCCCATTCCATCGCGAACCCCTCGTCGGGGTTCACGCTGCCGTCCTTGGGCGGCAGGTCGCGGACATGGCCGTAGCTCGCGAGGACGCGATAATCGGAGCCGAGGTACTTCTCGATGGTTTTCGCCTTGGCGGGCGATTCGACGATGACGAGCTGCATTGGTCCCCAGCTAGTGTCCCTCACACGTACGCGCGAGGGTGAAGGTGCGCCCGAACCTTCGTCAACCTTCCTCGGCGGTCGCCCCCGCGGTCAGCGGCGGGGTCTGCTGGTGCTGCACCACGCTCCATTCCTCATGCGCGAGCCGGCGCAGGGTGGTGGTGCAATGCGCTTCATAGGCCTCGTCGCCGCGCGACGCCTTGGCACGATAGGCGATCACGATCAGGCCTTCCTGCGGGCGCATCACCTGCTGCTCGGAGAACTCCACGCTGTCCCAGCGCGGCGTGTCGCTGACCGCGTCGATCGCCGCCTGCGACGTATAGACATAGGGTGGCTGGGGCAGGACCATCACCGCCTCGTCGTCGATCTTGGCCTGGTAGTTCTCGCGGCCCTCGGTCCACAGGCTCTGCTCGAAGTCCCAGATGCGGCTGTCTTCCATGATGCGGCTCCACTCGGGTGAGCGGCGGAAGCGCGCGGGCCGTGGGCCCGGTTCCCTCAGCGGCGCGGTGTGACGCGCCAGGCGAGCGCGAAGCCGGCGCCCAGCACCAGATCGATTGCCGCGAACAGGATCACCGCCGCGGGCACGCCCGGCGATCCCGCCAGCAGCAGCGCCGGCACGCCGAACGCGAGCTTTTCGGCCACACCCGCCAGCATCAGCGGGCGATGGCGCACCGGATCGCCGCCGATGATCCAGAACACGATCTGGAAGGCGAGCGCGGTGCCGGCAAAGGCGTAGTGCGGCAGCAGCGCGAGCGGCTCGGCGGGCGGCACCAACGCGCTCGCCCCCAGCGCCAGCGCACCATAAGCGGCCCCGCCGCGGAACCACCAGCGCACCCATTTGGGCGCCGCTCCCCGTGTCAGCACAGGCTCACCCTTCCCCCTGCATGCCGCTCGATCCGGCCGGCGAGTTCCAGTTCCAGCAATACCATCTGCACCGCCGCGGGCGCGGCGCCGGACTGGCGGATCAGCTCGTCCACCGCCACCGGCACCGGGCCGAGCAGGTCGGCGACCGTGCGGCGCGTGCCCTCGTCGGCATCTTCGGGCGGTGCGCCGGCATAGGGCGCGGCGGGCGAGCGCAGCGCGCGCAGGTCGATCGGGCGGATCTGTTCGAGCACGTCCGCGGCAGTCTGGACGAGCACGGCGCCCTCGCGGATCAGCTGGTTGCAGCCTTGCGCGCGCGGGTCGAGCGGGCTGCCGGGCACCGCCATCACCTCGCGCCCTGCCTCGCCCGCCAGCCGCGCGGTGATCAGGCTGCCGGACTTGGGTGCCGCCTCCACTACGACCGTACCGGTCGCGAGGCCGGCGATGATGCGGTTGCGGTAGGGAAAGTGGCGCGAGCGCGGCTCGGTGCCGGGCGGCATCTCGGCCACCAGCAGCGCCTCGGCCGCGATCCGCTCCTGCAGTTCGGCATTCTCGGGCGGATAGACATTGTCGAGCCCGCCGGCGATTACCGCGATCGTCGCGGGCAGCGCCCCGACATGCGCGGCGGTGTCGATACCACGCGCGAGGCCGGAGACGACCACCGCGTCGGGCGCCAGATCATGCGCCAGCGTGCGGGCGAAGCGGCAGGCGGCGGCGGAGGCGTTGCGCGCGCCGACCATTGCGATCGAGAGGCGGGTGAAGAGCGACAGGTCGCCGCGCACGGTGAGCGCGACCGGAGCGTTGTCGAGCTGGGCGAGCAGCGGCGGATAATCGGGATCGTCGAGGAACAGGTGGCGGCCGCCGAGCTTGCCCACCCGCTCGATCTCGCGCAGCGCCTCCGCCTCGGCCGGCACCTTGGGCGCCGCACCGCCGCCGCGGCGGGCAAGGTCGGGCAACACCGCGATCGCCGCCTCGGCCGTGCCGAAGCGCGCGATCAACTGGCGATAGGTGACCGGCCCAACCCCCGGCGTGCGGATCAGCCGGAGCGCGTGGATCACTTGCCTTTGCCGACCCGCGGCTCGGTGCCCGAAAGCAGCCGCTCGATATTGGCGCGGTGCAGCCAGATCACGATCAGCGCCAGCGCGATCAGCAGCGGCACCAGATCGAATCGGCCGAAGATCGCCGCCGAGACGGGCGCGCTCACCGCCGCCGCCATGCCCGCCAGCGACGAGATACGAAGGCCGCCGAGCAGCCCAAGCCACACCGCTGCATAAACCAATCCGCATGGCCAGTGCAGCGCAGTGACGATCCCCATCAGCGTCGCCACCCCCTTGCCGCCGCGGAAGCGCAGCCACACCGGATAGCAATGGCCCAGGAACGCCCCCGCCGCGGCGACCACCTCATTGTCCGGGAACAGCGCACCGACGATCCAGACGGCAGCGGCACCCTTGAGCAGGTCCAGCACCAATGTGCTCGCGGCCAGCCCCTTGCGCCCGGTCCGCAGCACGTTGGTGGCGCCGATATTGCCCGAGCCGATCTGTCGGAGGTCCCCCGCGCCGAACGCACGCGTCAGCAGCACGCCGAATGGGATCGAGCCGAGCAGATAGCCGATCAGCAGCGCGGCGGTCGGCGGAATCCAGACGATCTCTGTCGGCAAGCGGCCCCCTTTCGTTCGCATCTAGCCGATCGCAGGGCGCCGCGCCACTGGTCTGGATCAAGGACGCGCGCTGCGGCTAAGGTGGGCGGCGCCGCATGACCGACGCTCCCCTCCTCTTCTTCGATTCGGGTGTCGGCGGGCTTTCCGTGGTCGCACCGACGCTCGACCTGATCCCCAATGCGCCGATCGTCTACGCCGCCGATTCGGCGGGCTTCCCCTATGGCACCCGCTCGGAGGCGGAGATCGCCGCGCGCGTGCCGGCGCTGCTCGGCCGGCTGGTGGAGCGATATCGCCCGCGGCTGGTGGTGATCGCCTGCAACACCGCCTCCACCATCGCGCTGGCGCACGTTCGCGCCGCGCTCGACCTGCCGGTGGTCGGCACCGTGCCCGCGATCAAGCCCGCGGCGGAGATGTCCCGCACCCGCGTCATCGGCGTGCTCGGCACCGCGGCGACGGTGCGCCAGCCCTATGTCGACGACCTCGCCGCCCGCTTCGCCGCCGACTGCACCGTGCTGCGCCACGGCTCGGCGGCGCTGGTCGAGATCGCCGAGGCGGCGCTGGCGGGGGTACCGTCGGATCAGGACGCTGTCGCGGCCGAACTGGCGGCGCTGACCGGCCAGCCCGATGGCGCGCGGATCGACGTGGTGGTCAACGCCTGCACCCACTTCCCGCTGCTCGCCGAAACCATGGCCGAAGTCGCTCCCGGCATCCGCTTCGTCGATGGCGGCCCCGGCATCGCGCGCCGAATCGCGCATCTGACGCAAGGGCAGGATTGGCCGGCGACTCCTGCGCTGCATCGCCTGGTCTTCACCCGGCTGGGCGCGCGCGAGCGGGCAATCGGCACGACCCTGTCGGGGCGCGGCTTCGCACCGGCGGAGGCTTTGTGAACGTCACCAAGGCGGTGCCCTGCGCGCTTACCCTTGGACAATTTGTCCACCCCTTCGATCACGATAAGCCAGGGAATCCGCTGGCATCGGTGCTGACAGGGCGGTAAGTGCCCGGATCATGACGAGTGTGGGGCCAAAGCCGAGCATTGCGGAGAGGGGCGTCGATTACGGGCGCATCTTCAACCAGGCGATCGATCGCCTGCATGCCGAAGGGCGCTACCGCGTCTTCATCGACATCCTGCGCAACAAGGGCATGTTCCCCAATGCGCGCTGCTTCGCCGGGCATAACGGGCCCAAGCCGATCACCGTCTGGTGCTCCAACGATTATCTCGCGATGGGGCAGCACCCCAAGGTGATCGCGGCGATGGAGGAGGCGCTGCACGATGTCGGCGCGGGCAGCGGCGGCACGCGCAACATCGGCGGCAACACGCATTATCACGTCGATCTGGAGCATGAGCTTGCCGACCTCCACGGCAAGGAAAGCGCGCTGCTGTTCACCAGCGGCTATGTCTCTAACGAGGCGACGCTGTCGACGCTGGCCAAGGTGCTGCCGGGCTGCATCATCTTCTCGGACGAGCTCAACCACGCCTCGATGATCGCCGGCATCCGCAACTCGGGCTGCGAGAAGCGCGTGTTCCGGCACAACGATGTCGCGCACCTCGAGGAGCTGCTCGCCGCCGAGGACCCCGCCGCGCCCAAGCTGATCGCGTTCGAGAGCGTCTATTCGATGGAGGGCGACGTCGCCCCGATCGCCGCAATCTGCGACCTCGCCGACCAATACAACGCGCTGACCTATCTCGACGAGGTCCATGCCGTCGGCATGTACGGCCCGCGCGGCGGCGGCATCTCCGAGCGCGAGGGCGTCGCCGACCGGCTGACCATCATCGAGGGCACGCTGGGCAAGGCGTTCGGGGTGATGGGCGGCTATATCGCCGCGGACCGCACGATCGTGGACGTGATCCGCAGCTATGCCCCCGGCTTCATCTTCACCACCTCGCTCTCGCCGGTGCTCGTCGCGGGCGTGCTGGCGAGCGTGCGCCACCTCAAGGCGTCGTCGGCGGAGCGCGAAGGCCAGCAGGCGGCGGCGTCGCGGCTGAAGGCGATGATGGCGGAGGCCGGGCTGCCGGTGATGGCGGGCGACACCCATATTGTGCCGCTGATGGTCGGCGATCCGGTCAAGGCCAAGAAGATCAGCGACATCCTGCTCGCCGAATACGGCGTCTACGTCCAGCCGATCAATTACCCCACCGTCCCCCGCGGCACCGAGCGCCTGCGCTTCACGCCGGGGCCTGCGCACAGCGAGGGCATGATGCGCGAACTGGTCGACGCGCTGGTGGAGATCTGGAGCCGCCTGGAGATGCGCAAGGCGGCGTGAGCTCCGTCACCCCGGCCCCTTCGGCGAGGCTCAGGACAAGCGTGTGCCGGGGCCCACGGCGCATCATCGAAAAACGCACGAGGCTGTCGCTACAGCTGCCCCCCACCCCGTCGCCCCGGACTTGATCCGGGGCCCCGCTGCCGTGGATCGTGAGAGAAGCGGGATCCCGGCTCAAGCCTGTACTAAGCTGCCCCGAAGGGGCCGGGATGACCGAAAACGTCTGCTCTTGGGGGTTAGCCGCCCTTCGCCTTCGATCGATCAATGCGACGAAGCGCTCTTGCCGCGACGCTCCCGTAGTAAAAGATCAGTGTGCCGACGATGATAAGCATGGCCGGAAGCAACAGTATACCAAGGCCTCGCTCATCCGGCGGGCGATCCTGATCGCCATCTGTCAAAGTCAGAAGGAAGGCGGACACCCAACCTACAGCCAGCACTGTCGGTCCAAATAGTAAGTGGATCAGCCCCGGTGATTTCGCGACTGCCGCTCTGCGCCAAAAGACAACGGACAGGTATAGGGGAAAGAACGTGGCGCTGACCCACGCGCAAATGCCCAAAGCGATCCAGAGCGCGATCATTCATCCATGGTGACCGTCCGTCGCCATGTCCGCAAGTGGGCGATAGGTGCCATCCGCAATCCTGCCCCCGCCAGGGGGAGGAGGCACGCATGTGCCGGGCGGGGGAGGATGCCAATAGCGCTGTGCTTCCTCCCCCACCCCGCGCGTTCGCGCGTTCCTCCCCCTGGCGGGGGAGGATCAGCGAGAAGGTCCGCAACTGGCCGTTTCCCGCCGTCCGATACACACGTCATTCCTCCCCCGGAGGGGGAGGTGGCACGCGAAGCGTGACGGAGGGGTAGGTAGCACCAAGCGAGCACGTCGCCTGCGGCTACCTACCCCTCCACCAGCTTCGCTGGTCCCCCTCCCCTTCCAGGGGAGGACTGAACGGGTGTGTGCTGCGGGGCGTCAGCGGACAATCCTTCGCTGCCCCAACCTACCCCAGAGTGATCGTCCCGTTGCCTCCCGGAACCGGGAGCGGCGCGCCGAAGCGGACGAGGTCGATGCCGAGGTAGTCGCCGCCTTCGGGCCGATCGAAGACGTGAATGACACTACGCTCCTCATCGATCACCCAGTAGGTGGGGATGCCCGCCGCCGCGTAGCGGCGACGCTTGAAGCTGAGGTCGCGCTCACGCGTGCTCACCGCGATTTCAACGATCAGCGCGATCTGGTCGGGCGTAAGCGCACCTTTGCCGCTAACCGGCTGGTTCAGAACGACGGCATCGCAACCAAGCAGAGTGTCATCCCCAAGGTCGATGCCTACGTCTGAACGGATCAACGCCTTGGATAGCGACGACAGAAGCGCAGCGATCAAGTCAACCTGCCGCGCCGAGTGTTGATTCCCGGGTGGCGGCATTCGCTCGATCTCCCCTTCGATCAGCTCGACCCACATGTTCTCGAAGGCGCCAGTCTCGATCATCCGCTGGAAGTCAGCGGTTGAGAAGCGAACGCGTGCCGCAGGTTCGAAGCGGGAGATCGGCTTGTTCACAAAGGCAGCCTATACAATAAGGTGTGGCCTGCCGCCACACCCGCACCGATCCGGCCCCTCAGCGCACCGCGTGGGTCGGCGCGCCCTGCACCATTTCCGCCTGCGCCGGCTGGAGCGCGAACAGGCCCACCGCGCCCAGCGCGAAGCCGCCGGCGAACTTCCAGAAGAAATCGGACTTGAGCACGCTGCGCATGACGAACCTCGTGAAACTGTCTTCGGCGTCTCTAGGCGGCGCCGGCTTAACGGACGATGGAGCGTCCGTTCATCTTGCAGACGGCATATAGGCGCGCTGCATCGTCCGAGTATGACGAAGGACGAAAGCTATTGTTTCGTTCTTTGACTTAGCTGCAACGGTTCAGCGGAGCGCGGAACATGCCTGCTGGATGCGCTGACACGCCTCGGTCAGCAGCGCCTCGCTGGTCGCATAGCTGATCCGCATCGCCGGCGAGAGCCCGAACGCCGCGCCCTGCACCGCGGCCACCTTGGCATCGTCGAGCAGGTAGCCGACGAAATCCTCGTCGGTCTCGATCTTCTTGCCGCCGGGCGTGGTCTTGCCGATCGTGCCCGCGACCGAAGGATAGACGTAGAAGGCACCCTCGGGCTTGGGGCAGGTGATGCCCTCGGCCGCGTTGAGCATGTCCACCACCAGGTCGCGCCGGGTCTGGAACGCCGCGGCACGCTCCTTGAGGAACGCCTGATCGCCGGTCAGCGCCGCCACCGCCGCCGCTTGCGCGATCGAGCAGGGATTGCTGGTCGACTGCGACTGGAGCTTGCCCATCGCCTTGATCAGCCACGCCGCGCCACCCGCGAAGCCGATCCGCCACCCGGTCATCGCATAGGCCTTCGAACAGCCGTTCACCGTCAGCGTCCGCTCGTACAGGTCCGGGCAGACCTCCGCGATCGTGGCGAAGCGGAAATCGTCATAGACGATATGCTCGTACATATCGTCGGCGAAGATCCACACGTGCGGGTGGCGGCGGAACACTTCGCCCAGCGCCTCCAGCTCCTCGACGCTATAGGCAGCGCCGGTCGGGTTGGAGGGCGAGTTCAGGATCACCCACTTGGTGCGTGGCGTGATCGCCGCGTCGAGCATCTCGGGGGTGAGCTTATAGCCCTGTTCGGCGCCCGCCTTCACCACCACCGGCGTCGCGCCGGCGAACTGGACGACGTCCGGATAGCTCACCCAGTACGGCGCAGGCACGATCACCTCGTCGCTCGGCTCCAGCGTCGCCACCAAGGCGTTGAACAGGGTGTGCTTGCCGCCGACATTCACGCTGATCTGGTTCGCGGCATAGGTGAGGCCGTTGTCGCGCTTGAACTTGAGCGCGATCGCCTCCTTCAGTTCGGCAGTGCCGTCGACGTTGGTGTACTTCGTCTGGCCGTTGCGGATCGCCGCGATCGCGGCCTCCTTGACGAACTCGGGCGTGTCGAAATCGGGCTCGCCCGCGCCCAGCCCGATCACGTCGACGCCGGCGCGCTTCAACTCCAGCACGCGACTGGTGATGGCGAGGGTCGGCGAGGGGCTGATGCGGTCGAGCGCGGCGGAGGTCTTCATGGCGACGCCGCGTTAGGCGGCAGGGGCGCGTTCCGCAACCGTAACGGCCGTAACCAGTCCGCGCAGCGCATTGCCGAGCAGGAACCCGCCGGCGAGGTCGGCGGGTGTCAGCTCCGCCTCGCGCGCGCGGCCGCTGTCGAGCAGCTCGGCGCGCAGCACGCCGGGCAGCAGCCCGCGCGCGAGCGGCGGGGTCAGCAGCACGCCGCCACGCTCCACGAATGCGTTGGTAAAGCTGCCCTCGGTGAGGAAGCCGTCCGCGTCCACGAACACTACCTCGTCGGCGCCGCTTGCCTCTCTCGCGCGGTCATAGAAGCGCCGGTCGCTGGTCTTGTAGCGCAAGCGGAAGTCGGCCGAGGCAACCGGCAGCGGCACCACCGCCACCCGCATCGGCGCGGGCCCCGGCACCGGCGCGGGCGCCACCTCGATCGCGATCGCACCGGAACCGGCCAGCAGCAGCCGCACCTTCGACTTCGCGCGCAGCCGGAAGGTCGCCGCCTGGAGCTCGTTGCGCGCATTATGCCGGTCGAAGGGGAAACCGAACGCTTCCGCGCTCGCCTTCAACCGCGCGAGATGGCGTTCGAGCAGCGGCATGCCCTCGTCGGGATCGAACGCCATCGTCTCAATCAGGTCGAACGCGCGCTGGCCATGCGTGACGAACGCCCCCTTGGCGAGCGCCTCCGCCCACTCGTCCTCCGCCCGGCTGTCGGCGACGATGCCGCCGCCGATC
>NZ_JBELLZ010000044.1:0-27058 GCF_042096255.1 Sphingomonas sp. | reverse complement strand
CGCTCTTCCGATCTGCCCACCGACTTGGCCGGCGGGATGCCGTCCGCCATGTCGCGCATCCAGCGGCGCGCGGCGTTATAGGCGATGTTGGTGGCGAGCGAGGTCTTGCCCATGCCGGGGCGGCCGGCGAGGATCATCAGGTCCGAATGGTGCAGGCCGCCGATCTTGGCGTTGACCGAATCGAGCCCGGTGGTCACACCCGAGAGGTTGCCGCCCCAGTTCAATGCGCGCTCGGCCATCTTCACCGCCGCGGTGCTCGCCTGGGCGAAGGTCTTGACGCTGTTCTCGGCGCCGCCGTCCGCCGCGACCTTGAACAGCTCCTCCTCCGCCGCCTCGATCTGCGCGCGCGGGTTCACCTCCTCGCTGGTGTCCATCGCCCGGTCGACCAGCGTCCGCCCGACCGTCACCAGCGCCCGCAGCATGGCGAGGTCGTAGATCTGCGTCGCGAACTGACGCGCGCCGATCAGGCCCGCGCCCGATCCGGTCAGGCTGGCGAGATAGGCCGGCCCGCCCAGCTCGCGCATGCCCTCGTCCGCCTCGAACATCGGCCGCAGCGTAACCGGTGTCGCCAGCATGTCCTGCCCGCGCAAGGTCTTGATCGCGGCAAAGATGCGACCGTGCACCGGCTCGTAGAAATGCTGCGGCTCCAGCCGGTCGACGATATCGTCGGCGAGTCGGTTGTCGATCATCATCGCGCCGAGCATCGCCGCCTCCGCTTCGACGTTGCGGGGCAGGTGGACGGCTTCGGCCGGGGCCGGTGCGGGGAATGCCAGGGTCGCCATCCCCCGGACCCTACCCCCTGGCGCGACCGGCTTGAAGGTGCGTGCGGCAGATTGATGTGGATAGATTGCCCGGTGCCCGCCCCGCCTCTAGGTTCCGGCAGTGGCAGACCCGCGGATCATCCATGTCGAGCTGGACGAGCGCACCATCCTGTGGCGCTCCGCGGATGTCGAGCAGGAGCGGCGGATCGCGATCTTCGACCTGATCGAGGACAACCACTTCGCCCCTCAGCGCCGCCATCCGGACGGCTATGCCGGCCCCTACCGCATCCGCCTGTCGGTGGAGGAAGGCCGCCTCGCCATCGAGATCCGGCGCGAGGACGACACGCCGTTGGAGACTCTGGTGCTGGGCCTCGGCCGCTTCCGCCGGCCGATCCGCGACTATTTCGCGATCTGCGACAGCTATTACCAGGCGATCCGCCAGTCGACGCCGCAGCAGATCGAAACGGTCGACATGGCGCGGCGCGGCATCCACAACGAGGCGGCCGAGCTGCTCAAGGAGCGGCTCGCCGGCAAGATCGAGGTCGACTTCGACACCGCGCGGCGCCTTTTCACCCTGATCTGCGTGCTGCATATCCGCGGCTGACCATGGACCAAACCGAGATCCTGATCGCCGTAGCACGCGAGGCGGCCCGCTACGCCTACGCCCCCTATTCCGGCTTTGCCGTCGGCGCGGCGCTGCGCACCGCGGGCGGCGAGATCGTCACCGGCGCCAATCTGGAGAATGCCAGCTACGGCCTGTCGCTGTGCGCCGAGACCGTGGCGCTGGGCACCGCCAACGCTCGCGGACTGCTGGCCGAGGTGGTCGAGGTCGCGGTGGTCGGCGGCACCATCGGCGGCGCGGGCACCGCTCCGGTGCGGCCGTGCGGGCGCTGCCGGCAGATGCTCAACGAGGCGACGCAGCTCGGCGGGCGGGACTTGGCAATCCACTGCGCCGGGCTGACGGGTGGGGTGCGCGAAACGCATCGCCTCTCCGCGCTGCTGCCCCTCGCCTTCGGTCCCGCCGACCTCGCCTGAGCGTCAGTTGCGCTCGAACAGTTCGGCGGAGTTCGGATAGAGATAGCTATCGTCGAACTGCGCCAGCCGCTTGAGCGCCGGCAGGTCGAGCACCTCGGCGACGCCCTCGCGGAACACCAGCATGCCTTGTTCGCGCAGCACCCGCAGCGTGCGGTTGGCGTGCACGCCGGTGACGCCGCACGCTTCCGCCAGTTCGGACTGCGTGATCGGCAGCGCGAACCGGCCGCCCTCGTACAAGCCGACCATGTCGAGCCGGGTCGCGAGTTCGCAGAAGAAATGCGCCACGCGCGCGGTGGCATCGAGCCGCCCGAGTCGGAAGATCCACTCCCGGTGCATCGCGGCATCGAGCAAGGTGCTGAACCACAGCAGCCGCGCGAGGTGTGGCTCTTCCGCCATGATCCGGGTGAGCGCGGGATGCGGCACGGTGGCGATGCGCACCGGGCCGAGCGTCGCCACGTCATGGTTGAGTCGCTTCAGAGCGAAGCCGTGGAGATCGATGAAGTCGCCTGGGACATGGATGGCGACGAGCTGCCGATGCCCTCCCCGATCGTCCATGTAGCGGCTGACGAACCCTTCGATCAGGTAGGTACTCTGCTGGAGCACGTCGTCCGAGCGGCTCAGCATCGTCCGCGGCCCGACCTCGCGCACGCCCGAGATCGCCGCATCCAGCACCTGCTGCTCGTGGATCGACAAGGCAGCGCGTGCACGCCCTCGGAGGAACTTGGTAGAGATCACGCCAGCGCGTCCGTGCTCGCATCGCCCAGGTCGTTGCCGCCGTCGACGTTGAGGATCGCCCCGGTGACATAGCGGGCCGCGTCGCTGGCAAGGTACATCGCGGCCTCGGCGATGTCGTCCTTGCGGCCATAGTCGCGCAGCGCCAGCCGGTTCTTGATCGCCGCCTCGCGCGCCGGATCGGCGGCCAGCCGGGCCATGCCCTCGGTATCGGCGATCGGCCCGGGCGAGATAGCGTTGACCCGGATGCCGGCGGGTCCCCATTCCAGTGCCAGGCACTTGGTCACCATGTTAACGCCCGCCTTGGCGGCACAGGCGTGGATCTGAAACGGCGACGGGTGGACCGCCTGCCCCGCGGTGATCGCGATCAGCGACGCACCCGGCCGGGTCAGGTGATCGAAGCTCGCACGGAAGACGTTGAAC
Source organism: Sphingomonas sp. (assembly GCF_042096255.1). Lineage (GTDB taxonomy): Bacteria > Pseudomonadota > Alphaproteobacteria > Sphingomonadales > Sphingomonadaceae > Sphingomonas. The sequence goes on along the minus strand of NZ_JBELLZ010000044.1, from coordinate 24,107 downwards.
GTGCCGAGCAGGTCGATGTCGACTACGGTCTTGAACGCATTGGCGCTGAGCTTGCGCGCCGGCGCCAGGAAGTTGCCGGCCGCGCCGGAAACCAGAACGTCGATGGAGCCATGCGCCTCGACGGCACGGGCGAACGCCGCCTCCAGCCCCGGATAATCGCGCACGTCGCAGGCGATCCCGATCGCGGGCAAGCCGATCGATCGGATCCCCGCCGCGGCCGCCTCGATCTTCTCCTCGCTGCGACTGAGCACCGTCAGCTTCGCGCCCTCGCGCGCGAACGCCTCGGCGATCGCCAGGTTGATCCCGCTCGACGCACCCGCGACGAACACCGACTTGTTCTCGAACCGTCCCGCCATCCGTCGTCTCCCTGTCCGCCGCGTTCTGCGGATCGACGGCCATGATGGCAAGCGGTCGGCTCCACAGAAAAGGGTCCCGGAGCCGAAGCCCCGGGACCCCCATCAGGTCACCGGTGAAGGTGGATCAGTCGGCCTGGCTGGCGACCGCCGCCTTCAGGAAGTTGCCGACGTCGGTCTGGTCGAGGTAGTTGCCGTGACCGAAGGTGCGGCCCTCGCCATCGGTGTAGCTGTCGACGTTGGTCGCCAGCGCGATCAGTTCGTCCGCACCGCGGCCATAGGCGTAGAGCGGAACCAGGCCGGTGCCGTGGTTCGGGCCGAACCACTTGTGGCGCGGGGTCTTGCCGACGCCGTTCGACTTCAGGCCCTGGAACGGGATGCGGTCGGCATCCGGACCGTAGAGCACGTGGTCGTGGTCGGCGGTGACGACGAGCAGGGTGTTGTTCCAGGTCGCATCGGTGTCGTCACGGTTCACCCAGTCGATGATCGCCTGGACGGTCTCGTCCGAAGCCTGCATCTCCTCGAGCATGCGCGCCGTGTTGTTGGCATGCTCCGCACGGTCAACCGCGCCGGCTTCGGTCATCAGGTAGAAGCCCTTGGCCTTGCCGCTCTTCGGGTTGCTGGTGCGGCCCAGCGCGTTGAGCGCCGCCAGCGTCATTTCCTTGTGCGAGGGAATGTTGGTGTTGAGCGGATCGGTGAACGGCTCCTTGGTGTGCGGAACCGACGGATCGGTGGTGTCACCCGAGCGATTGAACTGCAGCGAGGTGAACGCCTTGACGATCATCGCCAGCTTCTCGGGGGCCGGGACCGAACCGTTGGCCAGGTCAACGATCTCGGACTTGTCCTGCACCAGGCGGAAGTTCCAACTGTTGCCGCCGAAGATGTTGGTGCCGTTCTTCAGGTCGGTCCACAAGTTCTGCGAGATCCAGTTGTAGTTCGCAGTCTGCGGCTGACCGTCGTTGTTGAAGTCCGGGTTGCCGGCGCCGGCGATGACGTCGAGGTTGCCGGTGCCGAACATCTCGGCCGCGATCGCCTGACGGTTGGCGCGGGCGATGTTGTGGGCGCCGCCGAGGGCCGACGGGGTCGCGTCGCTGAACTCGACGGTGGTCACGATGCCGGTGCGCTTGCCAGCCTTGCGCGAAGCCTGGAGCAGGTCGACGATGGTGGTCTGCGGGTCACCCGAGCCATCGACGTTGATCGCGTTGTTGTAGGTCTTCACGCCGTTCGACAGCGACGAGGCGGTGTTGCCCGAGTCCGGGTGCGCGAAACGGCTCCACTCGTAGCCGGCGAAGGCCGCCGGGTAGTTGCCGTAGCCGGAGACGGTCGACGGGCCGGCGATCGGGGTGGTGTCCCAGAACTTGGCCGAGTCGTACACGACCGACGGGTCCTGCGCATCGGTGCCCGGGGTGTTGTTGGTGGTGCTGTCCGGGCGCAGCGGGTGGGTCGACACCCAGGTCTTCTTGAACTTGGTGGTGCTGGTGACCGGCAGCTTGCCCTTGAACATGCGATACGCGTCATAGACGGTCGGCCCGCCACCGTCGTTCACGACGACGATCACGTTCTTGATCTTCGGCACGGCCTGCGCCTCGACGGAAACGGCGGCGAACGGAGCGGCGACCAGCGCCGCGCCGAGAAGGAACCTCGACTTCATGTATGCTCTCCCCTGTGGTGGCCCGGCTCCGCTAGCCCGCCCCCGTGACGGGCCGGGGACAGGTGTGTGTCGATCGCGCGACGCCATCGAGACGTGATCAAGACCGTTTTGTTGCAATAAAGTGACGGACTTGGCCGTATCCCCACCCTTACGATTGGAGACGAGGTAGCGCGATCACGAGTCCCGGCCGCGCTCCTGTCGGATGTAAAGACGGCGACCGCCGCAATGTTGCCGTGCGGCAACTCTTCAGACGACCCGCGCTTCGGCCCCGATCCTTGTCGCAATAGTTTCACAAATCTTTCGCAAGGCCACGGGCAGGGCAAAGGGGCAGTTTTCGATGAAGCGACCGGCGGTCTGCGGCGCGTCTTGGCATGTGCTGGCGATGGCGATCGCCGGCGCCTGCCCGCTCGCGCCTGCCGCGGCGCAGGAGGCGCCCGCAGCCGCGCAGGAGGCCGCCGCCGCACCCGCCGCGCAGCAGTTCGATATCAACGCCTTCGACGTGACCGGCGTCACCCGATTCGACCCCGACCAGATCGCCACGATCCTTTATCCGTTCACCGGCCCGGCGCGATCGAACGATGATGCCGAGGCGGCCCGCAAGGCGATCCAGGACGCTTATGCCGCGCGCGGCTTCGAGGCGGTGGTGGTGGAGCTGCCGGTCCAGCCCGACGCGACCTTCCGGCAGGGCATCGTCACGATCGCGGTCAGCGAGTCGCCGCTCGGTCAGGTGCTGGTGTCGGGCGGCAAATACCATTCGGAAGGGCGCGTCCTCGAAAACGTGCCCTCGCTGGTGCCCGGCCAGCCGATCGACCTGCGCGCGCTCCAACGCGACGTCGCCGCGGCGAATCGCTTTCCCGACCGCACGATCACGCCGACGTTCAAGCCGAGCACCACCGGCGGCGTCGATGTCGAACTGCGCGTCAAGGACGAGCTGCCGATCCACGCCAGCGTTGAGATCAACAACGACAACAGCCCGTCGACCACGCGCACCCGGATTTCCAGTTCGGCGCGGTTCACCAACCTGGGCGGCGTCGGTCACACCTTGTCGGCGACCTACATCTACGCGCCCGAGCGCAAGTCCGACAGCGAAGTGATCTCGGGCTCGTACAGCATCCCCTTCATCGGCACGCCGTGGACGCTGCTGGTGTTCGGCTACAAGTCCAACAGCAACATCGCGGCGCTGGGCGGCACCAACGTGCTGGGCAACGGCTATCAGGTGGGCGTGCGCGCCACCTACAAGCTGCCTTCGGACGGCACCTATCAGGCGATCACCTTCGGGCCGGACTTCAAGGACTTTCAGCAGGACATCACCGTGGGCGGCGTGCCCGCCGGATCCGCGCCGATCCGCTACATCCCGATCACCGCCGAATATGCGCTGTCCGGCGGGGACGAGAACACCAGCTTCGGCGTCAACCTGGGCGGCACCTTCGGCTTCCGCGCGATCAACCGCACCACCTGCGTCGAGGTCGTCGTCGGCCTGCCCTGCCAGCTGATCGACCAGTTCCGCGGCCGCGAGCTCGATGCCAACGAAAACTTCGTCCACCTGAACCTCGGCGCCACCTACGAGCGCGCGTTCAAGGGCGATCTCGTCGCAGCCTACCGGCTGAATGCACAGATCGCCGATTCGCACCTCATCACCAACGAGCAATTCTCGATCGGCGGCCTCACCAACGTGCGCGGCTATTATCAGTCGGAAGCGGTCGGTGACGACGGCTTCTCGCAATCGCTGGAGCTGCGCTCGCCGTCCGCCGCCACCCTGTTCGGCAGCGTGGTGGACGAGCTACGCGTCTACGGCTTCGTGGACATGGGCTGGGTGCGCGTCCGCCGCGTGCTCGCCGAGCAGCAGGACCAGTTCCGCCTTCTGGGCGTGGGCGGGGGCGCGCGGCTGCGGCTGTTCGATCTGTTCAGTGGGGAAATGTCGATCGGGGTGCCGCTGCGCGACGGCCCGATCAGCAGCGCGGGCGATCCCCGCGCGATCTTTGTCGTGAGGGGCGAATTCTAGTGGGCACGTTCGAAAGGGGACGCAGCATGGCCAAGCTCATCCAGAGGGTGCTGATGCCCCTCCTCCTGCTGCTCGGCGCATTGCCGGCGGCGGCGCAGGAGAGCCAGGGCTGGTGGAACGACGAATGGGCCTATCGCAAGGCCGTCACCGTCGACACCTCGCCCTCGGGCGTGAACGCCTCGGGCGCGATCGGGCGCACCGTGGTGCTGATCCGCCTCCACAACGGCAACTTCACCTTCACCGACGCGCTGGAGAATGGGGCCGACCTGAGAATCATCGATTCGGACGGCAAGACCCCCCTGCCCTTCCACATCGAACGGTTCGATGCGACCAACGGCCTCGCCGCGATCTGGGTGTCGGTGCCGAACCTCGCCGGCGGCGAGAAGCGCCAGCTGTGGATCTATTTCGGCAACGAGAACGCACCCACCGGCCAGGATGCCAAGGGCACGTTCGACGCCGACTATCTCGCCGCCTTCCACTTCGGCGAGCGGCCGGGCCAGCCCAGCGCCGACTCGACCGCCAACGGCAGCAACGCGCAGAACGCCCCTCCCGGCATCGATCCCAACGGCATCATCGGCCAGGCGGCGCGCTTCCCCGGCCAGGGCGCCCTCCAGATCGCGCCCAGCCCGGCGCTGGCGATGCCCGCGGGCGCGCCGATGACCTTCAGCGCCTGGGTGAAGCCCGAGGCTTTGGGCCCGCAGCAGGCGATCTTCGCGCGCGGCGCGATGGTGTTCGGCCTCAACGCCGGCGTGCCCTTCGCCCAGGTCGGCGGCGCGACGCTCCAGGGCACCGCGCAGGTGAAGCAGGGCGAGTGGACGCATCTCGCGATCGCCGCCGACGGCACCACCGTGAAGATCTTCGTCAACGGGGTCGAGGCGGCGGCGGCCACCGCCGCGCTGCCCGCGCTGGATGGACCGCTCAGCATCGGCGGCGCGGAGGGTCGGCCCTTCACCGGCCAGATCGACGAGGCGCGCCTGTCGAAGACCGCGCGCCCGGCCACCATGCTGCTCGCCATGGCCTCGGCGGAGGGCCCGAACGGCAAGCTCGTCTCGGTATCCGAGAGTGCCGAACAGCCCAGCGAAGGCAGCGGCGTGGTGATGTTCATCGTCTCCAAGCTGGAGCCGATCGACACCGGCGTGGTCATCATCTGCATGCTGCTGCTGCTGGCGGCGCTGTTCGTGATGTTCCGCAAGAACGCCTATCTGAACACCGCCGCACGCGGCAATGCTGTGTTCCTCAAGCGCTTCCGCCAGATGCATGAGGACCTCGTCCCCGTGGAGAAGCTGGAGGGGATCACCCCCGCCGAGATCGCCCAGATCAACGCCTCGCCGCTCGGCCGCATCTTCGCGGTCGGCATGGACGAGTTCGACATCCGGCGCCGCGCACTCGGCAGCCGCCCGCTCTCGGGCGAGGCGGTGGAGGCGATGCGCTCCGCGGTCGATGCGCAGGTCGTCGAGGAGAACCAGAAGCTCGACGCCGCGATGGTGCTGCTCACCATCGCCATCTCGGGCGGCCCGTTCATCGGCCTGCTCGGCACGGTGATCGGCGTGATGACCGTGTTCGGCGGCGTGGCGATGGCGGGCGACGTGAACGTCAACGCGATCGCGCCCGGCATCGCGGCGGCGCTGCTCGCCACCATCGCCGGCCTCGCCGCGGCGATCCCGTCGCTGTTCGGCTACAACTACTTGAACGGCCGGATCAGCAAACTGTCGGACGACATGCGCGTGTTCGTCGACCGGCTGATCACCCGCCTTGCCGAGATGCAGCACGACGCTGCCAATCCGCCGCCGCTGGCGCATGCGGCCGAATAAGGAGCAGGACCGATGCAGGTAGGCGGTGGCCGCAAGGCCTATGACGACATCAACATCACGCCGATGCTCGATCTGGCGTATGTGCTGCTCGTCATCTTCATCCTGATGGCCACGGCCAGTGTGCAGGGCATCAAGGTGGACCTGCCCAAGGCGTCGTCGGCCAAGAGCCTGGTGGAGCCCAAGACGATCGCGATCACCGTGAACAACGAGGGTCAGATCTTCATGGACGCCTTCCCGGTCACGCTCGCCGATCTGGAAACCCGCCTGCGCAACGCCAAGGCCTCGAACCCCGAGGTGCCGATCGTGCTCAAGGGCGACCAGACCGCGCAATACGGCAAGATCACCGAGGTGCTCGACCTGTGCCGCCAGCTCGACCTCAGCAAGGTCGGCCTGGTCACCGGCAAGCCGACCGGCGCGTAGGGGGCACGCACGGTGGCGAACGCACCCGAGATCGAGATCCGCGAACCCTCGGCGGCGGGCCGATGGGTGCCGATCGCCATCGGCGTGCTGTTGCTGCTCGGCCTGATCTACTTCGTCGCCAGCCAGTTCACCGGCAAGGTCGGGGTGAAGGTGGAGGCGCCGCCGCCAGTGGCGATCAACATGCTGCCGCCACCGCCGCCCCCTCCCCCGCCGCCGCCGCCCGAGCCGCAGACCAAGCCGCCCGAGCCGACCGACGCGCCCAATCCCGTGCCCAATCCGGAGCCGGCCAAGGCGCCCGAGGCGCCCGCGCCGATGACCATCGCGGGGCCGGCGCAGGCGGGCACCGACAGCTTCGGACTTCAGTCCGGCAGCGGCACCGGCACGGGCGCGCCGTCCAGCGGCGGCACCTGCATCGGCACCAACTGCGGCACCGGCAAGGGCCCCGGCGGCGGCGGTGGCATCTCCGACGGCTTCTACACGCGCTATCTCGCCAGCGCGCTGCAGGAGCGGGTGCAGGACAATGGCAAGGTCAACCGACTGATCTTCTCGGCCGGCTTCGCCATCACCATCGAGAACGGCCGCGTCGCCAGCGCGCGGCTAGTGCGCTCCACCGGCAAGCCGGACCTCGATGCGCAGCTGCGCGAGATCCTGGAAGGCACCCGCGGCCTCAACGCCCCACCCGAGGGCTGGAACGGCCGCGCCCGCGAGATCACCGTGCGCGGCCGCCGCGCCGTCTGACCAAACAAGCCGCCCGCACGCCGGGCAATGGGGGAAGAACCGTGACGACCAGATTGCTCCTGACCACCGCCGCCGGCGCGATCGCGCTGGCGCTCGGGGCGTCGCCCGCGGCGGCGCAGACGCAGGCGACCCCGGCGGTCGCGGCCGAGCAGCGCGCGCCCGGCCCGGTCTCGGCGCCCGCGCCCGAGCTTCCCACCACCCCCACCGACAATGCGATGTCGAACCTCGTCCGGCTGCTCGCCGAACGCGGCGTGATCACCAAGGAGGCCGGCGCCGCGCTGATCCAGCAGGCGCAGGCGGAGGCGGCGCAGGCCCGCGTCGCGCAGAGCCAGGCGCAGGGCAGCGACCTGCCGCCCCCGGCCCCCGGCGCGATCCGCGTCCCCTATGTCCCGGTCACCGTGCGCAACCAGATCAAGGACGAGCTGCGCGCCGAGGTGCTCGCCCAGGCCAAGAACGAGGGCTGGGCCGCGCCCGAGCAGGCGGCTTCGGAATGGACCCGCAACATAAGCATTTACGGCGACGTGCGCCTGCGCTCGCAGTCGATCTTCCTGCCCAACACCAACTCGAACCAGATCTTCGACTTCGCCGAGATCAACGCCAACGGCCCGTTCGACGTGCTGCGCACCCCCGCGATCCCCTTCCTCAACACCCGCATCGACCGCGAGAACGACCTGCGCGTCCGCCTCCGCCTCGGCCTCGACGCGCGCATCTCCAAGCACGTCACCGCTGGCCTGATGCTGATCACCGGCGACGACACCTTCCCCAACGCGGCGAACACCGTGCTCGGCCAGGGCTTCGGCAATCGCAACATCTGGCTGCACCGCGCCTATATCTCGGTGACGCCGACCGACTTCCTGACCGTCACCGGCGGCCGCTTCGACAATCCGTTCTGGACCACGCCGATCGTGTTCGACGAGGACATTGCGGTGGACGGCTTCTTCGGCGAGGCGCGGCTCGGCCAATTCCTCGGTGACGGCATCACGCTGACGCTGCGCGGCGGTGCCTTCCCGCTCGATTATGGCGATTTCGACAACATCTCGACCCAGCAGGACAAGGCGGTCTTCCCGCGCAAGTTCCTGTTCAACGGACAGGTCGAGGCAGGCGCGCGCTTCGGCGGCGGCATCGAGGTGCGCGCCGCGGCCGCCTATCACGATTTCGACAACCTGCGCGGCGAGCTTTCCGAACCCTGCCTGCTCTATGCCGGCCAGGTCGAATGCTCGACGGACAACCTGCGCCCCTTCTACCTGCGCCAGGGCAACACTTTGTCGCCGCTGCGCCAGATCGCGCTCGATCCGAACCTGCCGCCCAACACCATTCAGCCGCAGCCACAATATTTCGGCCTGACCTTCGACTATCGCCTGCTCGATCTTAGCGGGTCGGTCAGCTTCCCGCTGGGCGACAAGACCCGCGCGATCTTCGCGGGCAACTTCGTCAAGAATCTCGCCTTCGACGAGAAGGACGTGTGCCGCAACGGCGTGCTCGGGCAGCCGTTCAACAACGGCCAGGAGGTGGATTACAATAACGACGGAGTGCCGGACTCGCAGGGCAGCGTCTGCGCCGCGAACAACCCCAGCCGCTTCGTCGGCGGCGATATCGCCTACACCTTCTATGGCACGCTCGGCTATCAGCAGCCGCGGCGCTGGGGCGAGTGGAACGTCTATGGCGGCTATCGCTACATCGAGAGCGACGCCGCGCTGGACAGCTTCACCGACGACAATTTTCACCTCGGCGGCACCAACGCCAAGGGCTATTATCTCGGCGCGACGCTGGGCCTCTACGATGGCCTGTCGATCGGCGGCCGCTGGTTCAGCGCCAACGAGGTGACCGGCGAACGCTATGACGTGGACATGCTTCAGGTCGATCTCCTCGCAAGCTTCTGACGGGCAAACCGCCCCCTGTTCTTCGTGCGTAACCGAGTGCTTGGCCGTGGTGCCTGGGAGTGCTGACATGACCGATCTTCGCCGTTCGGATCCGCGCCTACTGCTCGGCGTCAGCCTCGCCGCGATGGCGACCGGGCTGGCACTGCCGGCCGAGGCGCAGCTCGCCGCGCTGCGCAATGCCGCGGGAACATCGTCGAGGCCGGTGGTCACCGCGCCGGTGCTGCCGGTCCGCCCGGTCACCATGACGGAGGCGCTCGCCCGATCGCAGGCGCTCCAGTCGCGCGCGGACCAGATCCGCGGCTATGTCACCGCCGCGCGCGATGCCGCGCTGGCCGCGCGCGCCAAGCCCACCGACGGCCTGTCCGCTGACGGCCTTGATCCGATCAAGGCGGTGCGCGAGGCGGCGGCGCTGACCGCCGCGGGCGGCGCGGACAATATCGCGCGCGCGCAGGCGCTGATGGCCAGCGTCTCCTCCGCCAACGATGCGACCGGCGCCAACACCTGGGAAGGCGCCGGCGCGCCGGTGCAGTCGGCCGCGAACGGCAAGACCAACGTCACCATCACCCAGACCCAGGAGCGCGCCCTGCTCACCTGGAACCGGTTCGATGTCGGCGCCAACACCTCGCTGGAGTTCGTCCAGAAGCAGGATGGCGTCGCCCAGACCGGCTGGACGGTGGTGAACCGTGTCGCCGCCGGCACCGCCCCCTCCACCATCCTCGGCTCGGTCAAGGCGGACGGCACCGTGCTGGTGCTCAACCGCAACGGTGTGATCTTCGGCAAGGGATCGCAGCTGAACCTCGGCTCGCTGCTCGCCAGCACGCTGGAGATCGGCAATTACGGCCGCAACTTCCGCGACATCCAGATCGACGGCCGCACCACCAATGTGTTCGACGCGATCACGCTGAAGGAGCGCAATACCGAGTTCCTGCAGAACGGCCTGTTCGCGGGCACCGTGCCAGCCGGCGCGGGGGCGCTGCCCTCGCTGCTTTTGTCGCCGCTCTACAAGGAAGGCCAGAACGTCACCGCCTCCGTCCCGGCGATCGAGGGCGCGGTGGAGGTCGATCGCGGCGCCGCGATCACCACCGCCTCGGGCGGGTTCCTGATCCTTGCCGGGCCGAAGGTGGTCAACGACGGCGCGCTCAAGGCAAGCGAGGGACAGGTCAGCCTCCAGGGTGGCCGCCTCGTCGCCGCGACCCGGTCCACCGGCGCCGCCAACAGCGCCGATGCGGACGTGCGCGGCCTGATCCTGCGCACCGTCGGCACCGTCTCGCGCGGCACCCAGCGCCGCAGCAGCGCCACCGTCGCGCTCGACTCGACGCCGGACGATGGCGTGGTGATCAACAGCGGGCTGATCGACTCGCCGCGCGGCTATCTCTCGCTCGGCGCCGGTCTGTTCGGCAGCGTCGCCAACGATGGCCTGCTCGCCTCCACCACCAGTGTGTCGCGCAACGGCAAGATCTCGCTGACCGCCGGCACCGTGACGCTGGGCGGCGATGCGGATGCGAACCGCGCCAGCGGCATCGTCATCCTGCCCGACGGCAGCGCCGAGACCATCCCGCAGGGCACCGCCGACGCGCCCGCACCGTTCAAGACCTCCTCGATCGAGATCGGCGCACGCGCGGACAATCCCGATCAGGTCAACAGCTCGCTGGGCCTGTTCATCCCCTCGATCGTCTCGTTGGAGCGCAATTCGCTGATCCTGGCGCCCAGCGCCAAGGTGGTGGTGGGCCGCGATGCGAACACTGCGTTCGATCCGAGCGATCCGATCAACACCCTGTCAAGCATCACCATCGCCACCGGCGCGGTGATCGACGTCAGCGGCGTCAAGGACGTGCAGCTGTCGGCCGACCGCAACAGTATCGAGATCACGCCGGTCAAGCGCAACGAGCTGCGCGACACGCCCAACTATCGCGAGGTGTCGCTCACCGGCGACTTCACGCTTAACGGCCAGACCCTGTTCATCGACCCGCGCCGCAGCGGCGTGCGCGAGGATGGCGTGCGCTGGGTCGGCTCGCCGCTGATCGAGGGCGGCAGCCTCGCCAGCCAGATCGGCGTCACCGCGTCCGAGCTGATGACGACGGGCGGCACCGTGTCGCTGGGCGTCAACCTGCTGCGCAACGAGGCGGATCCGAAGACCGCGGCGCGGATCAACATCGCCTCGGGCGCGACGATCGACTTCAGCGGCGGCTGGGTCCATTACAACGCCGGGCTGGTCCGCTCCAGCAACCTTCTCACCTCCGACGGCCGGGTCGTGAACATCGGCGACGCCGATCCCAACGACATCTTCGTCGGCGTGGCGGACAGCTATACGCAATATCAGCCGCGCTTTGGCGAGACCGAGAGCTACAGCGATCCGCTGCTCGCCGGGCAGCGGTTCGAGGCGGCCTATGACGAGGGCCGCAATGCCGGCGCGCTGGTGATCGGCGGCTCGGCGATCGCGATCGGCGGCACCTTCCACGGCAATTCGTTCGCGGGGGCGCGCCAGATCGCCAATGCGATGCGGCCCAGCCTCGCCTCGACGATCGCGCAGGACGGCCGCGCGCTCCAGCGCACCCCACAGGATCTGCCCGCCGGCGGCTTCCTGCGCATCGGTTCGTTCACCGGCGCCGCCGGCGTTGCGCTCGGCGGCGACATCGTCGTCCACGGCGCGGACCGTCCCGCCCCTGTGTTCGGCACCACCCTGCTCGATGCAGGCATGCTCAGCGCGGCGGGCCTGTCGGGCCTGACGCTCCAGACCAGCGGCGGCGCTCAGTTCACCAAGGGCAGCGCGCTCCGCCTGATCAACGGCGGCTCGCTGGTGGTGGAGACCGGCCGCACCATCCGCTTCGACGGCGCGGTCAACATCGCCTCGGGCAGCATCCGCGCGCGTACCTATGAGCTGTCGGCGGCGCCGATCGCGGCAGGGTCGCTCAGCGCGCTCGGCTCTGCCTTCACCAAGGCGGACGATATCGCCGGCCTGTACGCCGTCCGCCAGGAAGGCCGCCTGCCCGACCCGTTCGACATCATTGTCACCGGCACGCTCTTCACCGCCGGACGCTTCGTCAACAACTACACCACCACCGGCTTCGCCGAGAGCGACGCCTTCATCAACGGCGGCTCGATCTCGCTCACGGTGGCCCCCAAGGTGCTGGTCGCGCTCGGCACATCGGTGGACGAGGCCGAGATCGCCGGCGATCTCAGCGGCCGGCTGATCATCGAGAAGTCCGCGCTGCTCGACGTGTCGGCGGGCGCCTTCGTCGGCGTGGACCAGTCGCTCAACCTGTCGGGACGCGGCGGTAACATCGCGCTGATCAACGAGACGACCTACGCCTCCACCGTGGTCACCGTGCCGCCGCTCGCCGAAAGCTCGGGCCGCAGCGACGCGCCGATCGCGGGCTCCAACCAGTCGGTGGACTTCACCCCCACCGACACGGTGGTCCCCGCGCTGGTGCCCGGCAACCCGCAGGCGACGGTGGAATTCTCCGAAAGCTCGATCAAGGGCTTCGGCTTCACCGGTGGCGGCACGTTCACCCTGGTCGCGCCGGACCTCTCGTTCGGCTCGGACGTGCGCGAGGGCTCCACCCACATCTCGTTCGATTTCTTCCGCAACACCGGCTTCGGCACGCTCGACGTCACCGCCTATCGCTCGCGGATCATCAACGACCTTTTCACCAACGAACGCCAGGGCAACTCGGCCTTTTTCGAGACCACGGCGTTCACCGTCGGCAGGGGCGAGAGGTTTGACCTCACCCAATCGCTGCTGCCCGCCTTCCTCACCGCCGGTCAGGCGAGCGCGCTGCTGCGCGAGACGTCCGGCGGCTCGACGCTGGCGTTCAGCTACCTCAAGCCCGGCGTACCGACCGCCGCGTTCGACCGGGTGGCCGCGAACCTCACTTTGCGCGGCCTCGCCGAATTCGACGTGCTGGCAGGCGGCAGCGTCACCGGCGCCGCCGGCGCGACGATCACCGCGACCAAGATCTACAACGCCGGCTCGATCGTGCTGCCGGGCGGCTCGCTGATCCAGCGCGAGTTCCTGCCGCTGCCGATCGCCTCGCGCGGCATCGGCGTTTCCTCGCTGGACGAGGTGTTCGGCCGCCCACGCCGCGGCCAGTATGACGAGAATGCCGAGAATGCCGCCGGCATCACCGATCCGTTCAACACCGAACGGCTGCTCACCGTCCGCGAGTTGTTCACCCGTCCCGATGCCGAGCGGTTCGTCTATTTTACCGGCCGGCTCGGCAGCGATGAAGGCATCCGGCTGGATGCGGGCAGCGTCACCGACCTGTCGGGAGTCGCGCTCTACGATACGCGTGCGCCCTTCCTGCCATCGGGTCGCCAGCTCCAGATCGGGCGGATCTTCGCGGGTGGAACCATTTCCACCGCGTCCCCGCTGACACCGCCGAACAGCGACCCGAGCTATGCGCTGTTCACCGTGCCGGCCTATGGCAATCCGCGCTACTTCAACGCGGTCGAGAACTCGCTGCCGCCGATCGTCGGCGTCACCGGCGCGCGCGAGCTTAACGCGATGGCCGGCGCGACCGTCGACCTTTCGGGCGCCAGCGCGCTGTTCGACCAGCAGGTCAGCCTGATCTCCTTCGCCCCGCGCCTCCAATGGAGCGACGGCGGCACCCTCGCGGTGGGCGGCGGCCTCGGCTCGCTGCGCGGCGCGCGCATCGACGCGAGCGGCGGCGCGCCGCTCGCCGCCGGCGGCACGATGGTCTGGCTGCGCCCGACCATCGTTGACGCCTATTCGGGCGCGCGTGCGTCCGGCACGATCGCCGCCGACCAGATAGAGGCGGCCGGCTTCGACACGTTCAATGCACTGGGCGGCGTCACCTTCTCGGGCAACGTGTCGCTCACGCTCGGCAAGGCCTTCACCGTCGGCTCCGCGCCCGCGCTCACCGGTGTGCCGATCGCCGCCGATGCCGCCACCGTCATCTCAGCGGAGAGCCGCGCCAACGCCAGCGTGATCGCGCCGTTCATCCGCTTCTCCAGCCGCCTGGGCGACATCCCCGACTATGGCGATTTCCCCGGGCGCAACGGCGGCACGCTTCGCTTCCGCGCCTCCGCCGGGATCGACTTCGTCGGCGGCGTGCTGTTCGACGCCTCGGTGGCGAGCGTCGGCTTCGCGACGCCGGGCGACGTGCGCTTCATCGGCATCGACGATCGCGCCGCCAACAGCCTGGACCTGCCCTCGCTGGACGGCCGGCTGGTCGCCTGGGGCGACATCGCCTTCGATGCAGGCCGCGTCTATGCCACCACCGGTACCGGCAACCTCCAGCGGCTGATCGAGAACCGTCGCCTGCCCGCGGACCAGCAGAATGCGGTCGATCCCTTCCTGGTCGCCGCAATCGGAGATTCGGCGATCCGCTTCGGCAGCACCTATCTCAATGCCAGCACCCCGGCACCGCTCTCGGCCGGGTCCTACCTCCAGATCCAGGCCAGTGAGATCATCCAGGGCGGCTATCTTGCCGCGCCCCTCGGCCTTCTCGAGATCGGCAGCAATCAGGACGTGTCCCTCGGGGACTTCGGCCCCGTCATCGAAGCCACACGATCGCTCACCTTCTCGCCGGGCAGCGTCACCACCGTGGCCGGCACCGGGCTCAACATCCCCTATGGCACCACCACCGACCTGACCGAGTATTTCTTCGCTCCGTCGGTCGGCCTGCCGATCACCGCGACCCCGGTCGGTCAGCTTACGCTCGCCGGCGACACGATCGACGTCCGCCGCAACGCGCGGCTCGACGGGCGCGGCGGCGGTGACATCTTCGCCTATGAGTTCGTCTCCGGCACCGGCGGCTCGCGCGACGTGCTCGACCGTTTCAACCGCGACGCGTTCAGCAGCAATCTCTACGATCCGGTCACCGGCATCGGCTACCAATTCGCGGACCGCCGCCAGGTCTATGCGATCGTCCCCGCGGACCAGGCACGTGCGATCGCGCCGTTCGATCCGGTCTATTCCGCCGACTACCAATCGGCGGAGGGCGGCGATCTCTACGGCGGCAACATCGGGCGGTCGGTGACGCTCGACGGTGGCAACGGCATCCCGGCGGGCGAGTATCTGCTGCTCCCTGCGCACTATGCGCTGCTGCCCGGTGCCTTCCGCATCGTCGAGAACGTCAGCGAGGCGCCGCCGCCGCCGGGCGGCGGCCAGGTGCTGCTCGACGGCAGCGTGATCGTCGGCGGCAGCTTTTCCACCGCGGGCACCGGCTTTGCCGAATCCGCGCGCCACTCGTTCACCGTCCAGTCGCGCGACGTCTTCCTGAAATATTCGCGGATTGAGACCACCGGCGGCAGCCAGGCGGTGATCGATCGCGCCACCCGCGCCGGCGAGGCGCCGCCGCGCCTGCCGATCGACGCCGCGCGCGTCGTGCTGGCGCCGCTCGCGGAACTGAAGGTGGCCGGCGTGTTCGACACCACGCCCGCCAAGGGCGGCAAGGGCGCCCAGTTCGACATCCTCGCGCGCGACGTGCTGATCGCCGGCAGCGACGATGTTGACGTGCCGCGCCGCACCCTGCTGCTCACCGACGATACGCTGACCCGGCTCAACGCCAACAGCCTGTCGATCGGTGCCGAGCGCTCGGAGAACGAGGACGGCACCACCAGCCTGGGCGTGGTCGCCCGCACCATCACCGTCGCCGGCGACGTTTCGTACAGCGCCCCCGAGCTGATCCTGGCGGTGGGCGGCACCAACTCGGCGCTGGTCGTGAAGCGCGGCGCGAAGCTGACCGCGACCGGCACGCTCGACGACACCGCCACCGGCGACTACGTGATCCCCAGCATCGCGCCCGACGAAGTGCCGCTCGGCTATCCTTACGATCCGACCGGCGTCGGCGCGGTGGTCCGCCTGTCGAGCGGCGCCGAACGGCTGATCGATCGCCAGGGCGACACCGCGATCCGCAACACGCTGCGCCCCGCCACGCTCGACCTGTCCGGCGCGACGCTGACCGGCAAGTCGGTCGCGGTGGACTCGAGCCAGCGGCTCACCCTGTCGGATCGGACCAACATCGTCGCCACCAACCTGGCACTGAGCGGCGACACGCTCCAGTTCGGCGATGCGGGCTTCAGCCAGGCGCTGATCGGCAAGCTCGCCGCGGCTGATCGGGTCACGCTGCGCTCGCGCGACGCGATCCGTTTCTCGCAAGGGCGCTACACGTTCAACGACCTGCGGGTCGACGGCCCCGCTCTGGGCCTGTCCGGCCGCAACGGCGATGTGACCATCAATGCCGACACGCTGATCCTGGGCAATACCGCCGCGGACCTCGGCGCCTGCGGCGGTGACGGCCCGGCCTGCGGCAACACCGGATCGGACCTGACGATCAACGCCGCGCTGGCGCGCTTCCAGACCGGCGTGGTCCGCACCTACGGCTTCGGCGGCAAGATCGGCATCGGCGCGCAGGGCGGCGCCTATGTCGAAGGCAAGGGGGCACTGGATACCGGCAGCGCCGCGCTCACGCTGACCACGCCCTTCCTCGCCGATCGCGCCGAGGTGGCGGACCCGAGCAAGCAGACGATCCGTCCCGACTATGTCTTCGCTACCACCGGCGCGGTGACACTGGTCGCGCCCGATCGTGCGTCCGGGGCGGCCGCGCCCGTGCCGACCGGCAATGCCGCGCCGGGCTCGCGCATCGCCTTCGGCCGGGCCGATGCCGCTGTCGCCAGCTTCACCGCGGACGGCACCCTGATCCGCGCCACCTCGGGCGTGATCGACGTCCAGTCGCGCGGCGCGGTCACGCTCACCGGCGATGCCGCGCTCGCCACCCCCGGCTACCAGCGCACCTTCGGCGATGCGGTCGATTCGGTCACCGTATCCTCTGGCGGCGGCACGGTGAACCTGGTGTCGCTGCGCGGGAACATCCGCGTCGGTGCGGGATCCACGCTCACCGTCGATACCGGCGTCGGCAATGCCGGCACGCTCAACCTGCTCGCCAGCAACGGCTCGGTCACCTTCGGGTCGCTCGGCACCGCGATCAACCCGGGCCTCACCACCGCACGCACCGGCTCGATCGCGCTGGATTCCGGCAAGGGTGCGTTCGATCTCGCCGGCTTCGTCACCCGCTATGGCGCGGCGTTCGGCGGCACGGTGGCGATCCGCTCGGGCCGCGGGAACCTCTCGCTGAGCACCGGTCAGGTGCTCCGCGCCGAGCAGGTCGAGCTGGTCGCGGACGGCGGCGCGGTGGTGATCGCGGGCACGATCGACACCTCCGGCGTCTCGGTCGCGGGGCTCACCGCCGCGCAGGCGCAGACCGCGCGGGTCAACGGCGGCGACGTGCTGCTGTTCGGCGAGGACGGCGTCACCCTCGCCTCCACCGCGCTGATCGACACGCACACCAGCGGTTATGCCGATACCGACACGCGCAGCGCCAAGGCGGGCGACGTCACCATCGGCATCGGCAGCGAAACGGGCGCGATCACGCTCGCTTCGGGCGCGCGCATCGATGTCGGCGCACGGCGCACGGAAGCCGCGATCGCCGCGGGCGGCACCGGCGACCGTCTGGTCGGGCAGCTGGTCAAGGACCCCGTCACACTGGCGGATGTCACCGCCTATCGCTTCGCCGCCGCAGACCAGGGCGGCACTGTCGGCTTCCGCGCGCCGGTGATCGGCGCCGACCGCGACACGGTGGACATCCGCATCGGCGGCACCGTCTCGGGCGCATCCGAGATCCAGATCGAGGGCTTCCGCCGCTGGGACCTCGACGCGATCGCCGATGCCGGCAGCTATTCGGGCGTCACTGGTACTCGGCGCGGCGTCTCGCTGGACTTCGCCGCCAGCGAGGCGTCGACCGGCCTCAAGAACATCCTCACCGAGGATTTCCGCGAGGGCGACCAGCAGTCGCTGGTGAACTTCATCCGCACCTTCGGCATCAGCGCCGCCGACGGCAGCAGCTTCTCCGGCATCCGCCTTCGCCCCGGCGTCGAGCTGGTGTCGGACGGCGGGATCGCGCTGGCGACCAACTGGAACCTGGGCGCGGGCATCGTCGACGAAAAGGCGGCGCTGGCCGCGGGCGTGCTCCGGGTCATCCCCGAGCTGTCCGACAGGGGCACCACCCGCTATGCAGTGGTTGCAGGCCGCGAGGCGGAGTTGCTCCAGAACCATACGAACATGCTGTATCGCGTCGGCGGCCGGATCGGCGGCGAGGCAGCCGTGGTGTCGCTCCGCGCGCGCGGCACGCTGGACATCGCGCACAGCATCACCGACGGCTTCTTCACCTTCCGCGACCGCACTGACGCCGATTACATGAGCTACCAGCTCGGCGGCGGCGATCGAACGGTCGCCCCTGGTGTCGTCTTCGGCTGCAGCAACGCCGCAAACAGCTTCGATTGCAGCGGGGTCGGTTCGTTCGACCGGCTGTCCGGCAGCGACAATCCCAATCCGCGGCAGACCGCCACGATCTCGCTGATCGATCCGGCGGCGGGCAGCGACCAGCGGCCCGGCTCGCTTGCCCCCTACAGCGCCGGCGCGAATTCCGCAGCGGCGCTCGGCAATGACCCGCTTGGCAGCGCGGACCTGTTTCCGCTGCTGGAGGACGGCACGCGCGCGGTCCGCTCGACGAGCCTGCGCCTTGTCGCCGGCGCCGACGCCAAGCTGTCGAGCAACCCGCTCCACATCGATCGCGCCACCGGCGCCAGCGTGCTGGTGCGCGGCGAGACCAGCTACCGGATCGTCGCCGAGCGCGGAACGGCCACGTTCGCCGGCGACCTGGAGGTGCGGCTGCGGCCGAGCCCGTTCACCAGCGATGTCGAGCCGGTTACCGCCGCGCCCGAGGATTTCATCGACGCGGTAGCCAACTCCAGCAACACCGAAGGTCTCGATCCCCGCCGCGCCGGTGACTATTACACCGTGCTGAACTGGGGCTCGGACAGCGAGCTCGCCAGCACCTCGCTGCAGCGTGCGCGCGACTATTTCGCCGAGAACTTCCCGCGCGCGATCTTCAAGGAGGATGGCAGCGGCGTCGCCGCGCCGCTCTCCGCTGTGCTCGGCTTCCTCCAGGCCTATGGCAGCGAATATGCCGCCAAGGTCCGCTCGGGCGAGTTCGGCACCAAGGCGCCGACGCCGAATGCGCCGGGGAGCCTGGGCAAGGGCGACACCGCGCATGTCGGCACGATCGTGCGCACGGGGGATGGTTCGATCGACATCGCCGCAGCGAAGAACGTCGACCTGCGCCGTACCGAGGAAGCGGTGTACCGCAATCCGCTGGGCACCACCGGCGCGGTGCCGTTCGACTATCCCGGCGTGTCGTCCGATCTCTACCAGGTCGGCGGCACCGCGGTGTACACCGCCGGGCGGTTGCTGACGCGCACGCCGATCGTCGCCACTGCGGCGGACGGCACCACCATCCGCTATTCCTACAATGCGAACGCCGCCCAGCCGACGTTCGACCAGCGCGACTATCAGCCCTCCAACAAGGGCCAGTTCTTCCAGGCGCCGCAACTCACCACCGGCGGCGGCGACGTTTCGATCAGGGCCTCGACCGGCGACGTCCTTGCGCGACGGGACGTGTGGTCCGAACAGAACCTGGGCACCGCCTCGGTGCTGATCCGCAGGACGCTCAGCCAGCCGAGCTTCCAGGATTTCTCCGGCACCACCTTCCTGCCCGACAATGTGTCCGACTTCATCGGCGCGACCGACCAGCGCTGGCGCGTCGGCCGGGTGGGCGAGAACACGCAGATTGGGCTGGTGCCGCAGCTGTTCACCTCCGGCGTGGGCGCGCTGGGCGGCGGCGACGTCAGCGTCGTCGCGGGCGGTGCGATCCGCGATCTCACCGTCGCGCTCGACACCAGCATCACCACCGCCAACCCGCTCGCCCCGGCAAACGTGTCGCGCGGCAACCCGCTGGTCGGCACCGCGACCACCGGCAGCGTCCGCCCCACCCTGATGACCTTCGGCGGCGGCGACGCCATCATCCGCGCCGGCGGCGATCTGGTGGGCGGGCAGATCGACATCGGCTCGGGCACCGGCAGCATCGCCGTGGGCGGCGATGTCGTCACCGCCGGCGGTACCTTCCGCCCCTTGCGCGACGGCACCATCCAGGGCGAGCGCAACGAGCTGCGCCTGCGCATCGCCGATGCCTATGTGACGATGAACGTCGCGGGCGAGGCCACCATCGGCGGCATCGGCGCGCTGGGCGTGCAGACGATCAGCACCACCAACCAGGATGCGGGCCTCGGCTTCTTCTCGGCCAATGCCGGTGCGTCGGTGGTCAGCAACGGCACGCTGACGCTCAACGCCTCGCGGCCGGAGCTGGACGTGCTGAACTTCGGCAACACGCGGCTGGAAGCAGTGGGCATCGTGCTGCCGCCCTCGCTCGGCCTCGCCTCGATCACCTCGGACCTGAGCTTCGGTGACAATGTGCCGCGGCTGCTCTACCCGTCCGAGAACGGCCAGCTGTCGCTGCTCGCCGGCGGCGAGATCCGCGATCTCGCACTGGCGATGAGCGACAGCGACCCGACGCTGCTGCCCGGCGCGCTCTCCGTGCGCGATGCGGTGAACAGCGGCGGCGCGGGGCTGGACTTCGGCTTCAACGGCGTGTTCCCGACCACCGGCGACATCCAGCTGCGGCTGTTCCACAACCAGCGGATCACCCATCTGAACGATCCGGAGCCGGCGCGAATCTACGCCGGCGGCTCGATCACCGGCGTCACGCTGTCGCTCGCCAAGCAGGGCCGCATCGGCGCCGGGCTCGACATCGTCGACATGGTGTTCACCGGCCAGAACGTCCGCGACACCGATGTGACCCGCATCACCGCCGGGCGCGACATCACCGGCACCACCGCCTTCTCCTCGTCGCTGCGCCTGCCCTTCATCAACGGCAACACCTTCGCGCTCGGCGGCTATGGCACGCTGGCGGTGGAGGCGGGGCGCAACCTGGGGCCGTTCCTCAACTCGGTCACCACCGGGGTGGGCGATGCGGCGCAGGACTTCGCCGGTGGCATCCGCACCGTCGGCAACGACTTCAACCCCTGGCTCCAGAATCGCGGCGCCAACATCCAGGCGTTCTTCGGCATCGGCAAGGGCGCCAACTACGACGGGCTCCAGTCGACCTATCTCGACCCGGCGAAGCTCGCGATGCTGGACGGCGACCTGTTCGTCCAGGTCAGCGATCCCAACGGCAACCTCTCGCCCGATCGCAGCCGGCCGATCTACGCGCCGATCCTCGCCCGCTGGCTGCGCGACAAGGCGCCCGACGCCTTCGCCCGCGTGTTCGGCAGCATCGACGACGCGTCGCTCGATGCCGCCGCTTATTCCCGCTACGGCGATCTGTATGCCGCCTTCGCCGGGCTCGACAATCTCAGCCGCCGCAACTTCCTGGTCGATCAGCTCTATTTCAACGAGCTGGCGCAGACCGGCATCCCGACCAGCCCGTCCTTCCAGCAATATATCCGCGGCTATCGCGCCACGCAGACGCTGTTCCCCGCCGAGCTGGGCTATACCGACAACCTTGCGGTCTATGAGACCGATCCGGCGACGATCAGCGCGGACCATCCGCTCGGCGTCCCCACCCGCATTCTCGAGAATGGCGAGCTCAAGCAGGCGGACCGGGTGATCACCGGCAACGTCGACCTGCGCCTCGCCACGATCGAGACGGTGCGCGGCGGCGACATCACCATCCTCGGGCCGGGCGGCGACGTGCTCGCCGGCTCGGTGGTGCGCACCTCGGACCAGGCGGCGCGGCGCGGCACCCTGTTCGGGGTGGCGCCGCAGGACGCGCTGGAGAACGGCATCCTCGCGCGCACCTCGCAGAACTTCATCTCGGCGATCCCGATCGGGTTCGAGGGCGTGCTGACGCTGCGCGGCGGCTCGGTCCGCTCCGCCACCGATGGCGATTTCCGCCTCAACCAGAGCCGCCTGTTCACGCTGGCGGGCGGCGACATCTCGATGTGGTCCTCGAACGGCGATCTCAACGCCGGCCAGGGCCCGCGCAGCGCCTCCAGCTTCCCGCCGGTCACCGTCCGCTTCGACCAGAACGGCCGCGCCGAGGTGGACAGCGCGGGCAGCGTCGCGGGCGCGGGCATCGGCGCGTTCCAGCAGTCGCCGGGCGATCCGCTCGCCAGCATCATCCTGGTCGCGCCGGTCGGCGAGGTCGACGCGGGCGACGCGGGCGTGCGCGCCTCGGGCAACGTGTTCGTGGCGGCGGCGCGCGTCGCCAATGCGGACAACTTCAGTGCAGGCGGCGACATTTCGGGCGTGCCCACCGGCACGGTCGCCGCCGCCGCGGCAGTGCCGGCGGATGCCGCCTCCTCCATCGTCGGCAACATCCAGAACCTCGCCAACAATGCGGCCAAGAATGCCGACCGCCTGTCGCTGATCTCTGTCGATATCCTCGGCTTCTTCGGCGGCAGCGACCGGTGCGATGATCCCAACGCCGACCCGAAGGATTGCCCGCCGCGGCGGTGATCCTGACATCCGCAAGCGTAAGCGCCTCCTCGGCGAACGCCGGGGTCCAGCATCGGGCCGCCCGCAACTGGGCCCCGGCGTCCGCCGGGTGGGGTTCACCCGAGGTGGAGCGCTGTTTGGGAGAGTGGCACTTCGACCGGTTCGGTCAGAACAGAACGGGAGAGCAGGGTCTAGCCCTCCGCCTCCGCCGGTGTCACAGACGCGCAAATGATCTTCCTGTTGCTCCAGGCGGCGGTCCCCGCGGGGCCGCCGCCGCAGCCGCCCGCGACATTGGTGGTCGAGCCGGTGGCCATGGCGATCGCCGCCTTCGACGCCGATGGCGACGCGCGCGTCACCCGCACCGAGCTGGAGGCGGGCGTACGCCGCTCGTTCGAGGCGATCGACACCGCGCGCGCGGGCACGCTCGGCTATATCGCCTTCGCCGACTGGGCCGAGCGCTACCTGGGTGACCGCAACGCGCTGCCCAGCCCGTTCGAGACCGACAGCGACGGCGACAACCGCATCACCTTGGCCGAGCTCCAGGCCAAGATGGCCGAGACCTTCACCCGCCTTGATCGCGACAAGGACGGCGTCGTCACCCGCGCCGAATGCCTCACCATCCGCGCCATGGCACCCGGCCGACGCCCCGACGACGAACGCAAGCGCCGCCGATGACCTCGCGCTTCCGCTTCACGATCGCCGCCACCGACGGCCGCGCCCGCACCGGCACCATCGAAACGCGCCGCGGCGCCATCCGCACCCCCGCCTTCATGCCGGTCGGTACCGCCGCCACCGTCAAGGCGATGAAGCCCGCGGACGTGCGCACAGCGGGCGCGGACATCATCCTCGGCAACACCTATCACCTCATGCTCCGCCCAGGCGCCGAGCGGGTCGAGCGGCTCGGCGGCCTTCATCATTTCATGGGCTGGGAGCGGCCGATCCTGACCGATTCGGGCGGCTATCAGGTGATGAGCCTGTCCGAGCTGACCAAGCGCAGCGAGGAAGGCGTCTCGTTCAAGTCGCACCTCGACGGAACCCGCCACCTGCTCTCGCCCGAACGCTCGATCGACATCCAGCGCCAGCTCGGCTCCACGATCGTCATGGCGTTCGACGAGCTGGTGCCGACCACCTCGACGCCCGAGGTGCAGCGCGCCGCGATGGAACGCTCGATGCGCTGGGCGCAGCGCAGCCGCGATGCGTTCGACGCCGGCGGCGACCATGCCGAGAACAACGCCATCTTCGGCATCCAGCAGGGCGCTCTGGACGAGGACCTGCGCCTCCGCTCCGCCCAGGCGCTCACCGCCATCGGCTTCGACGGCTATGCGATCGGCGGCCTCGCCGTCGGCGAGGGGCAGGAGGCCATGTTCGGCTGCCTCGATTTCGCGCCGGGCCAACTGCCGGCCGACCAGCCGCGCTACCTGATGGGCGTCGGCAAGCCCGACGACATCGTCGGCGCGGTGGAGCGCGGCGTCGACATGTTCGATTGCGTGCTCCCCACCCGCTCGGGCCGCACCGGCCAGGCCTTCACCCGCACCGGACCGATCAACCTACGCAACGCCCGCTTCGCCGAGGACACCGGCCCGCTCGATCCCGAATGCGGCTGCCCGGTCTGCGCCACCTGGGAGCGCGCCTATGTCCACCATCTCGTCCGCGCCGGCGAGATCCTGGGCGCGATGCTGATGACCGAGCACAACCTCTTCTTTTATCAGGCGTTGATGGCGGACCTGCGCGCGGCGATCGCGGGCGGGACCCTCACCGCCTTCGCGACGGCGTTCCGCTCGCGATACCTTGCCAAGGGAGAATGAGATGGCAGACGAAGAGAATGAAATCCTGAAGGCGGCGCGCGATGCCAAGGCACGCGAGGAGGCGGCCAAGGCGGCGCAGGGCAAGAAGCGCTG
>NZ_JBELLZ010000043.1:0-27659 GCF_042096255.1 Sphingomonas sp. | reverse complement strand
AGCCAACCAGTGCCAGTGCGCCGGCATAGGCGGCGTCGCGGCGCAGGTGCATCGGCGAGGTTCCGGCATGGCCTGCCGCTCCGGTGAAGCGGATCTCCAGCCGGCGGATGCCGACAATCGAGGAGACGATGCCGATATCGAGCGCGCCGCTCTCCAGCACCGGGCCCTGCTCAATATGGACCTCCAGGAAGGCGCCGAGGTCCTCGCGCCGCGCCTCCGCCAGCCGTTCGGGGTCGCCGCCGACCTCGCGGATCGCATCGCTTAGCCGGCGCCCGGCGGGATCGCGCTGGTCCAGCATCGCCGGGGTCAGCTGCCCGGCGATCGCGCGGCTGCCGATGCAGGACACGCCGAACTCGCTGGGTTCCTCGGCCAGGCAGTCGATCAGCTCGAACGGATGGCGCAGGCGCTCTCCCGCCTCGACCAGCGCGCGCATCACCGCGAGCCCCGCGAGCACGCCAGCGATCCCGTCGAACCGCCCCCCGGCGGGAACCGTATCGGTATGCGATCCAATGGCGATCGCGGGCAGGCCCTGCTCGGTGCCCTCGATGCGCGCGATCAAATTGCCGCCGGCATCGATCCGCACGCTCGCGCCGAGCGCCTCCACCCATTCGATCAGCCGGCGACGGCCCTCGTCGAACAGCGGCGTGAACGAGCGACGGGTATACGGGCGGCCGGGCTCGGTCACCTCGGCGAGCGCTATGATGTCTGCCCAGAGGCGGTCGGAATCGATCTTCGGGACGGTCATGCGCGGGGCGCCAGCGGCCGCTGGAACCGGCCGGTGCCGGGCTGGGCGACGGTCTTCCCACCTTCGGATACCGCCTCGCCGCGCAGCCAGGCGCCCTCCACCTTCCAGGGCAGCTCGATCCCCTCATAAGGGCTCCAGCCGACAACATTCATGCCGGACGCGGCGGCATCGTACCGATAGGGGGACTTCGCCATCACCACCACGTCCGCCTCGCGACCGACCTGGAGCGCCCCCTTCGTGGCGCCCAGGCGGAAGAGATGCGCGGGATTGTGCGCCAGCAGCCGTGCGGCGTGGCTGAGCGGCAGATCCCGCTCCACCAGCCCCTTTACGAGAAGCGGCACCAGCACCTCCAGCCCAGGCACGCCCGAGGCGTTCTTCAGCATGTCCGGATCATCCTTGCGCTCGGCCGACCAGCTGACGTGATCGGTGGAGACGACGGTGATGTTGCCCGCGGCGAGATGCCGCCACAGCGCCTCGCGCTCCATACGCGGCCGGATCGGCGGGTTGATCTTCGCGCGTCCACCCAGGCGCCGGACATCGTCCTCCTCGGTCAGCACGAGATAATGGATGCATGCCTCGATCGTAGCGTCATGGCCCTGCTGGCGATAGGCGGCGGCCAGTTCATAGCCGCGCGCGATCGAGCAATGGACGATATGCGCGGAGCAGCCGGTGGCGGCACCGATCTCATAGACCTGCGCGGTCGCCAGCGCCTCGGTGACCGGCGGGCGCG
The DNA here is from genome assembly GCF_042096255.1 of Sphingomonas sp. Taxonomy (GTDB): domain Bacteria; phylum Pseudomonadota; class Alphaproteobacteria; order Sphingomonadales; family Sphingomonadaceae; genus Sphingomonas. The sequence goes on along the minus strand of NZ_JBELLZ010000043.1, from coordinate 26,184 downwards.
AGCGGCCGTGGGCAAGATAACTGGTCTCCCCCGTCGCGCGCACCGCGGCGGTCGCGGCGCGGACCATCTCGTCATCCTCGTTGTGCACGCCGCCGATTAACCCGAACGGGGCGATGGCGGCAAAGCATTCGTACATCAGCTGGGGCGGGATACGGGGGAAGCGCTTCGGATCGGTGCCGAAGGCGGAGAATTTGAACGAGGAGGCGCCGGCAGCGACCAGTTCCGGGATGCGTGCGGCCCCTTCGTCGGGATCGACGGTGGCATAGAGCGCGAAATCGACCCGCGCCTGCTCCGCTGCGCTGGTCGCCTTGGCGGTCAGGCTTTCCGCGGTGCAGATCAGGTCGCCTGCGTCATAGGGCATATCGACGATGGTGGTGACTCCGCCGGCCGCGGCACTGTTGGTGGACCAGACGAAATCCTCCTGATCGGCCTGGCTGCGGCTGTGGACCTGCGCGTCGATCGCGCCGGGCAGGATCAGCATGCCCGCGCCGCCATGGCGTTCGCCGGCCGGGGGCGCACCCGCGCCGACATGCTGGACGATGCCGTCTCCCGCCAGAACGTATCCGTTCTCGATCACCCGATCGGGCAGGACGATGCTACCGATCCAGACCTTGTCGGCCATGAACTTCCCCCACGTTGCGAGCGCCGGGCATCGTCCCGCCGCGACCCGAAGACTAGGCGTCGGGAGAAAACGCCCGGAAGCCGGTTCTGGCGCACGCCAGCATAAGCGTTTCCGGAGCCTGGATTTTCATCCCTCTCGGCCGGATGCGTCGCCCCAGCGGTGCAGCGCCTCCGTCTCGATCCCCATCACGTCGAGCGCCCGCGCGGCGGTCTGCTCCACCATTTCGGCGATCGACTGCGGCCGGGTGTAGAGGCTGGGGACGGGGGGCATCACGATCGCGCCATAACGGGTCACCGCCGCCATATGTTCGATATGCCCCAGGTGAAGCGGCGTCTCGCGCAGCATCAGCAGCAGGCGACGCCGCTCCTTCAGGCACACGTCCGCGGCGCGCAGGATCAAGTTGTCGCCGAGCGAGGCGGCGATGGCGCTCAGGGTATGCGAGGAGCAGGGGGCAACGATCATCCCCTCGGTCCGGAAGGAACCGCTGGCGATGGTGGCGCCGATATCCTTGAACGGGTGCCGCACATCCGCCAGCGCCTGCACCTCCGCGAGTGGGACGTCGCTTTCCTCCGCGAGGGTACGGATCGCGGACGGCGAAATGATGAGGTGGGTTTCGAACCCACCGTGTCGTCGGAGCAGGCGCAGAACGGCGATGCCGTAGTCGACGCCGGTAGCCCCGGTGATGGCGACGATCAGGCGGCGCGGGCTCTGCATCAGGCGAGCCAGGCGCCGGCGGTCAAGGCGCGGAGCTTCGCGCGCGCGCGCTCCAGCACCGCGGCGGGGGGCAGGGCGCGTGCGACGCCTTCCGCGCGATCACCGGGCTTGGCGGTGGCGTCCATGCCGATCTTGGTGACGAGGCCGCTTTCTTCCATCGGCTCGGAGCGATCGGTGCCGCTGTGCGGGAGCAGGATCAGATCGCGCTCCAGCTTCATGCGGTTGCAGCGCGCCCAATCGACCATGATCGGATCCCACGGATCGATGTCGCCATCCACCACGGTCACCCGCTTGACCATGCTGACCGCGGCAAAGGCGGCATGGATCGCCCGGCGGGCCTGGCCGGGGCGAGGGGCATCGATCTGCACGACGATGTCGGTGCGGCCGGCGCCCGCCTCCGTCACCGCGACATCGCGTACATTGGGCAGCACGGCGCCGATCGCATGGAGAAGGCCGGCGCCGATCGGCAGTGCGCCGAGGTAGATATGTTCGCGGTGATAGCCCGGCTCGATCACCTGGAGGATCGCATCGTGTCGCCGGGTCATCGCCGAAAAGGTGGCGCGGATGCCGGGGCCGTAATCCTCGTACATGCCATGATATTCGGAGATCAGCCCCTCGGGCACCGGATCGGCGGCATCGAGCGTGCCTTCCAGCACGATCTCCGCCCCGGCCGGAACGGCGAGGTCGATGGTGAAGGCGGGAACGAGCTCGACCGGCTCGCCGAGCAGGCGGCCGGCGCAATGGAGCTCGTCGTCGCCGAGCCCAAGGTAGAGGCAGGCGGCAAGCTGGATCGCGGGATGCGCGCCGAGGACGACCGCGATCGGCAGAGGCTCTCCGCGCGCCGCGGCCTTGCGCGACAGCTGGGCGAGATGGTGGTTGGGGGCGATGCCGACCAGCGCGGTACGGCCATCGAGCTTGCCGACGCGCGCGAAGGAAGCGTTGCCGCGCCCCGATTCGGGATCGCGCGCGAGGATGACGCCGGCGGTGATATAGGGCCGCTGCTCATGCTCGAAGAAGGTCGGGATCGGGAGAGCATCCAAAGGGCGGTGCCGCTCCACAACGGCCTGTACCGCGGCATGGTTCGCGACGATCGGCGCGATCGGTTCGCGGATCGCGCGATGGATGGTCGCGGCGATCTCGCCGGGGAGGATCCCCAGCGCGGCCGCGATCCGATCGCGCCCGGCGAGCAGGTTGCCCGCGACCCGGAGCGGCGAACCTTCGACCTGATCGAACAGCAGCGCCGGGCCGCGGTCCGCGAGCGACAGGAACGCCGAGAGTTCGAACAGCGGATCGACCGGTTCCGCGATACGCAGCAATTCGCCGCGGTCCTGCAGCATGGCCAGGAACGGACGTATCGATTGCCGGTCTTCCACCGCATTCCCCCAAAGCCGTCGTCCCGCATTGGAGAGAAACGGCGGCAGCGGTGCAAGCATCGCGGGGCTTCTGCAGGTGACGCTATCGTACGCTGCATAAAAACGAATGATCGCGCCAAACCCGTGTGTGTCAGTCTTCCCCTGTTCACAAACATGCGGGGGTCTCATGGCCGAGTTTCACCTTGGATGGTTCCTTGGTCCAGGCATCACGGTGCAGGGCTGGAACGAGCCGGGCTATGCGCCCGGATATGATTGGACCAAGCCGGACATCTTCCAGGATGCGGCGCGCGCGATGGAACGCGCGTGCTTCGACCTGCTGATCCTGGAGGACACCTCCGCGGTGCCTTATGCCTATGGCGGGTCGATGGACTATTACCTGCGCACCGCGACGATGACGCCCAAGCTCGATCCGGTCATTCTGACGCCCTATCTGGCGCAGGCGACCAAGCGGCTGGGCATCGCGGTGACGATGACCTCCACCTTCTATCCGCCGTGGTTGCTCGCCCGGTCGCTGGCGACGATGGATCACTATTCCAACGGCCGCATCGCCTGGAACATCGTGACCGCGACCAGCGACGCCGCCGCGCAGAACTACGGCCACGACAAGCAGTTCGAGCACGATCTGCGCTACGACATGGCGGACGAATATGTCGATCTGTGCAGCCAGTTGTGGGATGCGTGGGACGAGGATGCGGTGGTGATGGACGCCGACAGCGGCGTATTCATCGACCCCGGGAAGGTTCGCGCGATCAACTTCGAGGGCAAGTTCTACAAGTCGCGCGGGCCGCTGAACATGCCGCGCTCGCCGCAGGGCCGGCCGATCTTCGTGGCGCCGGGCGGATCGCCGCGCGGACGGCGCTTCTCGGGTCGCAACGCCGATATCGTGCTCGCCACCTCGGGCACGATGGCGGACATGAAGAAGTATCGTGACGACGTGCGCGGCTATGCCGAAGGGTTCGGTCGCGATCCGGACCAGATGAAGGTGATGTTCGCGGTCACGCCGATTCTGGTCGATCACCCGGAAGACGTGGCGCCGAAGAAAGAGGCGCTCGCCAAGGCGAAGGCGAATCACATGGAGAAAGGGATGGCGGCGATGTCTTTCCTGTCCGGGATCGATTTCAGCAAGTTCGACCTCGATGCGCCGGTCGGCGAGATCAAGACGAACGGCATGCAGACCATGTTGCAGATGTTCGCCAAGCACGGCCCGCAGGCGACGCTGCGCCAGATCATGACCCATTCGGCGGACGATGGTTTCAACCAGATGGTCGGCACGCCGGACATGATCGCGTCGATGATGGGCGACATCGTCGAGGAAGTGGGCGGCGACGGATTCCTGATCGCGGCCCATATCAAGCCGAATTACGTCTCCGACATCTGCGATCGGCTGGTGCCGGTGCTTCAGAAGCGCGGGCTGACCCGCACCGCATACGAGCACGAGACGTTCCGTGAGAACCTGATGGCGTTCTGAAACCCCGGAGAAGCGCGCCGCTTCCGACTGGGAAGCGGCACCTTATGCTATTGAACCGATGGAACTTGCCCAAGGTGGCAGGCGGCCGACTGTGTCGGCGAGCGTGGGTCCAGAGTGGGGGTTTCAATGCGGCAGCGATCGAAGGCGTAGGGGCAGCGGGTGTGAAAATGGCAGCCCGCAGGCGGATCGATCGGACTGGGCACGTCGCCCGCAAGGGAAATCCGGCGGCGCGTTGATGAAGGATGCGGATCGAGCACAGCAGACAAGAGTGCCTGCGTATAAGGATGCGATGGTGCCGAGAAAAGCGACCGGCGATCCGCGATCTCGACGATGCGGCCTAAGTACATCACCGCGACCCGATCGGCGATATGTTCTACCACAGCCAGATCGTGACTTATGAACAGCATCGCGAGGCCGAGGCGTTGCTGGAGATCGGCGAGGAGATTGATGATCTGCGCCTTGCTGGACACGTCCAGCGCGGAGACGGCCTCGTCGCAGATCAGGAGGTCAGGCTCTGGCGCCAGCGCGCGGGCGATGGCGATGCGCTGGCGCTGTCCTCCTGAGAATTCATGGGGATAGCGGTTCGCGACCTCGGGCGGCAGGCCGACCCAGGTGAGCAGTTCCGCCACCCGGCGATCGATGTCCGCGCGCGCACCCGCGACACCGAAGTTGCGTAACGGCTCGGCGAGGATGTCGCGGACCGTCATGCGCGGAGACAAGGACGCCGACGGGTCCTGATGGACGACCTGCATCTGCCGGCGCAGCCGGCGCAGGAAGCGCCCGCGCATGTCGCTGATGCGATGCCCGTCCAGCCAGACGGTGCCGCTGGTGACATCGGTGAAGCGCAGGATCGCGCGGCCGAGCGTGGATTTGCCACAGCCGCTTTCGCCGACGATCGCCAGCGTCTCGCCGCGAGCGATGGTGAAGGTGATGTCGTCCACCGCCTTCACCGTCTGCCGCCTCGCGCCGGGCATCCAGCCCTGGCCGACGGGATAATGCTTGCGCAGCTGGTGCACGTCGAGGATCGTCTCGGTCACGCGGCTTCCTCCAGCTTCAGGCAGGCGGCGCGACGGGCGCCGGGCAGTTCGCTGAGCCGCGGCCGCACCTCCCGGCAGGGCGGCGTGGAGACGGCGCAGCGCGGGGCGAAGATGCAGCCCGCGGGTGCGAGCAGGGACAGCGGCGGGACGTTCCCTGGGATCTCCGTCATGCGCCCGGTACGACAGCCCTGATCCGACAGGCGAGGCGTCGCCGCGAGCAGCCCCTGGGTATAGGGATGGACGGGGCGCGCCAGCACGTCCGCGACCGGACCCTCCTCGACCTTGCGGCCGGCATAGATGACGACGACCCGATCGGCGAGTTCGGCGACGACGCCGAGATCATGGGTGATCAGGATCACGCCGAGCCCGCGTTCCCGGCTCTGGCGGCGGAGGAGATCGAGTATCTGCGCCTGGACCGTGACGTCGAGCGCGGTGGTCGGCTCGTCCGCGATCAGCAGCGCGGGGTCGCAGGCGAGCGCCATCGCGATCACCACGCGCTGCCGCATCCCGCCCGAGAGCTGGTGGGGATATTCGCGCGCCCGGCGCTCCGGCGCGGGGATGCCGAGCGTGGCGAGCAGTTCCAGCGCGCGGGCCTCCGCCTCGCGCCGGCCCAGCCCGCGATGGATGCGCAGCCCCTCCGCGATCTGGCGGCCGACCGGGTGAAGCGGGTTGAGCGCGGTCATCGGCTCCTGGAAGATCATCCCGATCCGGTTGCCGCGCACGGTGCGCAGCGCCGCCTCATCCGCCGCGATCAGGTCTTCCCCATCGAGCCGGACGCTGCCACCCAGCGCGACCCGTTCGCCGAGCAGGCGCATCACCGCCATCGCGGTGACGGACTTGCCCGATCCGCTCTCCCCCACGATCGCCACGGTCTCCCCCGCATGGACATGGAAGGAGAGATCCTCGACCGCCCGAAGCTGGCCCTTCAGGAAGGGGAAGGCGACGTCGAGGTGATCCACCTCAAGCAGCGGCGTCATTCAGCGCTCCTTGACATCGAAGGTATGGCGCAGCCCCTCACCGAGCAGGTTGACGCCCAGGATGGTGAGCGTGAGCGCGGCGGCAGGGAGGAAGATCAGGCTGGGGCGCAGCTGCCACAGCGCCTTCGACTCCGCGATCATGTTGCCCCAGGTGGGCGTGCTGGGCGGGACGCCCGCGCCGATGAACGAGAGCGTCGCCTCGATCAGCATGGAGGCGGCCCAGACGAAGGCGGCCTGCACCGCCAGCGGCGCCATGAGATTGGGCAGCAGGTGGCGGACGAGCAGACCGAACGACCCGGTGCCGGACGCGATTGCCGCCTCGACATACGGCCGCTCGCGCAGCGAAAGCATCAGGCCGCGGGCGAGGCGGGCACAGCGCGGGATTTCCACGATCGTGACCGCGATGACGACGTTGGTGGCGGAGCCGCCGGCGATCGCCATCAGCGCGATGGCGAGGAGCACCGCAGGCACCGACATCACGCCATCGAGGATGCGCATGATGATCGCATCGCCCAGCCGGGTGGCGGCGGACGCCATGCCGATCAGCGTGCCGATCAGCGTGGAAAGGGTGGCGCAGCAGAAGCCGATCGCGAGCGAGGTGCGTGCGCCATGGATGATGCGCGAGAGGATGTCCCGTCCCAGCATGTCGGTGCCGAGCAGGTGCGCGCCTCCCCAGGGCAATAGCCGATCGCCCAGGGTGACGGCGAGCGGATCATAGGGCGCGATCACCGGCGCGGTGATCGCGACGACAAGGATGAAGAGGAGGATCGCACTCCCGGCGACGAGCGCCGGGTTCGCGGTCTCTGGGAGACGCAGCAGGATGCGCCGCTGCGGCGAGGCGCCCGCGCCCGGAACATCGGCCGGGGTGGCGAGCACGGTGCTCAATAGCGGATCCTGGGATCGAGCAGGGTGTAACTGAGATCGACGATCAGGTTGACCATGACGTAGACCAGGCTGGAGATCAGCACGACCGCCTGGATCACCGGATAATCGCGGTGGAGAATGGCATCGACGGTGAGGCCGCCGATGCCGGGCACGACGAAGATCCCCTCGATCACCACGGTGCCGCCGATCAGCACGGGTACGCCGCTTCCGATCACGGTGACGATCGGGATGGAGGCGTTGCGCAGCGCGTGGCGGAACAGGATCGTCCGGCGCGGCACCCCCTTGGCCACGGCGGTGCGGATGAAATCCTGCTGGAGCACATCGAGCATCGCGCCGCGCGTGACATTGGCGATCAGCGCGGAGAAGACGATCGCAAGCGAGAGCGCGGGCAGGATCGCGGTCGCGAGGAAGGCGCCGGGCCCGGCCGAGAGCGGGCGGAATCCCTGCACCGGCACGAGGTGCAGCGTGGTCGCGAACACAAAGGCGAGCGCATAGGCGACAACGAAGGACGGCAGCGAGAAGCCGAGCGTCGCATAGCCCGAGAGGAACCTGTCCCACGGCCCCCCGCGCCGGGCTGCTGCGGCGATGCCGAGCGCGAGACCAAGGACCACTGCGATCGTGGTGGCGAGGAGCATGAGGCTGACGGTGGCGCCCGCGCGCTGCGCGAGCAGCGCGGAGACGGGCGCGCCGGTGTAGATCGACGTGCCGAGATCGCCGTGCAGCAATTGCATCACCCACGCGGCGAAGCGGGTGACGGGCGGATCATCCAGCCGCAACGCGTGGCGTATCCGCTCGATATCCGCGGCGGTGGCATTCTCTCCTGCGATCACCAGCGCGGGATCGCCGGGCGCGAAATAGAGGAGCGCGAAGACCAGGATGGTGACGACCAGCATCACCGGTACGGCCAGCAGGATGCGGCGGAACGCATAGCCGATCATGCCGCTGCCTCGCGATCGTTTCGGCGAGGCGGCGGACGGTGGATCACGCGCTTTTGCCGACCGTCCAATAGACCCCGTAGGGCGCCTTGAACACGCCCGTCACCTGTTTGCGCCAGGCCGAGCTGGGGACGGTGCCACCCAGCGGGATATAGGGGAGGACCCGGAATGCCTCGACCTGAATCTGCTCCGCGATCGCCTTCTGCTCTGCTTCCGGGGCGAGCACCCACGCCTTGCGCAGCCGTTCGATCTCCGGCGCGTCGCACCAGCCGGGATAACCCTCGAACCCCGCGCCGCGCAGCATCGGGTGGACGGCGGGATCGATCAGGTCGCTGCCCGTCCAGCCGGTGACGAACAGGCTCCAGCCGCCCTTGTCGATGGGGCCGCGATTGGTGCGACGCTGGATCATCGAGGCGAAGTCGAGCGTGGTGAGCGTGACGTTCATGCCGATCCGGCGGAGCAGATCCTCGATGATCTGGCCCAGGTTCGAGGCGGGCGCCTCCGCGCCGCTGAGCAGCACGACCTTCTCGCCCTTGTAGCCAGACGCGGCGAGCATCTGCTTCGCCCGATCGATACTCGGCTTCGCCAGCACCTCCGATCCCGCCTCCGTATAAAGGGGGGAGGTGCGATCGTAGAAGCTGCGCGCGGCGTGCGCATCCTGTGGCCGCTCCCCGGCGATGCTGCGCATGATCGCCATCTGATCGATCGCGGCGGCGAGCGCGTGGCGGACCGCCGGATTGTCGAAGGGTGGCTGCTGGTGGTTGGGCTGCAGCATGAAGCAGGTATCGGTGCTGAGCCGCTGGCCGACGGTGATGTCCGCATTGCCGGACAGCAGCGGCAACAGGTCCGCCGGCGGGACCAGCCAATAATCCTGTTCGCCGGCCTGGAGCGCGGACAATGCGGTGGAGGCATCGGTGATCTGCGACCATTCGATTCGCTTGACCGCCGGCACCCGGCCGCCGGCGAGGCCGCTCGGCGGCTCACTGCGCGGGACATAGCCCTCGAATCGCTCCCACACCGCCTTGGAGCCCGGCACCCATTCCTCACGCACGAAGCGGAACGGGCCGCTGCCGATCGCCGCGGTCACCTGGGTGCCCGGATCGGTCTCCGCCATCCGTTCCGGCATGATCAGGCAGGCGGCGGACGAGGATTTGCCGAGCGCGGCGGGAAGGAGCGGAAACGGCTGGGTCAGCCGGATCGTGAACCGGCGATCGTCCGCCGCCGCCATCGAGTCGACGTACGGCATCAGCAGCTGGCCAAAACTGTCCCGCTTGCCCCAACGCTGGATCGAGGCGATGCAATCGACCGCACGGACCGGGGCGTTGTCATGGAACTTCAGCCCTTCGCGCAGGGTGAACGCATAGGCGCGGCCATCGTCCGAGACCGTCCAGCCTTCCGCCATCTGCGGCTTGGGGACATAGTTCGCATCCACCGCGACCAGCTGATCGAAGGTGAGGAAGCCATATTCGCGCGTGCCCGGCGCGGTCGTCCAGATCGGGTCGAGGCTGGAAAGGCTCTGCGCGTTCACCACCCGCAGCGTGGCGTCCTTGCCACCCGGGGAGGGATTACCCGACCCCGAGCAGGCGGAGAGCAGGATAGACGGACCGGCCGCAAGGGCCGAGCCGCCGAGCGTGAGGCCACCGAGGAACTCTCTGCGTCGCATCGACATCATGGCTATCGCGTCCCCGGTTGCGTCGCAACATGGCTACGAAAACATTTTTCCTGACACGAATATGCAAAGCGCAATTTGGGCATAAGCGGCGCTCATGTGCGCGCCGTTCGGTTCGCCTTATCCAGGGATGCGGAGCGGCATGGCTGGGCAGCGCGGCGGTGAAGCCTACCCTCTGGCGCACCGCAATCGAGAGGATCTCCGCCGATGAGCACCGCACCCGCGATGATGCAGCCCGCCGACTGGAGCGGCACCGCGGGCGCGCGCTGGGCGGAGAATGTCGATCATTTCGAGACGATGCTGGCCCCGCCCGGTGCGGCGCTGCTCGACTGGTGCGGCTTCGCGCCCGGCGAGCGGGTGGTGGAGATCGGTTGCGGCGGCGGCGGGCTGACCCGGGCGATCGCGGCGCGAGTCGCGCCCGGCGGATCGGTGCTCGGGCTCGACATATCCGACGGGCTGGTGGCCTTGGCCGCGGCGCGGGCAGCGGCGGCAGGGATCGACACCGCCGCCTTCCTGGCGGGCGATGCGCAGCGCACGATCCCGCCGCAGGCGCCGTTCGACCGGCTCGTCTCTCGATTCGGGGTGATGTTCTTCGCCGATCCCGCCGCGGCGATGGCGAACCTGCGCGCGATGATCGCGCCGGGCGGGCGGCTGGACTTTGCGGTATGGGCGCCGGCGGAGGTCAATCCGCAGTTCGTGGCGACCGGCATGGTGGCGCGCGAGCACCTGGGGCTGGCGCCCGCCGATCCGCGCGGGCCCGGGCCACTGGCGTTCAGCGACACGGGATATCTGGAAGGGCTGCTGACCGGCGCGGGCTTCACCGAGGTGGCCTTTGGCAGCTGGGAGGGCGCGCTGCCGTTCGCGCCGGCAGGGACGCGGCTGGAGGACGCGGCGGAGCTGATGCTGCGGACCAGCGCGATCGCCGATGCGATGCGCGAGGCGGAGCCTGCCGTGCATGAGGCGGCGCGCGCAGATCTGGTGGCGCGGCTTGCGGATCATCACGGACCGCAGGGTCTGCTGCTTCCGGCACAGGTGCATTTGGTGCGCGCGACCGCCTGACGCGGTTGCGATGCTGCGTCGCAGCAGGGCAGTTGACAGAACGGTTACAAACCCGTCACCTTGATGCTTCCCTTCGCCTAAGCGGGGAGGCGAGATGCTCGATTTCAAGTCGCTGAACTATTTCGTCGTCGCCTGCGAGCACGAGAGCTTGGGTGCTGCGGCGCGGGAATTGGGCATCGCGCCCTCGACGATCAGCGCCAGTCTGAAATCGCTGGAGGCGGCGCTGGGGGTGCCGTTGTTCCGCAAGCAGGGCGCGGGGCTGGCGCTGCAGCCGGTGGCGCACTGGCTTTATCGCGCCGCGACCTCTCTGCTGCTGATCGAGGCGTTCGCGCGGCGGCGGATCGTGGCGCCACCAGAGGCCGCGATCGCGCGGTTGGAGATCAACCTATCGTTGCGTTTCGCCTTCGGGCGGTTCCGCGCCGCGCTGGCCCGGGCGATCGCGATTACTGCCGACGACGAGCCGCTGACGCTGGTCCAGCCGGTCTGGTCGATGGAGGAGGACGCGCCCTTCGCCGATGTCGATGCGGTGCTTGACTTCGCCGAGCGCGGGACGGTGACGATCGAGGCGGTGGCGCGCGGAGCCGATCCGACACTGGGCGAGGTGTTCCTGCGCGAGGACCCGTGGATGCAGGTGCGTCGCCGCTATGCACCTTCGGACCTCGAGATACCCTTCGCCGATCCGGCCGCTCCGGTAGGCCCCGCGATCGTCCCGCGCTTCGCCCCGGCAGTGCTGGAGCAGATCCTGGGCTATGGCAGCACGCAGGGGCTGGAGCTGCAGGTTTCGGGACGGGCGCCGGGGGACTGGCCGCAACTGCTGGACGACACACCCGACCGGACGCTGCTGCTGCCGGCGAGCGCGGTCGGCATGCGCCCCGGCGGATCGCATGCTGAGGCGACGCCGCTCGATCCGCCCGTCGCCAGCACGATGGTGGCGCGGACCGACGGCAGTGCGCTGGCGGTACGCTTCGCCGCGCGGCTGCGCCGGGCGCTGGAGGAGGGGGCGCCGGCGCCGGTGTTGGCGCCGGTCCTGACCGAGCGGCGGCTGCGCTACTTCAATCTGGCATATGAGTCGGGCCGGGTCTCCGCCGCGGCGCGAGTCGCCAGCGTGGCCCAGCCCGCCCTGAGCCAGCAGCTGCTGAAGCTGGAATCGTCGCTGGGCGTGTCGCTGTTCGATCGCAAGTCCTTCGGGCTGATCCGCACGCCGCACAGTGCCGCCTTCGCGGTCTCCACCCGGCTGCTGGAGCGGCGGTTGCGCGAGCTGGAGATCGGCGGCATGGCCGCGTCGATCGGCGACGGCGGACAGCTGAGCCTGGGCGTGCTGCCCTCCGTAAGCCACCAGGGCCATCTGGTGAACCGCATCGCCGATGCGGTGATTGCGCTGCGCCAGCGGCATCCGCGGATGAGCGTCACGATCCGGGAGGCACCGAACGGGACGCTCAAGACCTGGGTGCAGCGCGGGCAGGTGGGGCTGGCGATCGTGGAGACCGCACTGTCGCAGATGCCGCGCCTGCCGCTCGATTCGAGCGACGAGCTGGCGCTGATCGTCGATCCGCGCCACCACCTGTTGCCCCCCGGCCCGGTGCGGCTGGTGGACCTGGCCCGGTTGCCATTGGCCCTGCCGACCGGCCTGTTCGGGCTGCGCCGGCTGCTGGACGATGCCGCGCGCGACAAGGACGTGCAACTGCGCCCGCGCCACGAGATCGACGCGCTGACGCTGCTGATCGCCCTGCTTTCCCGCGAGGCGGTGGCCACGGTGCTGCCCGCCTCTGCGGTGAGCCAGCAACTGCTGGCCGGCGAGCTGGTGGCGCATCCGATCATAGACCCGGTGATCCAGCGGCGGCTGTACGTGATCTATTCCGCCGACCGAAGCCTTGCGCCGGCAGAGCGAGAGCTGGTGCGCCTGCTGCGCGACTCGCTGGGCGCCCGGCCGCCTGCCCCGGCGGAGCCCCTGAAGCTGCACGGATAGGTGTGCGGTTCGACTTATGACCCATCCCGGAAAACGCGCATCTTGCGAGTCTCCGGCCCTCTGGCATGTTTCCCCTCAGGAAAAATAGTTTCGGAGAGGATCGGGCGAGCACGGGGCCGTCCGTAACCGATTTTGGGGGACTTCCGCATGGGCTATGATCGGGTAAGCGCAGGGCGTGTGCGCCGGATGGCGCGGAACTTCCGCATCGCGATGACAGTGACGGCGAGCGGCATGGCCTTGGTAGGGCACCAAGCTGCTGCCGAGGCGGCCGAGCCGCAGGCCCCGATGGTCGAGGCGGCCGCTGCGGCCGAACCCCAGGTCGCTGCGACGGCATCTTCGTTGGATGATCCGATGGCCGACGAAGTGACGGTCACGGCACGCCGCCGCGAGGAGAGCCTGCTCAAGACCCCGGTGTCGATCACCCGGCTGAGCGGCGATGACCTGGTGGAGCAGAACGTGCGCAACTTCGCCGATGTGCGCGGCCGTGTCTCCAACCTGGAGATCGTGGCATTGCTGTCGGGGGGTACCAGCTTCACCATCCGCGGCGTCGGCCAGACCTCCGCGCAGGTGAACTCCGATGCCAAGGCCGGCTTCTACGTCGACGACATGTACGTCGCGCGGCAGGAGGGCAACGACCTCTATTTCTACGACATCGAATCGATCCAGGTGCTCAAGGGCCCGCAGGGCACGCTGTTCGGCAAGAATACCACGGCGGGCGCGGTGCTGCTGACCACCAAGCGGCCCACCGACCAGTTCGAGGGCTATGTCCAGTTGCGCGCCGGCACCTATGCTCGGCTGGAGACCGAGGGCGCGATCAACGTGCCGATCACCGATGGGGTCGCCACGCGCTTCAGCTTCCGTACCCAGCAGATCGACGGCTTTATCGATCACCTCCTCGACGATGGGGAAAGCGGTGACGTGGACAACAAGTCCGCCCGCCTGCAGCTACGCGCCGACAGCGGCGGCTTCCGGCTGGACCTGCTGGGTGAGTACAACACCTCCGGCACCGACGGCGGCGCGACCATCCCGGTGGGCTGCCTGAATACTGCCGCCTATGTGGTCAACTACAACGCGCTGCACAGCGTCCCGTTCTGCACCGCCTATCCGGTGATCGGCGATCCCTATACCGTTTATGGCGGCGCGACGCTGACGCTGCCGACCAGCGCGGTGATCACCGACATAGCAGCGGGCGGCGATGCCGGCGCGCCATTCGTGCGGCAACAGGGGAAGGGGCCTTACAACGACACCGACGTCTATACGATCAACGCACGTGCCTCCTATGACATCAGCGATTCGCTGACGATCAAATCGATCTCCGCGTATCGCCGCAACGACGCGTCCTTCTACACGCCGACGCTGCACGCGCCGAACGACATCTATGCCGAAAACGACCACACAGTCACCGACCAGTTCACCCAGGAATTGAACATCGGCGGCAGCCTGCTGGACGACCGGCTCGATTTCCTGGCCAGCCTGTATTATTTCTACCAGAAGACCAGGTTTCTACAGGATACCGGTCCGGACTGGATCGACCCGCTGGGTTACATCTATGATGGCCGACTGAAGTATCAGAGCTACGCCGCCTATGCGCAAGCCTCGTTCAACTTCACGCCCGAGTTGGAGCTGACCGTCGGCGGCCGTTACACCTATGACGAGAAGGAAGGCTCCAGCTACGTTTTCTACGCGGGCAATGGCGGCACCTATGTTCGCGACGGGGTGACGCTGAGCTGCGGCTATTTCATCGGTGACTTCATCGGCGGGATCGCGAACTGCGGCGGCGCGCCGTTCACCGCGCGGGGCAAGAACAACTGGGACGGGTTCGATCCGAAGTTCCAGCTGTCCTACACCTTTTCGCCCGAATTGTTCGCCTATGCGACCGTGGCCCATGGCTACAATGCCGGTGGCTTCAACCAGCAGATCGGCGCGACTCCGCCGGGTGGCGAATATGCCTCCACCTACAGCCCCGAAAAGCTGTGGTCCTACGAGGGCGGTATCAAGGCCGACCTGTTCGAGCGGCGTCTGCAGGTGAGCCTTTCGGGCTTCTACCAGGATTACAGCGATATCCAGTCGACCGTCCTGGTCGTCGTCGGCGGCATCACTACCCGCCAGTTCGCCACCGCGGCGACCGCGCGGCAGGCGGGCTTCGAGGTGGAGTTCAGCGCACGGCCGACCCCGGATCTGTCGATCCGCGGCAACGCCTCCTATCTGGACCAGAAGTATACCAGCATCACGCCCGGCGCACTGATCGGGCTCGACACGCCGGTAAATTCTGCGCCGAAATACCAGTTCAGCGGTGCGATCAGCTACGACTTCCATGTGGGCGGCGAAGGCCTCCTGACCCCGACGGTCGACGTGCGCGGCATCGGGAAGAAGCCCGCCTGCTATACCGCAGGCAGCGCCACCGTGCCGCAGATCTCCACCTGCGACCTGCCGGCCTATGCGCTGGTCGGCGCGCGGCTGAACTACACGCCCTCGCCGGACAGCCCGTGGTCGATCTCCGCCTGGGGCACCAATCTGCTCGACAAGGTGACCCAACTGGGCCGGACCGGATATACCGGCGGCATGGGCGTGGATCGCTACACGCCGGGCCGGCCGCTGGAGGCCGGCGTGGAACTGCGGGTCCGGTTCTGATCCTCCTGCGGGCGCCCGTCCAACGGGCGCCCGTTTTTCTTTTTTGTCGCTACAGCAGAAAGGGCGCAGATGCGGTTGAGCAGCATGTTTCTAGCGGCGGTGGGGTCGCTGGCTCTGGTGGCGGCGGCGCCGGCGATGGCGGGCACAAGCGATGCGGAGGGGCCGCTGGCCTATACGCCGATCACCTGGGACGGCACCAGCGAGACGATCACGCTGACCGGTCGCGACCTGACACTGGAACAGCTGATGCGGATCGCGCGGCACGGCGCGAAGATCAGGCTTTCGCCGGAGGCGAAGCAGCGCTCCGCCGACGCGTACGGCCTGCTGCTCCAGGCCGCCGCCGAGGGGGTGAGCGTCTACTGGTTCAATCGCGGGGCGGGATCGCAGCGGGAGACGGTGATCTTCTCGGGCGACCCGACCACGCCGGAGAATACCGCGCTGCTGAAGGCGCGTCAGATGGCCAGCTTCGCGCGCGGCGAGGGCGCCTCCTACGACCCCGAGGTGGATCGCGAGGATATTGTGCGCGCGATGATGGCGATCCGAGCCAACGCGATGACCTATGAGGCGGCGAGCCCCGCGCTGACCCAGATGCTGACCGACATGATCAACGCCGGCATTACCCCCGTGATCGGCAGCGCAGGCACGTTGGGCGAGGGTGACCTGGCCCAGCTGGCCGATGTGGGCCGGGCGATGGTGGGCAAGGGCTTCGTCTATTACAAGGGCAGACGGATGCCCGCGGCGGATGCGCTGGCGGCGGCCGGGCTGAAGCCGCTGGAGCCGTTCGGCGCGGATGACGCCGCACTGGTCAGCACGAACGCCTTCTTCACCGCCCAGGCCGCGCTGGTGGTGGAGGATACCCGCAACCTGCTGGAATGGATGGACATCGATACCGCGATGGCGCTGCTGGGCATGAACTCCAGCGTCACCCCGATCTCGATGCCGGTGCAGACCAACCGTCCCTATCCCTGGCTCAACTGGGACGCGGCGCGCGTGCTGGACATGGTGCGCGGCAGTTACCTGCTCGACGCCGACCCCAAGCGGATCATCCAGGATCCGGAGAGCCTGCGTGCGACCACCCAGCGCACCGGATCGGCGTGGCAATCCTGGGCGCAGGTACGCGACAGCGTGCTGATCGCGATCAATTCCTCCGATCACAATCCGGCAGTGCGTCCGGGCCTGAAGCCCAGTGACAGCTGGGAACTCTCGACCCCGCAGATGATGAAGTTCTACATCAAGGGCGGCAAGCTGAGCGGGGGCAAAAGCGGGTACATCTTCTCCAACGCCAACTGGGATCCCTATCCGCTGGCCAACCAGGTGGAGGGGCTGACCATCGCCATCGCCAACATGGGCGTGGTGCTGGTGCAGCGGATCGAGCGCTTCACCAATCCCTTCTTCACCGCGATCGAGCCCTCCGACGTGATGACGCCCGAACAGGTGGCGGCACTGCCGTTCGCAGGTGGATATCTGCCCGCGGATCTGTGGATCGAGATCACCGGGCTGATCAATCCGGTGGTGCCGCAGGGCCAGCCGATCGTGGCGACGGTGGAGGATCTGCAGGCCGAGACGCGGCTGAAGGTGAAGCGGGCGCGCCAGGCGGTGGACCTTACCGGGCACCTGTTGGCGCAGGACCTGATCGTCTCCAGCAACTGGATGGAGGTGCGAAAGGCACAGGATCCGAAGCGGTCATTCGGCACTGTTCCGACCGCCGCGCTGGCGGGGCTCCGGACCGCCGCGCCGCTTGCCTCGGGGCCGCTGGGCCGCGCTGGCGGCCGTGGTGCCGCGGCGGGACGCGCGGTCTACCGCTACATCACGGCGACTCCCGCGCGGCAGTTCTATCCCGCCGGGCCCAAGATGCCCGAGACGTTGGCGCTGCCGGTGGCGCAGGGCCAGTGAGGCGGGCGGGCGCTGCTCTCGCGCCTCTCATGGCCGCCGGGCTGATGTGTCCGGCACCGATTGCGGCGCAAACCTCCGCCCCGGTGGAGGCTCGCGTGGCGGTGCCGTATCAGCCGATTATGGCAAGCCAGGCGGCGAGGACCGTTACGCTGACGGGGCATGACCTGACCATCGAAGACCTGGTCGCCATCGCGCGGCACGGCGCGAAGGTCACGATCGCCGATACGCTGCGCGACGGGGCCGCCGCGTCCTATGGCCTGCTCCTCCAGGCGCAGGCGGAGGGCGTGCCGGTCTATCTCTTCAACCGGCGGCCCGGATCGGGGCGCGAGGAGGTATCGCTGACCGGGGCGCCGGGATCGGCAAGCTACGAGGCGGAGATCGCGCGACGTTATGCCGCCCGGCCGTCGAACGGGCTGCCGTTCGGGTTCGGGGCCGACATTCCCGAGGAGGAGGTGGGCCGCGCGATGCTGGCGGTCGACCTCAACAACATGCGTTACCTGGCGGCGAGCCCCGCTTTCGTGGAGGGAATCGCAGCGCTGCTCAACGCCGGGGTGACGCCCGCGGTCTACTGGCGCGGGGCGATCGGCGAGGCGGATTTCGTGCCGACCGGCCAGACGCTCCAGGGCCATGGCTTCGCTTATTACAAGGGCCGCAGGATGCAGGCCGCGGCGGCGCTGCGAGCGGCCGGGCTGAGGCCGGTGCAGCTCTCGGGCGGGGACGGCGCGCTCGTCACCACCAGCGCGCTGACCGCGGGCTTCGCCGCACTCCTGGTGCATGACCTGCACCAGACGTTGCAGTGGCACGACCTGATCTGGGCGATGGACCTGGCCGCGATGAACGGCAGCATCGGCCCGATTACCATGCCGGTTCAGTCGGTCCGGCCGTTCGCCTGGCCGAACTACGCCGCCCGGCGGGCGCTGGAGATGCTGCGCGGCAGCTATGTCTTCAATGGCGAGCCCAGGATCATCCAGGACCCCGAGAGCCTGCGCGCGACCGTGTGGCGCGTCGGCAGCTTGTGGGAAAGCTGGGCGAAGCTTCGCGATACCGTGCTGGTCCAGCTCAACTCGACCGACCACAATCCCACCGTCAGGCCCGGGATCGACCCCGGTGACAGCTGGGAACTCTCCACGCCGCAGATGATGAAATATCACGTGAAGGGCGGCACGTGGAGCAAGGGGGTGGGCGGCTATGTCCTCTCCAACGCCAATTGGGACCCGCACCCGTTGGTCGATACCGTGGAACAGGTGACAATCCCGCTCGCCAGCCTGATGGTGGCGGTGGTGGAGCGGATCCACCGTTTCGAGGACGCCTTCTTCACCGGGGTGGACGCGAAGGACTTCCTGGCCAAACATGGCGGCGGTGCCGGATCGGTTAACGGCGGGGGCGGGGGCGCGATCGCCGATGCGCTTTGGCAGGAGCTGAAGCCGCTCGCAAACCCCGTCTCCCCCGATGGCGTGACCGCGGACCGCGGGGTGGGGGACCTGGACGCGGTGCCGATGCTGAAGCTGATGCGGCTGCGCCAGGCGATGCATGTCGCGCAGGACATATTGGGGCAGGACATGCTCAACGCCGCCTATTGGCTGGACATCCGCGCGCTGGAGAAGCCGGATCGGGACTTCGGCAGCGTGGTGACGCCGCTGTGGAAGCGGCTGCGCGCCGAGGTGCCGTTCCGCCAGCCCTCCGCCGGATCGCAGATTGCGGTGGCGCGGACGGGGGAGGCGGAGCCGGAAGCCAAGCCGATGGCGGACATGCCCGGCAACCTGGCCTCGCGCATGATCCGCGATACCGCGCCGACCCGTTTCTATGCCGATACCGCGGTGCCGATGCCGGGCGGCACGCCCACGATCCCGCGTGCCGAGCCGGTTCGCGCCAAGCGCTAGCGGTCCGATGCCCCCGATCTACATCGACTATCTCAACCGGCTGGACGTCGAGGCGCTGGCGCTGACCGACGACGAAATCCTGACCGCGATCGAGGCGAGCCTAGCGGCACAAGGGCGGGGCGAGACGGTGATCGAGCCGCGCGTCCACCTCCAGCCCGGCGTCGCCAACGGCCATTTCAACGTGCTGCGCGGCGCGATGGCCGGGGAGATCGATTCCGCCGGGGTGAAGGTGGTCGGCGATTTCGTCGAAAACTACACCCTGGGCCTGACCTCCGAACTGGCGATCCTGCTGCTGTTCGATCCGCGTACCGGCGTGCCGCGCGCGATGCTGGATGCCAGCGGGATCACCGACATGCGCACCGGCGCGGTCACCGCGGTCGGCGCCAAGTATCTCGCGCGGCCGGGATCGAAGGTGCTGGGACATATCGGCGCGCGCGGCACTGCCTATTGGAACGTGCGGCTGCTGGACCGCCTGTTCGATTTCGACGAGATTCGCGTCCATTCCCGCCGGCCCGAAAGCCGCGACGGCTTCGCCCGGCGGCTGGAGCGGGACCTGGGCAAGCCGGTGATCGCCACCGCGGACTGGGAAGGCTGCGTGCGCGATGCGGACATCGTGGTCGAGGCCTCTCGGCTCAATGCGCCGACCCCGCTGCTCAGGACTGAATGGATCAGCCCGGGCGCTTTCGTCGTCCCGTATGGCACGATGAGCGCGGTGGAGCTGTCGCTGACCGACGTCATGGACAAGATGGTGGTCGACGATTGGGGCCAGTGCCGGGGCGGCCCGTTCGGCAGCCTGCGTGCGCATGTCGAGACCGGGCGGCTGAGCGAGGCGACATTGCATGCCGAGCTGGGCCAGATCGTCGCCGGGGTGAAGCCAGGGCGCGAAAGCGGCAACGAGACCAACCTCTTCTGGCATCGCGGCCTTTCGCTTTCAGACATCGCGCTGGGCCATGCGATGCTGGAGAAGGCGAAGGCGATGGGGATCTGCCAGCGGCTGCGCTTCGGCTGAGATGGCGCGGCCCGGCGCCCCGCTGATCGCGAATGCGCGCATGTACGCGGTGAACCCTGCGGCGGCCGAGGCATGGCGCGCGCTGTTCCGATGGCTCGCGCGGGAAAGCGGCGTGGCGCTGGCGGTGATCGACCATGCGTTTCCGGCGCCGCTGGCGGACCTGTGGACGCGGCCGGACCTGGGCTGCGGCTTCGTGTGCGGCCTGCCGTTCCAGCTTCACCATCGCGCGCTGCAACCAATCGCGGCGCCGGTGCCGGCGGCAGGCCCGATCGAGGGTGCGCCCTGTTACGCAACGCTGCTGCTGGTGCGGCGCGAGCATCCGGCGACCGGGCTGGCGGACACGTTCGGCGAGCGGATCGGCTATACTGTCGTGGACTCGCAGAGCGGGCTGGCGGCGGTGCGGCACCATCTGCTGCGCCATCGCGGCGACGCTCCATTGTATCGCGAGACCGTCGGGCCTCTGACCACGCCGCGGCGGGTGGTGCAGGCGCTGCTGGCCGGCGACATCGATGTCGGTCCCCTCGACAGCTTCGCCTGGGCGCTGATGGTGCGCCACGAACCCACGCTGGGCGTGGCGCTGCGGGTGATCGACACCACCGATCCCACGCCGATGCCGTTCCTCGCGGCCGCGCCCGTCGTGGACCCGGCGATCGTGGAGCGGCTGCGTTCCACGCTGCTGCGCTTCGATGACGCCGTGCGGGCCGACGCGCTGTGCGTCACCGGTTTCGCGCCCGTCGACGTGCAGACCTATGCGGTGATCGCGCAACGCTGGGCCGAGGCGCGCGACGCCGGCCCACCCCTTTGACCCCAGACGGAGACCCGACCATGGCGCAGCAGCTCTTCTTCATCGACCCGGCCGGCAGCAACAGCGGCTCCGAAGTGCGTGGCCCGGCCACGCTGGGCCGGATCGTCGCGGGCGAGTGTGAGCAGGTGCTCGACGTGTTCTTCGCGGGCGAGGCGGGGTTCATCGCGGGCGTGTGGCGCTGCACGCCCGGCACGATGGAGCTGACCGACTATCCCTTCGACGAAATGGCAGTGGTGATCGAGGGGCGGATCGAGGTGACCGACGCCGATACGGGCGAGACGAAGGCGTTCGGACCGGGCGAGGCGCTGGCGATCAGCCGCGGGTTCCGGGGGACGTGGCACATGCCCGAGGCGGTGCTGAAGCGGTTCGCGGCGCAGCTGCCGCAGGGTTAAGCGGTCACGCCCGCTCCAGCCAATCCACATCGGGCGCGATCCCCGGCGAGGTCTCCGCCCCGTCGTCGAACCGTGCCAGCCAGTCGACCGCGGTCTGGCGGTAGCGGGTGAGACCCTTGTAGCCTTCCAGATCGGAATGCAGGCCGCGCAGCACGCGATGCAGGCGGCGGCCCCATTTGGGCACGCGCGCCAGTTCCTCGATGCTGGCGAGGTAGCAGCGCACGCCGAACAACACCGCGTTGGAGCGTGGCAGGCGAAACAATGTCTGGAGTTCCACGCGGAGGTACAGCTTGCCGCCGACGTTCTCGGGCGTGACCGTCGTCCGGTCCGGGCCCCAGATGGGATAATTCTCCGGCGAGGTATCGAGGCGGGGGTTCACCGTCATCGTCCAGTTCAGCCGCCGCACCGGCTTGCCATGCTGGATGCGCATGATGAACTGAAGCGCGCGATCGAACACGCCCATGTCGTGCGCCAGCGGCACCGGCCCATGCCATTCGTGGAACGTCATGCCGACGTTGAACTCCAGCGACCAGTCCGCCTGCGTCGTCACCATGCCGCCATCGACGTAGATGTTGTCGTTGCGCTGGTCCTGCAGGGTGAAATCCCCTTGCGCCTGACGGGTGATATACTCGAACGGCGGGCAGGGCAGGCTGGCGACCTCTCCGAAGGTGAAGCGCTGGTCGATGCCGAGCGGCCGGTTGATCCAGTGCCAGGCGCGACCGTCGCGCTCCAGCGTGAAATGCGCAGGGTAATCGCGCGCCAGGCTCTCCATGATGAGCTCCAGCGTGTCCCATTGCGCGGGCATCATGTGCGGCAGGACGATGCAGCGATTGGGGTCCTGCGCCAGCACCAGCGCGCGTTCGCGACATTCGGCGACATAATGCTCGTCCACATCGAAGGCGGCATCGAACACGCCGCCGTCGCCGCGCGGGACGTGCGGCTCGATGTTCACCGAGTACATGTAGCTGTCCTCGACGAACGGGAACGGGAAGCGCAGGATCGCCGCCTCGCTGTTCGAATAGCGGAAATCGTCGCGGAAGGTCTCGTCCGTCTTGAACTGAAGGGTCATCGCGCGCTCCGATCAGAGATCAAGGGTCAGGATAGGGGTGCGACTGCGTGACACGCAGGGCATGACGAGCGTGCCCGACGCCTTCTCCGCCTGGCTGAGGAAATGGTCGCGATGGTCCGGGGTTCCGTCGATCACGCCGGTCACGCATTCACCGCACGCGCCGCCTCGACACAGCGAGCGCACGGGAGCGCCCGCCTGTTCCAGCGCCTCCAGCATGGTCTGGTCGCCGCGCACTGCGATCTCGGCACCGCTGCGGGCCAGGCGCAACGTGAAGGGCTCGCCACCCGCCGCCCCGAAGTTCTCGGACTGGACCCGGCCGGCGGGCCAGCCCAGCTCGGCGGCGGCGGCGTGGACCGCGGCCATCATCGCCTCCGGCCCGCAGGTATAAGCCTGGGTGCCCAGGGGCTGGGCCGCGAGCAGCGCGCGGATCGGCCGGGCATCGCGCGCGGGATGGAGGTGGATGTTGCCGCCCGCGTCGCGCAGCAGCGCTTCGAACACAGGCAACTCCTCGCGCCGCGCATAGACGTGTAGCTCATGCCAGGCGCCGCGCTCGCGCAGCACCGGCAGGAAGGACAGGAAGGGCGTGATGCCGATCCCGCCCGCGATCAGCAGGTGCTTGCGGGCACGCGCCTGGATCGGGAAGAAGCTGTTCGGCGCGGCGGCACGCACGGTATCGCCCGGCGCCAGCGCCTCGTGAATGAACGCCGATCCGCCACGCGACCGCTCCGCCCTGCGCACGATGATGTCGTAGCGCGATCGCTCGTCCAGCGAGGAGGTGAGCGAATAGGAATTGCGGAACACCCGGTCGCCGCCGGACAGCGTCAGCGGCAGGTGCGCGCCGGGCAGCGCGAGCGGCAGCTGCCCGCCGTCCGCGGGCTCCAGCACGACGCGTCGCAACGAGCCCGAAAGTGGCTCCAGCGCCCGCACGCGCAGGATGATCGCGCCGGTGCCGGTCATGGATAGAGGATCTCCCGCTCGGGCAGGTCGCCCGGCACTTCTGCATCGACCTGCACCCCGGCGAAGGCGTTGAGCCGGCGCGAGAAATGATCGCGCACGAACAGATGGGCACCGCACCCGGCGCAGGCGACGATATTGGTCGTCACGCCCTGGGTGATCGTGCGGCAGTGATTGCAGAATACCCGGCGGGCGGCGCTGCCGTGCGCGAACAGACGCACCTCCGCAGGAGACATCCCCGCCGCATCGGCGACGGCGTTCACCTCCCACAGGAAAGGCTCGCGGCCGATGGCGTAGAGGCGCAATCCCATCGTCTCGCGGGCGAGCCGGTGGCGCAATGCGATCAGCAGATGCTGCGCGGCACGAAACGCCTGGTCGGTGGCCGGCGTCGGGGAGGGGATCGCGCGGCTGTGCGCGGCGACGAACCAGCGTTCGTCATAGTCGCACGGATCGTCCGCCATCGCCCCGTCCGGCAGCTGCGGAAGATCGGCGAGTAGCAGATGCAGCCGCCCCGCCGGATCGCGGCGGATCGGCGAATAGAGGGGACGGCTCTTGATGCCCTGAT
Source organism: Sphingomonas sp. (assembly GCF_042096255.1). Taxonomy (GTDB): domain Bacteria; phylum Pseudomonadota; class Alphaproteobacteria; order Sphingomonadales; family Sphingomonadaceae; genus Sphingomonas. The sequence continues at coordinate 2,281 of NZ_JBELLZ010000043.1, read as the reverse complement.
CGATCATGCGCCCGTTCGTCATTGGTCGCCGGTCTCGAACGAGCGGCCTAGTGCAACTTTCCTGTGAAGAAACTTGTTTGTCAATAACCGCTGCGCTACGCCTTTGGCCTTCCCGATGGCCCGATGCCGTCGGCGGGCTCCGCGGGGCTTTCGTCCCCGGGGCCGGGCCGCACGCATCCAACCGAAAGCGCAGATTTCATGGCGAATTCCTGGCGTACCACCGCGCTTGCAGACCGGCACCGCGCGCTCGGCTCGAACCTCGAGGACTGGATCGGCATGCCGACGCCGTGGACCTACGACCACGACCCGGCCGAGGACCATGTCGCGATCCGCACCCGCGCCGGGCTGATGGACGTCTCCGGCCTGCGCAAGCTGCACCTTGTGGGCCCGCACGCCACCGCGATCCTCGACCATGCCACCACCCGCAACGTCGAGAAGATTCTGCCGGGCAGCTGCGCCTATTGCTGCTTCCTGAGCGAGGAGGGGACGTTCATCGACGACGGAATCCTCTATCGCAAGGGGCCCAACGACTGGTTCGTGGTCCACGGCGGCGGCAGCGCGCACGACGTGCTGGCGCCCGCAGTGGTGGGGCGCAACGCCGCGATGGTCTTCGACGACGACATCCACGACATCTCGCTGCAGGGGCCGCTAGCGGTGGATTTCCTGGCGAAGCACGTGCCGGGCATCCGCGACCTCAAGTATTTCGGCCATGTCTCCACCACGCTGTTCGGCAAGGCGGTGATGATCTCGCGCACCGGTTACACCGGCGAGCGCGGATACGAGATCTTCGCGCGGGGGCGCGACGTGGGGGCGATCTGGGACCGGATCGTGAGCGAGGGGGCGGAGATGGGCATCGTGCCCGCCGCGTTCAGCGCGCTGGATGCGCTGCGGGTCGAAAGTTATTTGCTGTTCTTCCCGTTCGACAACTCGCAGGTCTATCCGTTCCCGCAGGGGCCGCAGGGCGACACCTTGTGGGAACTGGGGCTCGACTTCACGGTGAGCCCCGGCAAGACGGGCTTCCGCGGCGCGGAGGCGCATTATCGCGCGAAGGGCCAGGAGCGCTTCAAGATCTTCGGAGTCGAGGTGGAGGCGGACAAGGCCGCCGCCAATGGCGATCCGCTGTTCGATGGCGAGCGGCAGGTGGGCGTGGTGACGCAGGGCATGTATTCCACGCTGACTAACCGCTCGCTGGCGCTGGCTCGGCTCGACGTGGACAAGGCCGTGGCAGGCACGCCGCTGGAGCTGCGCGGTGCCGAGATGACCGCGAAGGCGGTGGCGGCGACGCTGCCGTTCGACGATCCGGACAAGACCAAGCGGATGGCGAAGGGATGATCCGCCCGGTCACCCCGGGGCGGCGCCCCGGGGCGACATCCGATCAGCCCCGCCGAGCGATCGCGGCGCGCAGGGTGTTGCGCAGCAGGCAGGCGATGGTCATTGGGCCCACGCCGCCGGGGACCGGGGTGATCGCGCCCGCCACCGTCGCCGCCTCGTCATAAGCGACGTCGCCCACCAGCCGCGCCTTGCCCTCGCCCGCGTCCACGCGGTTGATGCCCACGTCGATCACGAGCGCACCGGGCTTGATCCAGTCGCCGCGGATCATCTCCGGCCTACCGACCGCGGCGACCAGCACGTCCGCGCCGCGCACCACCGCCGCCAGATCCTTCGTGCGCGAATGGGCGATGGTGACGGTACAGTTCGCAGCCAGCAGCAGCTGCGCCATCGGCTTGCCGACGATGTTCGACCGGCCGACGATCACCGCGTTCAGCCCGTCCAGCTGCGGCTGAACAGACCGGATCAGCGCCATCGCGCCGTCTGGGGTGCAGGGCACGATCCCGCCGGTGCCGGTGGCGACCAGCCCGACATTGACCGGGTGGAAGCCGTCGACGTCCTTCGCCGGGTCGATCGCGCGCAGCACCCGCTCGGCATCGATCTGCGCGGGAAGGGGGAGCTGGACGAGGATGCCGTCCACCGCATCGTCCGCGTTGAGCTGCGCGACCAGCGCCATCAGCGTCGCTTCGTCGATATCGGCGGGCAGGCGATGCTCGAAGCTGGCCATGCCCGCCTCCACCGTCTGCTTCGCCTTGGAGCGGACATAGACCTGGCTGGCGGGATCCGCCCCTACCAGTACCACCGCCAGGCCGGGGACGAACGATAGCGCCGCCACTTCGGCCGCCACCTCGGCGCGGATCGCCGCCGCCGCTGCCTTTCCGTCGATCACTTTCATCGCCTCAGTCCCGGAACACGACGGTCTTGTGGCCATTGGCCAGCGCGCGTCCTTCGA
>NZ_JBELLZ010000042.1:0-28148 GCF_042096255.1 Sphingomonas sp. | reverse complement strand
AACGCCATGCCGAGCTCCATCCCGTAGACCCGCATCGCCTCGACCTGTTCGGCCAGTTCCAGCCAGCGCATCTCCGCCGCCTCCTTCTCGTCGCGGGCCTTGGCGACCGCCTGCATCAGCCGGTCGAACCCCTTCGGATCCTTGGCGTAGAGGTCCGGGTCGGCCAGCGCCGCCTCGTCGCGGGCGATGGCGGCGTCCAGCGTTTCGATCCGCTGGGGCAGCTGATCGTAGTCGCGCTGGTCCTTGTAGGTGAGCTTGGCGCGGGAGGGGGGCGGCGGGGGGACAGCAGGAGACGTTTTCACCTGCGGCACCGCCCCTCCACCGCGCTTCGCGCGGTCCCCCTCCCCGTGCCGGGGAGGATTTCGCTTGCGCTCCCAATCCTCGAAGCCGCCGGCGACGACATCCACCGTGCCCGAGCCGTCGAGGCCGAGCGTCACCGTCACCGTGCGGTCGAGGAAGTCGCGGTCGTGGCTGACGATCAGCACGGTGCCGTCATAGTCGGCGATCACCTCCTGGAGCAGGTCCAAGGTTTCGAGGTCGAGGTCGTTGGTCGGCTCGTCGAGCACGAGCAGGTTGGAATGGCGCGCGAACTCGCGGGCCAGCAGGAGCCGTGATCGTTCTCCGCCCGAAAGCGTGCCGACCTTCGCGTCGGCGAGCGACGGATCGAACAGGAACTCCTTCAGGTACCCGTGGACGTGCTTGCGGGTGCCGAGCACGTCGATCCAGTCGCCGCCATCGGCCAGCACGTCGCGGACGCGCTTCTCGGGCGCCATCAGCTTGCGCTGCTGATCGATGACGATGCCGTCCAGCGTCCTGGCGCGCTTCACGCTGCCGCTGTCGGGCTCGATCTCGCCGGTGAGGAGGCGCAGCAAGGTGGTCTTACCCGCGCCGTTGCGGCCGACGATGCCGATCCGGTCGCCGCGGGTGACGCGGAAAGTGAAGTCCTTGAGGATGGATCTACCGTCATAGGCTTTGGCGACGTGCTCGGCGTCGATCACCACCTTGGTCTTGCTGTCGTCCGCTGCGACGTTGAGCGCCGCGGCGCCCTGCGGGCCGATCATCGCCGCGCGCTGGGCGCGCATCTCCTTGAGCTTGGCGAGGCGGCCCTGGTTGCGGCGGCGGCGGCCGGTGACGCCGCGCTGGAGCCAATGCTCCTCGATCTTGAGCCGCGCGTCGAGCCGCTGGGCCGAGCGCTCCTCCTCGGCATAGACCTGGTCGGTCCACGCCTCGAACCCGCCGAAGCCCATCTCGGCACGGCGCACGGTGCCGCGATCCAGCCACAGCGTGCTCTTGGTCAGCCGGGTGAGGAAGGTGCGATCGTGGCTGATCACCACGAAGGCACCGCGGAACCGGCCGAGCCAGTCCTCCAGCCATTCGATCGCGGCGATATCGAGATGGTTGGTCGGCTCGTCGAGGAGGAGCACGTCCGGGTCCTGCGCCAGCGCGCGGACGATGGCGGCGCGGCGGCGCTCGCCCCCGCTCGCGGTCGCGGCTTCGCGCGACATGTCGATGCCGAGTTGGCCGGCGATCGCCTCCGCCTCGTGCGGCAGGGGGGCGTCGTCGCCGGACAGGACGTAGTCGGCAAGCGTGGCGAAGCCGGCGACCGACGGGTCCTGCTCCAGCAGGATCACGCGGGTGCCCGGCACGATGCTGCGCCGCCCCTCGTCGGCGTCGATGCGACCGGCAAGAAGCTTCAATAGAGTGGTCTTGCCCGCGCCGTTGCGGCCGATCAGCGCCAGTCGGTCACGCGCACCGACATGCATGGTGAGGCCGCGGAACAGCCAGCCGGCGCCCTGGATCAGGCCGAGGTCTTCATAGGAAAGGATGGGAGCTGCCATGGGGGCGAGCTAGGGGGTGGCGGGCGCTCCTGCAATCAGCGCGTCACACGCGACGGTGTCGATCGCGGCCGAGTCGAGCTGCTGGAATGTGACCGTTGCGTCGCCAGCGGGCAGCCAGCGCAGCGTGCGGAGGCCGGCGCCGTCCGCGAACTCGGCGACCCAGGGCACGGTGGAGTCGAGATGTTCGAACGCGATCCGGCGGATGTATCGCATGCCGGGCCGGATGCCGGCATCGCGTGCGGCCCGGGTGCGAACGGCCGTGACCGTGCGCGCGTCGTCCGTGTCGAAACCGCGATCATAGGCGGGGCGGGTGACGGTGAGCAGGCTGCCGCAGGGCGCAAGCACGTCTGCGGCGAGCGGGCGCGCGGTGGCCGCGCGAGCCGTGGCGACGGCTTCGGTGCCGGCGAGCGCGGTGAAGCGCCGGTCCTGCGAGGCCGTCGCCGGCTCGCGCGCCATGCGACGGAGGACCGGCAGCAGCGGCACCTGCCGGTCGAGCAGCAAGGCCGCCAGGAAGCCGCGATCATACTGGACCTGCATGGCATCGGGGTTGGTCCAGAACTGCGCGGACAGGTCCGCGTCGGAAAGCGCGCGCGCGGTGGATGCTCCGTAGCGGAGCAGCACCGTGTTAAGCTGCCGCGCCCAATCGGCGTTGCTCCACAGACGCGCACGAACCATCGCGCGGGCGGCGAACCAGTCGTTGACGCCTTCGGTGAACCAATAGGGTCCGGCGCCGTCGTCGACCGGGCCGAACCCGCGGCCGAACCAGCGGTGCGCATATTCGTGCGCAAGCGTGCGCGTGAGCTCGTCCAGAGGCACGTTATCGGTCGCCTCCATCGCGAAGCCGCCGGTGGTGCCGGTGCCGCCATGGCTGATCGCGCCGCTGGCGGAGCCCGCGAGCGGCGTAAGCGTGACGAGGAAATCGATGTCCGGCGCGGCGAGCATGGCGTTCTCCGTCCTCATCAGCTGCGCGACCGACATCGCCAACGCGGCATCGGCGAACGGCCATGCGCCGACGATCGCCACCTTCAGCGTGCCCGTGCCAACCCGCCGCGTCGCGACCCGAAGCGCGGTGCCGCCGACGATCATCCCCTCCGCGACCTGCCCGGCGGTGAGCGGGCCGGGACGGGTGAGATCGCTGACCAGCTGCCAGCCGGGCGCGACCGGGCCGATGGCGAAGCGCGCGGGCGCCGCATCGCGCCCGTGCGGGACGGCGATCGCGCCCTGCGCGTGGATCGCCAGCCAGTCGCGCTCGATCGCCGGGCGCGCCTTCTCGTGGGTGGCGGCGTCGGGAACGCCGGGCCGGCCGTCCGCCACCGTGTAGCGGAGGGTGATGCGCGCGTTCGGAAGGTGCCGCAGGCGCCAGCGCTCGGGCGTGCCACCCTCCGCCAGCCTCGCGCCGCGCACCTCCGGCCGGCCGAGCGCCCGCCAGAGCTCCGCGCTGCCGGCCCATCGCGCTGGCAGGTCGATGTCTGTTTCGCCGTCGGCATCGCCGGTGAAGGTCATCGCGACGCTGACGGTCGGCGCCTCCGGGCCGGCGGAGAGCGAGACGCGATAGTCGATCGGCGCGGACGCTGCTGCGAGTGCGAGGACGAATGGCATGGAACCTCCCTATTCACCGCCTATTCAATGCCCTTAGTCTAGCGAACCGGCGATCATGAACAGGCTGCTTCTGCTTCTCCTCGCGCTGGCCATGCCGGTAAGCGATGCCCATGCGCAGCGCCGCCATGGAGGCGGTGGCCCGGCGGTGGCGGGCAAGCGTGCGATGCTGCCGATCCGCGAGATCGAGCGGCGGGTGATGCCGAGCATGCCGAAGGCCGAGTATCTCGGCTTCGACTTCGACGGGGTGGCGGTTTACACGTTGAAGTTCCTGCGCGATGGAAATGTGATCTGGGTCGAGGTGGACGGCCGCACCGGCACGGTGCTGGGCCGCACCGGCCGCTGACGGAGTTCGAGCATGCGTCTGCTGATCGTCGAGGATGAGCCCAACCTGGGGCAGCAGCTCAAGAGCACGCTGGAAGGCGCGGGCTATGCCGTGGACCTCGCCACCGATGGCGAGGAGGGGCATTTCCTCGGCTCCACCGAGAGCTATGACGCGATCCTGCTCGACCTCGGCCTGCCCGAGATCGACGGGCTGACCGTGCTCGACCGCTGGCGCAAGGAGGGCAAGACCACGCCGGTGCTGGTGCTCACCGCGCGCGACAGTTGGTCCGACAAGGTGGCGGGGCTGGACGCGGGCGCGGACGATTATGTCGCCAAGCCATTCCAGACCGAGGAGCTGATCGCCCGGCTGCGCGCGCTGATCCGGCGCGCCTCGGGCAATGCGTCGAGCGAACTGACCGCGGGCGACGTGCGGCTCGACACGCGCAGCGGCAAGGTGACCCGGGCGGGCGAGCCGGTGAAGCTGACGGCGCAGGAGTATAAGCTGCTGTCCTACCTGCTCCACCACAAGGGCAAGGTGGTCAGCCGCACCGAGCTGATCGAACACATCTACGATCAGGATTTCGACCGCGATTCCAATACGATCGAGGTATTTGTTACCCGTATCCGCAAGAAGCTGGGCCAGGACGTGATCACCACGATCCGCGGCCTGGGCTACAGCCTGGAGGATCCCGACGCGCGCTCGGTGGCATAGCGGCCGAGCGGATCGGCAAGCTCGGCGGGCGGCCACGCCTCCGGTGAGGGCGACCAGGGCTCCATCTCGGCAACGCGCGGGGCAGCCGGCTGACCGGGCAGCATGCCTGCGGTGGCATAGGATCCGATGACCAGACCGCCCGCCATGCTGACGATCGCACTTGCGGCCGCGCCGATCACCAGCGCCGGGATGTTCGCCATGCCCTGTCTCCGTGGTTGCGCTTCGAACGTCTCCTGCGGCGGGCTGTTCCCCCGGTGCGCCGAATGACTGCGCGCAACACCGGATCGCTGTGGCGGCGGATGATCCTGATCGCGGCGGTTTGGATCGGGCTGCTGCTCGCCGGCGGCGGCTATGCGCTTGATCGCGTGCTGGTCTCGGCGGTGACGCGCAACTTCGACGACCAGCTCGAATATGTCCTTAACACCCTGATCTTCACGTCGGAAATTGATCCGGCAGGCGAAGTGGTGTTCAACCGCGAGCCTGCCGATCAGCGTTTCCTGGAGCCCAACTCCGGCCTCTACTGGCAGGTCTCCGCGCCGAAGCACGAGCCGTTCATCTCGCGCTCTTTGTGGGATCGCCAGCTCGCTTATGGCGGGTCCCATGCCGATCGCGGCGTGCATGCCTATGACAGCAAGCAGTTCCGCGAGGAGCGGCTGCGGGTGGTGGAGCGCGACGCCAAGATCCCCGGCTCGCCGGTCCGCTGGCGCTTCCAGGTGGCGCAGAGCCGCGACGGGCTCGACGCGCAGATCGATGCGCTGCGGCGGACCCTGGTGCGCTCGTTCGCCTTGCTGGGGCTGGGGCTGGTCTCGCTGGCGGCGCTCCAGACCTTCTACGGCCTGTGGCCGCTGCGGCGGGTGCGCGAGGAGATCGCACGGATGCGCGCCGGCCTTGCCTCTCGGATATCGGGACGGATGCCGCGTGAGGTGGCGCCGCTGGTCGAAGAGCTCAACGCGCTGGTCGAGCATAACGAGGTGCAGGCGGAGGAAGCGCGGCGGCACGCCGGCAATCTCGCGCACGCGCTCAAGACGCCGCTGACGGTGATCACCAACGCCGCGGCGGCGGGCGCGCCCGACCTGCCGGAGACGGTGATCCGTGAGGCGCGCACGATGCGCCGCCAGGTCGATCACCATCTCGCCCGGGCGCGCGCGGTCGGCCGGCGGATCACCGGGCAGAGCCGCACGCCGATCTGGCCGAGCGTCGAATCGGTCGAGCGCGCGGTGCGGCGGCTGTACCCCAACGTCCGCATCGACACCGACGGGCCCCGAGACCTCGTGGCGCATATCGAGCGGCAGGATTTGGACGAGATCGTCGGCAATCTGGTGGAGAATGCCGCCAAATACGGCGGCGGCAGCGTGTTCGTCACCATGTCCGCGCAGATGGGCTTCGTGGAGGTGATGGTGGAGGACGACGGCGCCGGCATCCCCGCCGCCGATCGCGTCCGCATCTTCGATCGCGGCGTGCGGCTGGACAGCGGCAAGCCGGGCACGGGCCTCGGCCTCGCCATCGTCCGCGACGTTGTCGAAATCTACGGCGGCACGGTGACGCTGGAGGAAAGCGAGGACCTGGGCGGGCTGCTCGTCCGGCTGCGTCTGCCGGCGGCGAGCGGCCCGCCTTCTGCCTGATCAGCGATATTTCTGCCGGTCGCGCTTCTGAACGTAGATGCGCCGGCTCAGCGCGTCGAAGCGGCGGTCGAGATCCTGGCGCTCACGCAGCGAGAGCCCGCCGATCCGATAGCGCTGCTCCAGCCGGTTGAGCGCGTAGAATTGCTGCTTCAGCCGGTCGCCTTCGACACGGGTCAGCGCGCCGTTGCGGATGCCCTGCTGGATGCGCGCGAACTGGTTCGCCTGCCGTTGATTGATCGTTCGCCACGCCTGTGCGTCGGCGACCATCGGCACGCAGGCGGCGAGTGCGGCAGCGGCAAGGATCAGGGACTTCATCGAATGCTCCGTCAGAAGGTCGTGACACTAACGTCACGATCCTCCGCCTATCGCGCAACGCGCCCGATGGTTCCCCCCGTCCTTCAGCTGACGGCCTCGGGCTGGCGCACTGCCCGGGCGGTCAGCGCCAGGCTGTGCCGCCGCGCCGCCGGATCGAAGATCGAGCTGGCGACCATCACCTCGTCCACGCCCGTGCGTCGGACGAAGTCGGCCAGCCCGTCAGCGACGGTTTCGCGCGTGCCGATCGCTGAACAGCGCAATACCTGGCCGAGGATCGCATTGCCCTGCGTGCCCAGCGAAGCGCGATAGTCCGGTAAAGGTGGCGGCAGGCGTCCGGGCACGCCCGTGGTGCGCAGCCGCACGAACGACTGCGCCTGTGAGGAGGCGAGCAGCTCCGCCTCCTCTGCGGTGTCGGCGGCGAAGACGTTGAACCCCGCCATCGCATAGGGCTTGTCCAGCACCGCGGAGGGGCGGAAATCGCGTCGGTAGATGTCCAGCGCCTGATCGAGCGCGTCGGGCGCGAAGTGCGAGGCGAAGGCATAGGGCAGGCCGAGGATGGCGGCGAGCTGCGCGCCGAACAGGCTGGAGCCTAGGATCCACATCTCCGGCTTCGCGCCCGCGCCAGGCGTGGCGGTGATCCCGGTTCGCCCGTCATCGGCGAAATAGCTCTGCAGCTCGACCACGTCGTTGGGGAAGCCGTTGGGATCGCTGTCGAGCGTGCGGCGCAGCGCTCGGGCGACGCGCTGATCCGAACCCGGCGCGCGGCCAAGCCCCAGGTCGATGCGGCCGGGAAACAATGCGTCGAGCGTCCCGAACTGTTCGGCGATCTGGAGCGGCGCGCTGTTGGGCAGCATGATCCCGCCCGCGCCGACGCGGATGGTGCTGGTGGCCGCGCCGATATGCGCGATCACCACCGCGGTGGCGGCGGAGGCTATCCCGTCCATGCCATGGTGCTCGGCCACCCAATAACGCTGGTAGCCGAGCGTTTCGGCATGGCGGGCAAGGTCCGCGGCATTGGCCAGCGCCTGTGCAACGCTGCCGCCTTCGGTGACGGGGACGAGATCGAGGAAGGATAGCTTCATGCCCGCGAACATGGGGGGCATGCCGCCGCTCCGCCAAACAGGTCGGCTTGGCCGCGGCATGGCTTGGCTATCGTGCGCGGGCGACCTAGAGCGCGCGGCGATGCTGCCCGCGCTCGCCCATGTCGACACCTGGATCTTCGATCTCGATAACACGCTCTATCCGGCGCGGGCGGACCTGTTCGGCCATATCGATCGGCGGATGACGCAGTTCGTCGCCGAGTTGCTCGGGCTCGACCGCGAGGCTGCATGGCGGCTCCAGAAGGACTATTTCCTGGAGCATGGCACCACGCTCGCCGGGCTGATGGCGGAGCACCAGGTCGATCCGCACGCCTTCCTCGCCTATGTTCATGACATCGAGATGGATGCGCTGGAAGCGAATGCGCCGCTCGCCGCCGCGATCGCGCGGCTGCCGGGGCGCAAATTGGTCTTCACCAATGGCGACAAGCCCTATGCCTTGAAGGTGCTTGACCGGCTCGGGCTGGGCGAGAGCTTCGAGGCGGTCCACGACATCCATGCGATGGACCTGGTGCCCAAGCCCGATCCCAGCGCCTATGCCGGCCTCTGCCGCGCCTTTGACATCGCGCCAAGCCGTGCGCTGTTCGTCGAGGACATGGCGCGCAACCTGAAGCCCGCGAAGGCGATCGGCATGACCACCGTCTGGGTGGACAACGGCTCCGAGCAGCACCACGACGCCGACCGCACCTATGTGGACTTCGTCACCGACGACATCACCACCTGGCTAGAAACCGCCCTGGAGACTCGATGACCGACCTTGCTGCCACGATCGATGCCGCATGGGATGCGCGCGACACGCTGAACCTGACCACCACAGGTGCGGTACGCGACGCCGTGGAAGAGGCGCTGGCGCTGCTCGACAGCGGCGCGGCGCGGGTGGCGGAGCCGGACGAGACCGGCGGCTGGCGCGTCAACCAGTGGCTCAAGAAGGCGGTGCTGCTGAGCTTCCGGCTCAACGACAACGCGCTGGTCCCCGGCGGGCCGTGGTTCGACAAGGTGCCGACCAAGTTCGCCGGCTGGAACGAGCCCGAGTTTCGCGCCGCCGGCTTCCGTGCGGTGCCGGGCAGCATCGTCCGCCGCGGCGCGTTCGTCGGCAAGGGGGCGATCCTGATGCCGAGCTTCGTCAACATCGGCGCCTATGTCGGCGGAGGCACGATGGTGGACACCTGGGCGACGGTGGGCAGCTGCGCGCAGATCGGTCGCAACGTCCACCTCTCGGGTGGCGCGGGCATCGGCGGGGTGCTGGAGCCGCTCCAGGCCGATCCGGTGATCATCGGTGACGGCGCCTTCATCGGCGCCCGCTCCGAGGTGGCGGAGGGCGTGCGCGTCGGCGAGGGCGCGGTGCTGTCGATGGGCGTGTATCTCGGCGCCTCCACCAAGATCATCGACCGGGCGACCGGCGAGGTATTCCGCGGCGAGGTACCGCCCTATGCGGTGGTGGTGCCCGGCTCCACTGGTGGCGACCTCGGGCTCTATTGCGCGGTGATCGTCAAGCGGGTGGACGCGCAGACCCGATCGAAGACCAGCATCAACGAGCTGCTGCGGGACTGAACGGGTGCGGCTGCTGCTCGCCCTGCTGCTCGCCTTGGTGCCGGCGGCATCGGTCGCTGATGCGCCGCTGCCGGTCGCGCAGGCGCAGGTGCTCGAACGGCTGCCGCACGACGCGACCGCCTTCACGCAGGGGTTCTTCGTCGAGGGCGGTGCTTTCTACGAGAGCACCGGTCATGTCGGCCGCTCGTTCATCCGCAAGGTCGATCCGAAGACGGGCCGGGTGCTGCGCCAGGCCGCGGTGCCCGCGCCCTATTTCGGCGAGGGGATCGCGCAGGTGGGCGGCGAGATCCTAAGCCTTACCTGGCAGCACGGCACCGGCTTCCGCTGGCGCGCCGCCGATTTTCGGAAGGTGGGTGCGTTCCGCTATCAGGGTGAGGGCTGGGGGCTGGCCAGCGACGGCCCGCTGCTGGTCATGTCCGACGGCTCTGCGACGCTGCGGGTGCTCGATCCGAAGACGCTGGCGGTGAAGCGCACGATCGCCGTGACACTGCGCGGGGCGCCGCTGCGCGACCTCAACGAGATCGAGATCGTCGATGGCGAGATCCTCGCCAACGTGTGGCACGCCAATGCGATCGTTCGCATCGACCCCGCCTCCGGCCGGGTCACGGGGCTGATCGACCTGTCCGCTTTGGTCCGCGAGATCGCCGCGGCGGATGCGGAGGCGGTGCCCAACGGCATCGCCTGGGACCGCAAGGCGCGCCGGCTCTATGTGACGGGCAAGCTCTGGCCACGCGTGTTCCGCATCGCCTGGCCGCCTGCCGCCTGACCGGACCCTATCGACAGGCCAGCGCGCGCCGCCTATCGCCCCTCGCGAAAAGGGAGATGGGGAAACGATGACGACGAACGCCAGCCAGGTCCTCGACCGTGTCCTCGTGCTCGAAATGGTCCGCGTCACCGAGGCCGCGGCGATCGCCGCCTCCACCCTGGTCGGCCGCGGCGACGAAAAGGCGGCCGATGCCGCCGCCGTCGAGGCGATGCGCGCCGCTTTCAACGACCTCTACATGGACGGCACCGTGGTGATCGGCGAGGGCGAGCGCGACGAGGCGCCGATGCTCTACATCGGCGAGAAGGTCGGGCTGGGGAAGGGCCCCGAGATCGACATCGCGCTCGATCCGCTGGAGGGCACCACGATCTGCGCCAAGGCGGGGCCGAACAGCCTGGCGGTGCTGGCGATCGCCGAGAAGGGCTGCCTGCTCAACGCGCCGGACGTGTACATGGACAAGATCGCGGTCGGCCCGGGCTACCCCGCCGGCGTGATCGACCTCGATCGCTCGCCCACCGAGAACATCAAGGCGATCGCCGCGGCGAAGGGCTGCGCCCCGTCCGAGATCATCGCCTGCGTGCTCGATCGCCCGCGCCACGAGAAGCTGATCGCCGAACTGCGCCAGATCGGCTGCGGCGTGATGCTGATCGGCGACGGCGACGTTGCCGGCGTGATCGCCACCACCGATCCCGACACGACCATTGACGTCTATATGGGCACGGGTGGCGCGCCCGAGGGCGTATTGGCCAGCGCGGCGCTGCGCTGCGTCGGCGGCCAGTTCAAGGGCCGGCTCCTCTTCCGCAACGACGACGAGCGCGGCCGCGCGCGCAAATGGGGCATCACCGATCTCGACAAGCAGTATGACATCAGCGAGCTGGCGAGCGGCGACTGCATCTTCGCGGCGACCGGCGTCACCGACGGCTCGCTGCTCGACGGCGTCAAGCGGCGCGGTGACAAGATGACCACCGAGAGCGTGGTGATGCGCGCCTCGTCGGGCACCGTGCGCTGGGTGAAGGGGGAGCATCGCCTCGACCGTTGAGGCGGTCGTCAGCGGCCCCTGAGCCAGATCGCGACCGCCACCGCGATGCCGAGGCCAAGGCCGGCAAGAAAGCCGATCGTCGGCTGGCCGGTGGCGAGGCCGGCGACCGTGCCGCCGATCACGCCGATCGCGATCGGGAAGCCGCCGGCGGAGGGGGAGCGCGTGGACATGGCCGCGCTCCTGCCACGCGGCCGGGCAGGGTGGAACCCCCGTTTACCTTTCCCGCTCGCGGCTTGGCGACCTTTGCGCGCTAGGGCTGCGTGGCAATGACCTTTCTTGCCGACCACCGCCTGTTCGAAGATGCCGACGCGCTGATCGCCGCGCACGGCCCCGCCGCCAGCCTGGAGGCCGCCGCCCGCGCCGGGCGCAGCCGCGATCTGGGTAACGTCATCCATTTCTGTCGCTGGCGGACCATCGAGCGGCTGATCGTCGCGCTGACGGACGACAGCGTCGCGGGGACGCTCCACTAGAGGGTTTGTCCGGAAGGCCTTTCGGGTGCCCATGCGGGGTGACGCGCCCTCCGCGCCCCGCTATCCCGCGGCGCAAACCATTCCAGCACGAAGAGGCGCGCCCGCATGACCGATACCCGCACCGAAACCGACTCGATCGGCGCCATCGAGGTTCCCGCCGAGGCCTATTGGGCGGCGCAGACGCAGCGGTCGATCGAGAACTTCCCCTTTGGCTCCACCGAGCGGATGCCGCTCGGCATCGTTCATGCGCAGGCGATCGTGAAGCAGGCCGCGGCGCGGGTGAACCGCAAGCATGGCATGGCGGGCGAGATCGCCGATGCGATCGAGGCGGCGGCGACCGAGATCACCGACGGCAAGCTGGACGACCAGTTCCCGCTGGTGATCTGGCAGACGGGCAGCGGCACCCAGACCAACATGAACGTCAACGAGGTGATCGCCGGCCGCGCCAACGAGGTGCTGTCGGGCAAGCGTGGCGGCAAGAGCCCGGTGCACCCCAACGACCATGTCAACATGAGCCAGTCGTCCAACGACAGCTTCCCCACCGCGCTGCACGTCGCGGCGGTGCTGGCGGCGGAAAAGGCGCTGCTGCCCGCGCTCGACCAACTCACCGCCTCGCTCGCCGCCAAGGCGGAGGCGTGGAAGGATATCGTCAAGATCGGCCGCACCCACACCCAGGATGCGACGCCGCTGACGCTCGGGCAGGAATTCGGCGGCTATGCCGCGCAGCTCGCCAGCTGCAAGCACCGCATCCTCGGCGCGATGAACGGCAACCTTAGAAAGCTGGCGATCGGCGGCACCGCGGTCGGCACCGGGCTCAACGCGCCGGAGGGCTGGGCGGAGGACATGAGCGCGGCAATCAGCGACATCGCGGGTTCCGCATTCGAGCCTGCGCCCAACAAGTTCGAGCAGCTCGCCGCCAAGGACGGCCTGGTCTTCTTCTCGGGCGCGCTCAATACCTTGGCGGTGGCGCTCAACAAGATCGCCAACGACATCCGCTTCCTCGGCTCGGGCCCGCGTTCGGGACTGGGCGAGCTGTCGCTGCCCGCCAACGAGCCGGGCAGCTCGATCATGCCGGGCAAGGTGAATCCCACCCAGTGCGAGTCGCTGACGATGGTCGCCGCGCAGGTGATCGGCAACAACGTGGCGGTGACCACCGGCGGCATGCAGGGCCATTTCGAGCTCAACGTGTTCATGCCGCTGATCGGCGCCAACGTGCTGCGCTCGATCCACCTGCTCGCCACCGGCATGGTCAGCTTCGCCGAGCGCTGCGTCGACGGGATCGAGGCCAACGAGCGGCAGATCGCGGACCTGGTCGGCCGATCGCTGATGCTGGTCACCGCGCTCGCCCCGGCGATCGGCTATGACAATGCCGCCAAGATCGCCAAGAATGCGCACGAGAAGGGGCTGACGCTCAAGGAGAGCGGGCTGGCGCTGGGGCTGGTGGATGAGGCGACGTTCGACAAGTTCGTGCGGCCGGAGACGATGATCGGGTAGCTCGATCGGGGACATGAACGAACTCCGCTCGTCCTGAGGAGCGGCTGAGCGCACGCGAAGACGCGTCTCGAAGGACCCGGGCGAGGCGTGCTTCGAGACAGGCCTTCGCTGCGCTCAGTCCTTCCTCAGCATGAACGGGAACGGGGGCGGGAACCGCGCCCGCCCTCGCGCGCTTCCCTGTGCGAAGGAGCTTGCACATGGGAGCAACCACAATCGGCGCGCTGGTTGGCGGCGTGATCGACAGCATGAGCGGCGACGACGATTCGTCGGCTGACGGTGCGATCTACGGCGCGGTGGCCGCCAATGTTCTGAAGGTCGTGCTGCCGGTGGCGATCACCTATGCGGTCGGCTGGGCAGTATTGCGTGGCCTGGGCGAGCTCAAGGATGCCGCTTTCGGAGGAGATGAGTGATGTTGCGTAGCGTGATCGGCGCGCTGGTGGGCCGCGAGATCGATCGTCGCGATGGCCGCGGCGGCTTCAAGGGCGCGGTGCTCGGCACCCTCGCGGCGCGCGCCGCGACGCGGATGGGGCCGCTCGGCATGCTGCTGGGAGGGGCCTATGTCGCGAAGAAGGCGCATGATCGGCGGCGTGGGTCGCGGATTTGAGAGTGGTCTGACCGACTTAACTCACTACGTCCCGTTCGCCTGAGCGAAGTCGAAGGGCAAGCGTAGCGCCCGCCAGGTGTTTCGACTTCGCTCAGCACGAACGGGGTGGGTTTGCAGCGGTCCGCTAGGCCGCATCTTCCCTGAACGGCAGCACATAGCCCGCGAGCCGCTGCCGGATCAGCTTCTTGTCGATCTTGCCGGTGGCACCGAGCGGGATCTCGTCCACGAACAGCACGTCATCGGGCATCCACCAGCGCGCGATCTTGCCGTCCAGGAAGGCGGTAAGGTCCTCTCTGGTCGCACTCGCGCCGGGCGTCAGCTGGCAGAGCAGGATCGGCCTTTCGTCCCATTTCGGGTGCGCGACGCCGATCACCGCGGCGATGTGCACCGCGGAATGCGCGGTGGCGAGGTTCTCGATCTCGATCGAGCTGATCCACTCACCGCCGGACTTGACCACATCCTTGGCGCGGTCGGTGATCTGCATGTAGCCGTATTGGTCGAGCGTCGCGACGTCACCGGTGTCGAAGAAGCCGTCTTCGTCAAGGATGTCACCGCCCTCGCCGCCGAAATAGCCGCTGGTGATCGTCGGCCCCCGGATCAGCAGCCGGCCGGGTGTCTGGCCATCATGGGGCAGACGGGTGCCGGCATCGTCGACCAGCTTGAACTCCAGTCCCGCGACCAGCCGTCCCTGCTTGGTCTTGAAGCGCACCTGTTCGTCCGCGTCCATCGCCAGCACCTCGGGCGTCGGCGAGGAGATGGTGGCGAGCGGCGAGGTCTCCGTCATGCCCCAGCCCTGGACGACATCGACGCCGTATTCGGCAAAACCGCGCACCAGCGACTCGGGCACGGCCGAGCCGCCGATGGTGACGCGCTGGAGCGTTGAGAAACGCTGGCCGGTATCGCGCAGGTGCTGGAGCAGCCCCTGCCACACTGTCGGCACCGCGGCGGAGTAGGTGACGCCCTCGGCCTCAATCAGGTCGTAGATCGACTGGCCGTCCATGCGCGGGCCGGGGAGGACCAGCTTCGCCCCGACCATGGGGGCGGAATAGACCACGCCCCAGGCATTGGCGTGGTACATCGGCACCACCAGCAGCACCGTGTCGCGTGCGGACAGCGCCAGCGCATCGGCCTGGAGCGTCATCATCGCGTGCAGATAGTTCGACCGGTGCGAATAAAGCACGCCCTTCGGATTGCCGGTGGTGCCCGAGGTGTAGCAGAGTCCGCACGCCTCGTTCTCGTCGAAGCCACCCCAGGCAGTGTCCGCGTCGGTCCCTTCCAGCCAGGCATCGAAGGATAGCGCGGGATAGGATGTCGTCGGCTGGTCGCCGGCCGCGCAGAAGAAGATCACCCGTTCGATCGACGGCACCTGCGGCAGCAGCTCGGCGATCTGGTCGGCACGGCACGGATCGGCGAGCAGGATGCGGTCGCCGGCGTGGTTGGCGATATAGGCGATCTGCTCCCCGAACAGTCGCGGGTTGAGCGTGTGGAGCACCGCGCCGATCCCCGCGGCGCCATACCAGCTGGCGAGATGGCGGTCACCGTTCCAACCCATGGTGGCGACCCGGTCGCCCGGGCCAACGCCATCGCGCAGCAGCGCGGCGCTGATCCTTTTGGCGAGGCAGTGGACGGCGGCATAGTCGCTGCGGGTGATGCGTCCCGCGAGGTCGCGGGTCACGATCTCACGCGATCGATGCCAGCTCGCGGCGTGATCGAGGATGCGGTCCACCGTCAGCGGCACGTCCTGCATTAATCCACGCATTGGCTCTCCTTGGTGCAGCGCCGGCTGTGCCGGTCGGGGGCAATGTGCACCGTGGGAATCGGCAGGTAAACGGGTCGGATATTGCGTTGTGTTGCTGGCGACCGCGACCGATTGCGCTGTTCAATGTTACATCATAACGGCCCCTCCAAAGGGAGGACAATATGATGTATCGTACCGTGCTTCTGTCGACGGCGGCAGGGGCCGCCATCGGCCTGTCGCTGCCCGCCCAGGCGCAGACGCAGGCCCGACCGGGGGACACCCATCGCGCCGACGACATTGTCGTCACCGCTTCCACGCTGCGCCAGCGCGCCGACGAGACCGCGACCCCGGTGCTGACGCTGACCGGCGACGAGCTGGTCCACCGCCGCCAGGCGACGCTGGGCGAGACGCTGGCGGGGCAGCCGGGCGTGAACTTCGACAATTTCGGGGGTGGATCGAGCCGCCCCGTGATTCGCGGCCAGACCGCGCCACGGGTGCAGGTGCTGTCCGATGCGTCGGAGATTCAGGATGCCTCGCGCGTCTCGCCCGACCATGCCGTGGTCACCGAGCCGCTGTTGCTGCGCGGCATCGAGGTGCTTCGTGGTCCGGCGACCCTGCTGTACGGCGGCGGTGCGATCGGCGGGGCGGTCAACCTGCTCGATACGAAGATCCCCACCGCGATCCCCACCAACGGCATCGAGGGCGTCGCGGAAGGGCGACTGGGCACCGCGGACGACGAGCGCTCGGTGGTCGGCGGCGTCACCGTGGGCGTCGGCAATTTTGCGATCCATGCCGAGGGCGTGCATCGTTCCAGCGACGATTATCGCGTGCCCGATGCCTTCGGCGAGGACCGCGTCCATGGTTCGTACAACGACACCTCCACCGTTTCGGTCGGCGGCGCATGGGTGGGGGAGCGCGGCTATCTAGGCGTCGCCTATACCGAGCAGCACAGCGAATACGGCCTGCCCGGCCACAGCCACGACTACGAGGACTGCCACCCCCATGGCTCCAGCCTGCATTGTGGCGGGCACGATCATGATCATGACCACGAGCATGAACATGAACACGAGGAGGAGCATGAGGAGGTCCCCTATGTGAAGCTGCGCAGCGAGCGCTGGGACATCCGCAGCGATTACGAGGACCCGCTGCCCGGTTTCGAGCGGATGCGCTTCCGCCTGTCGTTCACCGATTACGTCCACCAGGAGATCGAGCACGAGGAGGTGGCGACCACCTTCCGCAACAAGGGGCGCGACCTCCGCTTCGAACTGGCGCACAAACCGCTGGGCGGATTGCGTGGCACCTTCGGCGTTCAGCATGCCGAGAGCGATTTCAGCGCGACCGGCCTGGAGGCCTATCTGCCGCAGAGCGAGACAAGCAACACCGCGCTGTTCCTGATGGAAACGCTGCAGGCGGGGCCGGTCCGCTTCGAACTGGCGGCGCGGCACGAATGGCAGCGCATCGGCAGCGTGCAGGGGCGGGTGGAGCATAATCCCTTCTCCGTCTCGGGCGCGGCGGTGTGGGAAGCCGAGAGCGGCTATTCGGTGGCGCTGTCGCTCGCCCGGTCGCAGCGCGCGCCGGCGGCGCAGGAGCTGTTCGCCCGCGGCGTCCACCTCGCCACCAACACCTATGAGATCGGCGACCTCGGCCTCGACAAGGAGACCGCGCACTCGATCGACGTGACGCTGCGCAAGTCCTCGGGCAACACGCACTTCACGCTGGGCGCCTATCACCAGGATTTCGACGGCTACATCTTCGCCGACACGCTGGACCGGTTCGAGGACTTCCGCCTGATCCGCTACACGCAGCGCGACGCCACCTTCACCGGCGTCGACGGCGAGATCCACCACAGCTTCAACGAAAACCTGGGACTGGCGGTGTTCGGTGACTATGTGCGCGCCAAGTTCAAGAACGACGGCGGCGACCTGCCGCGCATTCCCGCCGCCCGGCTGGGCGCGCGCGGCGACCTGCGGTTCGGCAACTTCAGCGCCGATGCGGAATATTTCCGCGCGTTCGAGCAGGATCGCATCGCCGACTATGAGACGCGGACGCCCGGTTATGACATGGTCAACGCGACGATCTCGTACCGGCTACCGATCGGCGAGCGCAGCGCCGAACTCTATGTGCGCGGCAGCAACCTGACCGATTCGCTGGCATACAACCACACCTCGTTCATCAAGAATGCGTCGCCCTTGCGCGGGCGTAACTTCGTGTTCGGGCTGCGCACCGTCTTCTGATGACGGCTGCGTCGGGACTGTTCCGGCATGTCGAGGCGCTCCAGGGGGACCGGCCCTGGGGCGCCTTCCTTGATGCGGGGACCGGCTCGGGTTCGATCCGCTGGCTCCAGACGCTCGCGACTGAGCGCTGGACCGCGGTGACCGGCGCGGAGGGGCATGCGCGGCAGGTGCGCGACTTGTCCGAGGCGAGGCGGCGGCCGGCCGACCGGATCGTGCTGGGCAATTGGGCGGACCCGGCGCTGCTCGCCGGCGAGACCTACGACACCGTGCTGGCCGATTATCTGCTCGGCGCGATCGACGGCTTCGCGCCATATTTCCAGGAGCGGCTTTTCGCGCGGCTGCTCCCGCTGACCGGGCGGCGGCTCTACGTAATCGGGCTCGACCCCTATGTTCCCGCCGACGAACCGGCCGATCCTGCAGCGCGCATCGTGTGGCGGATCGGGCGGCTGCGCGACTCGTGCCTGCTGCTCGCCGGGGAGCGGCCGTACCGCGAATGTCCGGCCGAGTGGGTGATCGACGCACTGCGCCGCTCGGGCTTCGCGCCGACCTCGGCAGAGCGCTTTCCGATCCGCTTCGGCGAACGCTTCGTCCGCGCGCAGATCGCGATGTGCACGCCGCGGCTCGCCCGGCTGGCGGACCGCGGGCTGGCGGCGGCGCTGGAGGCGCATGCGACGGCGTTGCAGGCGGAGGCGCTGGCGCTGATCGCGCGTGACGGTGGCCTGGCGACGGGGCACGATTACGTTATTGCCGCCGAACCGCGTTAGTTTCCAGTCGACTGACCGATAGCCGCCTCCCCGGCGAAGGCCGGGGCCCAGCATCGGAACGCTCGCCACTGGGCCCCGGCCTTCGCCGGGGAGGCGTTGCGCCCGTGCCGAAGCGGCCCTCAGCCGTTCGCCGTCTTCCACTCGCGCTTGATCTTCTTGGCGAGGCTCCATTTGTGGACCTCGGTGGGCCCGTCGTAAATGCGGAAGGCGCGGACCTCGCGGAACACCTGTTCGACGATCGTGTCGCCCGACACGCCGGTGCCGCCCATCACCTGGACGCAGCGGTCGGCGATGCGCATCAGCGCTTCCGACACCGCCACCTTGGCCATCGAGCTTTCGGCGGTGCCGAGCGCGCCGGTATCGAGCACGCCGGCGCACCAGTCGATCATCAGCTCGGCCTGCTTGAGGTCGATGAGGTTCTCGGCGAGCATGAAGCCGACGCCCTCATGGTCGACCAGCGGCTTGCCGAAGGCGTGGCGGCGATTCGCGTAATCCACCGCGATCTCGTGCGCGCGGGTGCAGGCGCCCAGCCAGCGCATGCAATGGGTGAGGCGGGCGGGGGCGAGGCGGACCTGAGCGAGCTGGAACCCCTCGCCGGGCGCGCCGAGCATCTGGTCGGCGGGCACGCGCAGCCCGTCGATGGCGACGATGGCGTGGCCGCCGGGCATCGAGCTGTCGATCGTGTCCAGAACGCGCTCGATGCGGATCGCGGGATCGGGCAGGTCGACGAGGAACAGGGTCGCGCCCTCGTCGGCCTTGGCCATGACGATGCCGACCTTAGCGCCTTCCGCGCCGGTGATGAACGCCTTGCGCCCGTCGATCCTCCATTGGTTGCCGTCGCGCGTGGCGGTGGTCTGGAGCATCGACGGGTCAGAGCCGGCGCCGCCCTCCGCGGCGGGTTCGGTCATGAAGAAGGCGCTGCGCGCCTCGCCGGCGATCAGGGGCGCGAGGAAACGCGCCTTCTGCTCGTCGCTGGCGCGCTGGCCGAGCAGGTACATGTTGCCCTCGTCCGGCGCGGCGACGTTGGTGGCGACCGGGCCGAGGGGGGACAGGCCGGCGGCGCGCAGGATGATCGCGACCTCGCGGTGGTGGAGGTGGGTGCCGTCTGCCAGGATGTGCGGCGTGAGGACGCCGGCGTCCTTCGCCCTTGCGCGCAGTTCGCGGACGAGATCCTCGGAGGGGCCGTGCGCGCCGCAGCGCGGATCGCGCTCATAGGGGGCGACGACCTCGCGGACGAAGGCTTCGACCCTGGCGGCGATGGTGGCGGCGTCTGACATGGTCTCTCCTCTTCTCACCTCAGTTGAGGAGCGAGGCGGAGAGCGCAACCCTGTTCCTCCCCACGCAGTGGGGAGGGGAACCAGCGAAGCTGGTGGAGGCGCGGTGCGGCTGGGTGCGGCACCTGGGGCGGACGCCCCTCCGTTACGCTGCGCGCTGCCACCTCCCCGTGAACGGGGAGGATCAGGCTTTCGGGCAGTTCGCCTCCAGCTCCGCCAGCCACGCCGCGGCGGTGCCGTCGGAAGGCGCGCGCCAGTCGCCGCGGGGGCTCAGCGCACCGCCGGCGGAGACTTTCGGCCCGTTGGGCAGCGCCGAGCGCTTGAACTGGCTCGTCTGGAAGAAGCGCACCAGGAAACGCTCCAGCCAGTGGCGGATCGTCGGCAGGTCGTAGGCGACCCTTTTCGCTTCCGGGTAACCCTGCGGCCACGCGCCCGCCGCGGCGTCCTGCCAGGCATGCCAGGCGAGGAAGGCGATCTTGGATGGCGCCAACCCGTGGCGGATCACGTAATGCGCAAAGAAGTCGTTGAGCGGGTAGGGGCCGATCTTGGCCTCGGTGCTCTGCATCGCGCCGGTCTCGTCGGCGGGGACCAGTTCGGGGCTGATCTCCTGGGCGAGGATCGCGTCGAGCACGCGGTTGGTCTCGGCGTCATATTGCCCGGTGTCGATGCACCAGCGGATCAGGAATTGGATCAGCGTCTTGGGCACGCCGGCGTTGACGCCGTAATGGCTCATCTGGTCGCCGACGCCATAGGTGCACCAGCCCAGCGCCAGTTCGGAAAGATCGCCGGTGCCGACCACCATGCCGGCGCGCTGGTTGGCGAGGCGGAAGAGGTAGTCGGTGCGCAACCCCGCCTGCACGTTCTCGAAGGTGATGTCGTACACCGGCTCGCCGCCGGCGAAGGGATGGCCGAGGTCGCCGAGCATCTGGCGCGCGGCGGGCTTGATGTCGATCTCCTCCGCGGTGATGCCCAGCGCGCGCATCAGCGCCCAGGCATTGCCCTTGCTCTCCGTGCCGGTGGCGAAGCCGGGCATGGTGATGCCGAGAATGTCGGCGCGGTCGCGGCCGATCCGGTCCACCGCCTTGGCCGCGACGAGCAGCGCATGAGTGGAATCGAGCCCGCCCGAGATGCCGATCACCAGCCGCTGCGCCCCTGCGGCGACGAAGCGCTTGGCCAGCCCCTCGACCTGGATGTTGAACGCCTCGTAGCAATCCTCGTCGCGCTTGGCGGGATCGTTGGGAACGAAGGGAAAGCGGCGGATCGCGCGGGACAGGCCGGTGTCGGCGAAATCGGGCTGGTGGTCGAAGGCGATCCGGCGGAAGCGGGTCTCCGGCCGGCCGGCGAAGATGGCGGCGTCGCCGAAGGTGCCGGTGCGCAGCCGCTCCTGGATCAGCCGTTCGCAGTCGACATCCGCGACGACCAGCTCGGGATCGTGCATGAAGCGCGTCGACTGGGCGAGCAGCTCGCCCAGTTCGTGCACGCTGCCCTGGCCGTCCCAGGCGAGATCGGTGGTGCTCTCCCCCGGCCCGGCGGCGGAATAGACATAGGCACACACCGCGCGGGCCGACTGCGAGGCGGACAGCATCATCCGCTCGCGCGACTTGCCGATCACCACATTGGACGCGGACAGGTTGCAGCAGACCAAGGCCCCCGCCAGCGCGCCGGTAGTGGAGGGCGGGGTGGGGGACCAGTAATCCTCGCAGATCTCCGCATGGAACACGAAGTGCGGCAGGTCCGTGGCGGCGAACAGAAGGTCCGGGCCGAAGGGCACGCTCTCGCCGTTCAGCTCGATGGTGAGGCCGGTGAGCCCCGCGCCGCTCGCGAACCAGCGCTTCTCATAATATTCGCGGTAGTTGGGCAGGAAGATCTTGGGCACCACGCCCAGCACCCGCCCGCGCGCGATCGCCAGCGCGCAATTGAACAGTCGCCCCTCACGCACCAGCGCGGCGCCGACCAGCAGCACCGGGCGCAACGCCTCGCTCGCCGCGCGGACCTGCTCGATCGCCGCCAGCGTCGCGCGCTGCATCGCCGCCTGCATGTGCAGGTCATCGATGGCGTAGGAGGTGAGGTTGAGTTCGGGATAGACGACGAGGTCCACTGCCCTGCCGTCCGCCTGCTGCGCCAGCGCGATCGCGGCGGCGGCATTGGCGGCGGGGTCGCCGACGGTGGCGACCGGGGTGGCGGCGGCGACGCGGAGCATGCCGTGCGCGTGGATCGAGCGGAAGCGGGTCATGGTGAGGCAAGCGGTTACGCCGATGATGCGTTCCGCGCTACAGGGGCGTCATGCTCCGCACCTGCCTTGCCGCCGCCTTCGCCCTCAGCCTTGCCACTCCCACCCTCGCGCAGGCGCCGGACACGTCCGTGCAGGTCGCCTCTCCAGACGGACGGATCACGGTGACGGTGCGCACCGATGGAGACGGGCGCGCGCTCTATGCGGTGCGGCGCGACGGCAAGGCGGTGATCGCCGCCAGCGGGCTGGGGTTCCTGTTCACCGACGCGCCCAAGATCGAGAAGCGCCTTGCGATCACCGGCACCGCACGCGGCACGCACGACGAGACCTGGACCCAGCCCTGGGGCGAATGGTCCAGCATCCGCGACCATCACAACGAGCTCACCGTCCGCCTGCGCGAGACCACGCATCTGCGCCGCGAGATGGCGGTGACCTTCCGTGTCTTCGACGAGGGCGTCGGTTTTCGATACACCCTGCCGGCACAGGAGAAGTTGAAGCAGGCCAACATCGCCGGCGAACTGACGCAATTCGCCTTTGCCGAGGGCGGCACCGCCTGGTGGAAGCCCGCCTATCTGTGGAACCGCGAGGAATATCTTTACAACCGCACGCCGCTCGACGCGGTCGGCACCGCGCAGACCGTGATGACGGTGAGGCTGGCCGGCGGCACGCACGTCGCGCTGCACGAGGCGGCGCTGGTCGACTATGCCGCGATGAACCTGCGGCGGACCATTGGCACCACCTTCGCCGCGGACCTGACGCCGGGGGCGGGCGGACCGGCGGTGTCGCGCGCGGCGGGCTTCTCGACGCCGTGGCGCACGATCGCCATCGCCGACGACGCGCCCGGCCTGTATGCGGCGAGCCGGATCGGGCTGAACCTCAACGCGCCCAACCGTTTGGGCGATGTCTCCTGGGTGAAGCCGGGCAAGTTCGTCGGCATCTGGTGGAAGATGATCCGCGGGCCCTGGACCTGGGAGCGCGGGCCCAATCACGGCGCCACCACCGCCAACGTGAAGAGCTATATCGACTTCGCCGCCGCCAACCGCATCCCCGGCGTGCTGGTGGAGGGGTGGAACGTCGGCTGGGATGGCGACTGGGGCGGCGGCCGCGCGATGAAGTTCGACACGCCGACCGAGGATTTCGACGCGGCGGCGCTCCAGCGTTACGCCGAGGCCAAGGGCGTTCACCTGATCGGCCACCACGAGACCGCCGGCGGCGTCGCCAGTTATGAGGCGCAGCTGGAGCGGGCGTTCGCTTACGCCGAGGCGCACGGCATCCCTGCGGTGAAGACCGGCTATGTCGCCGACGCGGGCCAGATCGAGCGGATCGACGCGGATGGCATCGCCCGGCGCGAGTGGCATGAGGGGCAGTGGATGGTGAACCACCACGCCCGCGTGGTCGAGACCGCCGCGCGTCACCGCGTCGGCATCGACGCGCACGAGCCGGTCAAGGACACCGGCCTGCGCCGCACCTGGCCCAACATGCTGACGCGCGAGGGCGGGCGCGGCATGGAATATATGAGCTGGCAGGACAAGAACCCGCCCGAGCATGAGGCGAACCTGGTCTTCACCCAATTGCTCGGCGGGCCGATGGACATCACGCCCGGCATCCTCAGCCTCAAGGGATCGAACGACAGCGCGATCCCCTCCACAGTGGCCAAGCAGCTGGCGCTCTACGTGGCGATCTACTCTCCCGTGGTGATGGCGGCGGATACGCCCGAGACCTATGCGGCGCTGCCCGGCCCGCTGAAGTTCATCCGCGACGTGCCGACCGACTGGTCCGACACCCGCGTGCTGAACGGTGAGGTCGGCGACTATGCGACGGTGGCGCGCAAGGCCAAGGGCTCGAACGACTGGTATTTGGGCGCGATCGGCGACGAGCAGGCGCGGGTGCTTCCCGTAAAACTCGACTTTCTCGATTCCGGCCGTAGCTACACCGCCGAGATCTATCGCGATGCCGACAACACCGACTATCGCACCGAGACGCGACACCGGTTCATGATCGAGAAGCGCACGGTCCGGCGCGGCGACACGATGTTGCTGCGGCTGGCGCCCGGCGGCGGGCAGGCGATCCGCTTCGCGGCGGGAACACGCTGACGCGCGGAGCGCTTGTCCGCTCCGAGCAGGAGGCGCCCATGGGCAAGAACAAGAAGGCGAAGAAACTGGCCAAGGCCGAACACAAGGCGAGCGCCAAGGCGGCGAAGCACCGCGATGACCCGCTGATCGCGATTCCCGGGATCGTTAGCGAGATCGCCGACCAGCCCCCGCTCGCAGTGGTGGCGGGCGGCTCGCTGGTGCTCGGGCTCGTGCTCCGCCAGCCGGCGCTGGCGCGGGCGGGCGCGCGCATGCTCGCCGCGCACGCGATCGCGACCGGGCTCAAGACCGTGCTGAAGGGCAGCGTCGACCGCACCCGCCCGGCGCGCGCGCTGGAGGATGGCAAGCACAAGCTGAAGGACGGCCATGGGACCGCCGATCCGTCGCTCAACTCCTTCCCATCGGGCCATACCGCCGGCGCGGTCGCCGCGGCGGAGGCGGTGGCGGCGGAAATGCCCGCCGCGGCGCTCCCCGCCCGCCTCGCCGCGGGCGCGGTCGGCGCGGTGCAACTGCCGCGCGGCAAGCACTACATCAGCGACGTCGCCGCCGGCGCCGCGATCGGCTGGCTCAGCGAACGCATCGCCGACGCCGCGCTGGATGCGGGCGAGCGCCTGCTGGAACGCCGCCGCGCGCGCCGCTCGGAGGCATCGGCGCTGGTGGAGGTTGAGGCGCATCCGAGCTGAAGATCATTTGGCGTTGATGGTGATGTTCTTGCCCCCGTCGCTGGTCCGCGACACTGGCGTGCCGCGCATCACTGTGTCGACGACCTGCTCGGGTCTCGGCAGGCGATCGAACTCCGGAAAGTGCGAGGTGCTGCCATCGAGGTCGTTGAAGGAGACCGCAAAGCCCGGCTTTCTGTCGACCAGAAGCGACGTGAGCGAGGGGGAGACGACCACGATCCGCCCAGCATCGCCGAGTGCAAGCAGATAGCCTTCTTGGCCGGTGCGCCGGTACACGCCGAACATGGATGTTGGCGGCGTCGCATCGCGGCAGAGCGGCGCCTCGGCCGGTTCATCCTTCGTCTTGGCGGCCTCTTCTGCGAGGGCACTGGCCAATGCGCCAGCCATTAGCCCCTGCATCATGTCGGGTTTGCGCTGCTTGGCCTTGGCGAAGCGCAGCGGCTCGGGGCAGGGTTCGACAGATGTCGCCGCCGCGTCAGTCGAGGCAGGCCAATCAATTGCTGCGAGAACGGCAGTAAGCCTGGCATCTATCGATGCGCCTTCGGCAGGGCCGGAAACCCGCACCGCGACCAGCCATTCACCAATCGGGACGATCGCAACGGCTGTCCCGCGATAAGCAGCTGAAGATGCGGTGAAGGCTTGGCGCATCGCGCTTGCTGTCGTGCGACCGGGCAGCGCGAACACGCTCTCCGACGTGAGCGGAGAAACACTGCCGAACGCCTTGTTCTGTTCCAAAGCGGTGCGCGCACGATCGAACCACAGGGCTACGCCACCACCAGCCGGCCTGAACACGAATATGGTCAGGATCGTGCCGTCCTGCGTTGAGCGGAACTGAGCGGCAACGTCGAGCTCGTCCGCGGTGGAGTCGCTGATCCCGGTGCGGACGAACTCGGCAATCCTCGGTCGCAGGATCAGCCCACTGCGAGCATGCTGCCAGCCCTTCTCCAACGGTATGTCAAGGTCGCGTGCGTCTGCGGACACCGTCAACGCCAGCGCCGCCAGCCCCATCATCCACCGCATCGTCATCCTCCCCCACACCGGCGAGGGAGGCTAGCGACATTCAGCGGCGGATCAATCCGCTCAGGCCACCGCCGCCTTCAGCTTCTCCACCAGGTCGGTCGCTTCCCAGGTGAAGTGGGTCCCGTCCGCATCGCGGCCGAAATGGCCGTAAGCGGCGGTGCGCGAGTAGATCGGGGCGTTGAGCTTCAGGTGCTCGCGGATGCCCTTCGGGGTCAGGCGGACGAGCTGCGGCAGCACCGCCTCCAGCTTCGCCTCCTCGACGGTGCCGGTGCCGTGCGTGTCGACATAGACGCTCAGCGGCTCGGCGATGCCGATCGCATAGGAGAGCTGGATGGTGACGCGGCGGGCGAGGCCGGCGGCGACCACGTTCTTGGCGAGATAGCGCGCGACATAAGCCGCCGAGCGGTCGACCTTGGTCGGGTCCTTGCCGCTGAACGCGCCGCCGCCGTGCGGCGCCGCGCCGCCATAGGTGTCGACGATGATCTTGCGGCCGGTGAGGCCCGCGTCGCCGTCCGGCCCGCCGATCTCGAACGCGCCCGTCGGGTTGATGTACACCTTGGTCTCGTCGGTGACGAAGCCGGCGGGCAGCACGTCCTTCATCACGCCGAGCACATAGTCGCGCAACTCGCCGTACTTCGCGGCATCGGCATGCTCGCCCTTCTCGCAATAGCCGCGCTTGTGCTGGGTGGAGACGACCAGCGCGGTGGCGCGCACCGGCTTCTCATTCTCATAGGCGAGCGTGACCTGGCTCTTCGCGTCGGGCTCCAGGAAGGGCGCGGCGCCCGAATGGCGGTCCGCCGCCAGTCGCTCCAAGATCTTGTGGCTGTAATAGAGGGTGGCGGGCATCAGACCCGGGGTCTCGTCGGTGGCATAGCCGAACATGATGCCCTGGTCGCCGGCGCCCTCGTCCTTGTTGCCGGCCTCGTCAACGCCCATCGCGATCTCGGCAGACTGGCCGTGGAGGTTGTTCGAGAAATCGAACGTCTGCCAGTGAAAGCCGTCCTGCTCATAGCCGATGCGCTTCACCGTCGCGCGCGCCGCCGCTTCGATCTCGTCGAGCACGCCCGGCGCCCATTCGCCATTCTCGTAAATGCCGCGGCCGCGAATCTCGCCGGCGAGCACCACCTTGTTGGTCGTCGTCATCGTCTCGCAGGCGACGCGCGCCTGAGGATCCTTGGCAAGGAACAGGTCGACGATCGCGTCGGAAATCTGGTCCGCGACCTTGTCGGGATGGCCTTCGGAGACCGATTCGGAAGTGAACAGGAACGACTGGCGCATCGGAGCTCCGGTGAGATAACGATATAAGGAAAGCTTTATATCTACCTGCGTCGGCGCCGCAACGCAATGCCGGCGACGAACAGCGCGGCGGCGACCAGCGCAGCGGCGAGATTGCCGAGCCGCGAGAAGAGGGTCGGTGGCAGCGGCGGGAGCAGGGTCACCTCGATCCGCCCGGCACGCTCGTGCGGGATGGTGGCGAGCAGCGCGCCATCCGCCGCGATCACCGCGGAAATGCCGGTGGGGGTGGCGCGCACGATCGGCAGGCCTTCCTCGATCGCGCGCATCCGCGCTTGCGCCAGATGCTGGGGCGGGCCCCATTTGCCGAACCAGGCATCGTTGGAGGGATTGAAGAGCAGCCGCGGCCGCTCGGGCCCGATCACCTGGCCGGAAAAGATGATCTCGTAGCAGACCTGCACGCCGATGCTGCCGAAGCCGGTCAGGTCCAGCGCACGCGGGCCGGGGCCGGCGAGCGCGTCGATGTTGCCGGGCAGGATCTTGTCGAGCCCCAGCGGCTTCAGGAGCCAGGGCATCGGCAGATATTCGCCATAGGGAACGAGGTGCGCCTTGTCGTAGCGCGCGGTGATCCGCGCCTGCGGGTTCAGCGCGAACACCGAATTTGCGGCGCTGACTGCATTGCCCGCATCGTTGAACTGGAGTGCGGTGCCCCCCGCCAGCAGCATGTCGCGCGGGCCCAGCGTCGCGGCCATCCGGCGGCGGATCGCATAGGGATCGTCCCCGCCATAGGCGTAGTCGGGATAGCCCTCCTCGATGAACTGCCGCACCACGCCTTCGGGCCAGGTCACCAGCCGCGGGTAGGGGCGGGGGCCTCCGGACAGGCGGATCAGCCGCGCGAGCATCGCCTCCGCGTCCACCTCGCCGGTGGCGTCCTGCGCGATGTTGGGCTGGACGACGGCGATCCGCGGAGCATCGGCGGGCACCGCCGCGGGCGTGGCGGGCTCGCGATAGCTGATCGCCTGCGCCCCGCCCAGCAGCACAAAGCCCCCCGCTGCGGCGATCACCGGCACCGGCCGGCGGGGCACCAGCAGCAGCAGGCCGGCGAGCAGCACGGTCAGGCCGGACAGCGCATAGGTGCCCATGTAGGCGGCGAGCGCGGCGACCGGCTGCACCGGCACCCAGATCACGCCGATCGGGTCCCAAGCATAGCCGGTGAACACCACGCTGCGCAGCCACTCGCTGACGATCCATGCCGCTCCGAAGATGAAGGCGAACGCCGCGTCCGGCCGCCGTCGGCGGAAGCGCCAAGCGACCCCCGCCGCCAGTGCCGGATAGACCGCCAGGTACAGCGCCAGCGCCAGCGGCGCGGCATAGCCGAGCGCGGGCGGCATTTTGTCCTGGAAGTCGAAGGCGTGCTGGAACCAATTGTCGTTGATGGTGAAATGGCCGACGCCGAACAG
>NZ_JBELLZ010000041.1:0-28182 GCF_042096255.1 Sphingomonas sp. | reverse complement strand
GGAGCTGCGGTGACGTGACTGCCTGATCTGCGCGGCGAAATGTCGATCCGGAGCGTTCCCCACTCGCGACGCCCGGCGGGCCTCCATAGTTGGGTCCGACGACGCATCCGGTCAGGAGGGCGGGCAGGATGGCCCAGCTGAGTCGCTTCATCAGTGCATCGCCATCTGCGTGTTGGAGGAGATCGGGCGGAGGAACAGTGCCAGCGGCGTCGTGACCGCGATCGCGACGCCAAGCGCGAAGAACAGGTCATTATAGGCCATGACGGTGGACTGCTCCAGGAGTTGACCCGCAAGCTGCCGATACGCGCCGGCTTCGCCGGACGGCATGGCCATAGCCTTCGCAAACCACTCCTGCGTGGTCGCCGCATTGGCCGACACCGTTTCGCCCAGCCGATTGAAGTGGAGAAAGGTCTGTCGGTCCTGGAGGGTCGCCATCATGGCAAGACCGATCGATCCGCCTAGATTGCGCCCCGCATTGAACAGCGCGGACGCATCACCAGCATCCTCGGGCGCCACAGCGCTGATCGCGGCCTGGTTGAGGAACATCATGGCGAAGATCTGCCCGAAGCCACGGACGAGCTGTGAATCCGTCAGGTCGCCCCCGGCCGACTGCGCGGTGAGGTGCCAATCCATGGCGCAACTAACGCCGATCAGCGTCATGCCGACGAAGACTGCCAGGCGAACATCGAGATATTTGAACGCTAGCGGCAGGAACGGCATCAGCATCAGGGCGGGGATACCGGAGACGAAGACCACCTTGCCCGATTGCAGCGCGCTGTAATCCGCCATCGAAGAGAGGAACTGGGGGATGAGGAAGGTCACCCCGTAGAGTACGACGCCGATGATAAGGCTGAGGACGAATACGCTGCCAAAGGAGCGGCTGAAGATCAGCGACAACTTGAGCACTGGATGCGCGGAGCGGACCTGTCCGATCGTGATGAGCACGAAGCCGAAGACCGTGGCGATCGCGAGTTTCACGATCATGGCGGACTCAAACCACATCTCGCGCTGCCCCTCCTCGAGCATGACGGTGAGCGCACCCAGGCCGATCGCGAGTCCCGCGATCCCGAACCAGTCGGCATGGCGTAGCTGGTCGAGCCGCAGATGCTCGTGCTTGAGCCCGAACAGCAGGAGCAGGACAAGCCCTGCACAGACCGGCACGTTTAGGAAGAAGGCGTAATGCCAGCTGTAATTGTCGGTGAGCCAGCCGCCGATGATCGGCCCGAGCACCGGACCAAGGATTGCGGTGCCGCCGAACGCGGCGGTACCGATCGGCTGCTGCGACGGCGGCAGCCGTGTCGCGATGATGGTCATGGCGGTCGGGATCAGTGCACCGCCGGTGAAGCCTTGGCCCACGCGGCCAGCGATCATCATCGGCAGCGTCGTCGAGATCCCGCACACGATGGAAAAGCCGGTGAAGCTGACCGCTGCACCCAGAAGGAAGTTGCGCAGGCCGAACAGGCGCACGAGAAAGGGGCTGAGCGGGATCATAACGATCTCCGCCACGAGATAGGAGGTCGCGACCCAAGTGCCCTCGGTGCCGCTCGCGCCGATCTCGCCCTGAATGGTGGGCAAGGCCGCATTCACGATCGAGATGTCGAGCAGCGCCATGAAGGACCCAATCGTGCCCGCCGCGACGGCGAGCCAGTCGCGCAGGCCGGCGCGTTCGGTCGCCATCAGCGCGTGCCCTGCGTCTCGCCGCGCTTCAGCCGCTCGGTTTCCTGCTTGATCCGGTCACGACTTCCCTTTGCGCTGATCGTGTCGACCGTGACCTCGACCGACAAACCGGGACGCAGCACCCAGCGCGACTCCGGCCCCGCTTCAATGCTGATCCGCACGGGCACTCGCTGAACGATCTTGGTGAAGTTCCCGGTCGCGTTCTCGGGCGGGATGAGCGAGAACTGCGCGCCTGTGCCTGGCGAGAAGCTCGCAACCCGGCCGCGCAGTTCGGCGCTGTCCAGTGCATCCACGTTGATGGTCACGGGTTGCCCGACGCGCATCAGCGCGACCTGGGTTTCCTTGAAATTGGCCTCGATGTAGAGTTGATCGACTGGCACCACCGACATCAGCCGGGTCGCCGGCTGGACATATTGCCCGGCCCGGACCGCCTTGTCGGCGACAACGCCGTCGATGCTGCTGCGGATCTCGACCGCACCGAGGTCCGTCGAGGCGCGCGCAAGCTGCGCCTGAGCGGTGCCGCGTTGTGCTTCCGCCTGAACGATGCGAGCCGCTTGGGTCGCAACACTGCGACGGGCGGCAAGGTAGGCCGCGCGCTGTGCGCGCAGCTCCGCGGCGGCTCGATCGCGCTGCAGGACGAGGTTGGCGAGGCGCTCGCGCGATTCGGCGCCGGAGCGGGCGAGCGGCTCGTAGCGCTGGACCTCCCGCTCGGCAGCGACCGCTGCCGCCTCGGCGCTCGCGACCTGGGCTGCGGCCTGTCCGACTCCGGCCTGCTGCTCGTCGAACGTCCGCTGCGCGGCGCGGATGTTGGCTGCGGCCGCCGCGATCTGGGCCTGTGCCTGTTCGACATTGGCGCGGTAGTCGCGGGGATCAAGCACGGCCAGCAGTTGGCCGCGCCGGACGGGCTGGTTGTCGGCGACTAGGACGCGCTCGACATAGCCGCCGACTTTTGGCGAGACGGTCACGAAGTCCGCGCGCACATAGGCGTTGTTGGTCGACTGCAGGTACTGGCCGCTCGCGCGGTAGTTCATGTACCAGGCGATTGCAGCTATGATGCCGGCGACAAGCGCGGCGACAAAGACGTAGCGGACGATAGGATAGCGCTCGAGAGGGCTGAGCTTGTCGTCCTCGTCTGCGTTGTTGTCCTTCTGGTCGTCGTTCCCTGCCTCGGATCGAGGCTGGTCGGACCCCCGTTCATCTCGATCCTGCTTGTCGGATCCCTGCTTGTCGGACCTTTGCTCGCCGGATTCGGCCTGCGTGTCAGCCACTCTGCAACCTTGTAATATGTAAACCGTATCGTGTCCTAGCGGCGGGACAGGAGCGTTTCCACCACGTTTTCACGAACGGGTGGCCTCGGCGAGGACAGGGGGGACGATTTTAAGCCCGTGGCATTTTACGAGCCTTCACGGCGACACATGACGGTAAAGTCACGAACCTCGTAGCTGTGAATAAGCGGGTTCCATAGAAGCGTCGGATCAGCCGCGAGAGCCAGACCTGGAAGTCGGACGAGTTCTCCCAGGAAGATCGCAGCCTCCAGCAAAGCGACACTCGCCCCCGGGCAGCGATGCGAACCATCGCCAAAGGCCAGGCCGGGTCCGGGCACGCGCTCGGCTCGCTCCCGTGCGGGGTCTATCCGGAACGGGCACGCCCCCATGGCTTGCGCGTCAGTGTTCGCAGCGCGGACATCGATCGCGTATACCTGATCACCATCGGGCGTCTTGCGTCGCAGGGTCCCGACCACCGGCTCAAGGCGCAGGATTTCTTCCAGGATCTCGATCCGTACGCTCTCATCGGCCTCCACGAAACGGCAGCGCAGGTCTTCATCGCGCAGAATATGCCATGCCGCCATGGAGATGAATTCGCGTGTGGTGACCATCCCTGCCGCCGCGTAGGTCACACACTCGGTCAGCAAGGCGCGGGGACCGTACCCTTCCTTCATGAGATGGGAAATCACATCGTCCCGCGGTGCCGCGCGACGCGCCCGCTGCGCAGGAAGCACATCGCGGACAAAGAAGTGCCACATGCGGCCTTGAGCGCGCACGAACCGAGCAAGGTCGATGACCGTACCTCCCGACGTCGCCGCATCCTGCGAAAAAAGGTGTTCGAGACGCCATGCCATCGCAGCCGGATCGCTTTCCGTCAGGCCAACAATTTCCGCTGCCACGAATACAGCCAATCGTAGGGTAAGTTGATCAAGACGTCCCTCGCCGGTAGCCTGGAGGTCGGTGAGGAGGCGCCCGCTCTCCTTCAGGATAAGGGCCCGATATTTCGTGTCGACTGTTCGGGGAGCGAAGAACCGTGCGGTCGCTGCGCGCTGCGCGCGATGACGGTTTCCGTGTTGGAAAAGGATGGGAGCGAAGCGAGGATTGCCGAACCGCTCGATGAGATCAGCCCGAAAACCGGCCTGGCGAAGGCTGTCGTTGCGAAGCACGGCTCTCGCGTCTGCGAACTGGTTCACAGGTCGGTCGAAGACGCCGTTGATGACAGGATCACTCTTGCGATCGTCTCGCGTGATGGTGGCCATGAGGATGCACTCCTACCATGATATGACCGATCGCTCGCCAACGCCGATGAACGAAAGTCATACGATCCAGGTACAATCTATGAGACAGTGTGTATCATAAATGCCGAGAGATGCAAACCGTTCCCTAGACGCGCGCTTCCAGCGCTCCAGCAGCGCTCTTCGCGAGGCGCTGCTGCGTGTCCTCGATCGGGCAGAACTGGCGCACGTCACCGTCCAGATGATCGTCAAGGAGGCTGGCATCGGGTATGCCACCTTCTTTCGTCATCACCCCTCGCTTGAAAGCCTCCTGCTCGCGGTCGCCGACGCAATGATCGGCGACGTTGCGGCGCGCATCTTCCCAGATTTGGTAAAAGGAAATCAGGAGGGTGCTCTCGCGGAGTTCGTACTCTACGTAGAGCAGAATCGGAGAGCCATCCGAGCGCTGCTGGTCGGCGGGGGCGATCGCATCCGGCGTGAGATTGTCGTCCGGGCGACTGCCCAGGCAGGCGTTCTGCCGTTTCAGATCGACCCGACCCTGCCGCCGGAGTTAGCGATCCGTCATCTGGTGGCCGCTGGCATGGAAGTGATCGTCTGGCACCTTGACAGAGAGCCTGGGAGATCGGGGCCTTCAAAGGTTCTGGATGACCTCTCGCAATTGCTGAGGCGGCTGGCTCTTGCCCCTGTCATCGTCCCTCTGCATTGACGAGCCGTTTGACATGCTCCCGTCTTTTCCATCCGAGGTGCGTGTCGGTTTGCCAAGCAACTCGCCCGGGTTGCGCGGCAAAGCGGCGCCTGCCGCTTGATGATGATGCCCCGCGGCGGAGCGCTGACGGCCGTCAG
Organism: Sphingomonas sp.; assembly: GCF_042096255.1. Lineage (GTDB taxonomy): Bacteria > Pseudomonadota > Alphaproteobacteria > Sphingomonadales > Sphingomonadaceae > Sphingomonas. Next base: position 23,162 of record NZ_JBELLZ010000041.1, on the reverse strand, counting down.
CTTGATGAGCGCCATCGACGATCCTCGCCGCTTCCGACGCTCGCAGGATATCTGGGCCCGTCTCGGCTTATCCCTCGCTGCTACCAGTTGGGGGGGGGGTCGACATCAACGCCCGCATTTCCAAGTGTGGAGATGGTCTCGCCCGCAAGCTGCTGTTCGAAGCGGCCCATGTCATGCTATCGCGGACCTCTCGCCCGTCGGCGCTGAAGGACTGGGCTGCCGCCGCCGGCGGGAGATCGGGTTTCTGAAAGGCGCGCGTTGCGCTGGCCCGACAGTTGGGGGTGACCCTGAGTCGGATGTGGCTTGAAGGGTGAGCCAGCGACCCGAGGGGAACTGCCACGACCTATTACCCGCTTCTCGAAATACCGCTCTCTCAGCGTGCAGCCACGACCGCCTCGTGACCCACTTCGTGACCGACTGAAACACGGAAGTCGCATCGAGAGGTCGGCGATCCGGCGCCAATGCTGAGGCTGGATCCGTCTCAACCTCGAAGACGACAGCGATGCGCGAAAGCAGCTCAACTACGAGCACCTTGGCAACGGCTTAACCCGACGGATGCACGCCGGAAGCTCGCATCGTGCCCGAGTGAAAAACCGGGGGACGGTCATCGGGGATATCGACGACGATAATGGCTCGGGGCCACGCCCGACCACTTCTTGTACGCCTGCGAGAAACTCGACGCATCACTGAAGCCTACGCGCTCCGCGATATCGGCGATGTTAAGCACAGTGTCATTCAGCAACTCCTTAGCAAGACGGTAACGAAAGTCGGCTGAGATTTGGCTGAAGCTCGTGCCTTCATCATGAAGGCGTCGTTTTATCGTGCGCTCACTGGTCCCTGCGAACAATGCAAAATCAGACAGGCTTGCTATGGCTTTGGGCGGCAGAGCGCTCAAAAAGTCGTGCGCACATGCCGATGTCCTGAATTCATTGCAGCGACGCTGCAGAAGGCTCGAGCACATCTGCTCGCACAAGGCAGAGGTCACGGGATCGGCATTTGGAAGTGAGCGTTCGAACGGAACAAGATCGAACACGAGGCTGTTGACGGCGCTGTTGACCTCCGCATCCATCCCGAACAGCATCGTGTCAGGTACTCGTTCCGGTGCGCGAAGAGTGAAGCTCCGGAGCGCGAAGTCGCCGCCAACCAATGCTGATCCGAGCGTGGCAGCAGCGGCCATGTCCCGCAAAGTCAGGAACGACCGTTCGGGCTCACCGATGGACGGCCCCGGATCATCGAAACGCAGCACGCCAAGTTGGTTTTCCTGATGAAAGGTGATGGGACAATAAGCGTAGGTGAGAGGTAGAAAACGTAGCGCCAATGCAATGGCCTCGAGCCCGGTGGCGCTGCTGATCAGTCCGTATCCCCACAGGCTGAAGGTGGAAAAGCGGTAGCGTCGCCCGACTTCAATCCCCAGTCTGACCGGATCGCCGCGTTCGAGTACGAGGTTGCTCACCACCCGCAACTCCTGCTTGGCAGTGATCTCGAGAGCCGGGTCAACCAGATCAGGCGCGCTCAGCCCCGTTCCCCTCAGCAGGGTCGCTGCTGGCACGCCCTGCTCCTCCCCGAAGGTCATTAGCAGCCTTACACTGGCAGTGCTTCGAGCGAAGTTCCAGAACGTCATCGTTGGTCCTCCTGCGCATCCCTCCGGGAGGAAGACGCCTGACGCGTAAAGAGCTTAGTTAGCCCAAAAGATAATGAAACCGTCCCAGATCATTATTTTCGAGCGTCTCACGTCGCAATAAGGTGACGTCCAGGCTCAAAGCGCGGGCATCGTAGGGATCAGCGGGAAGGAGAGGACGTCCGCGGCGGATGCACGAACCGCACGGATTGCTCGCAAAAAGCTCTCGTCCCCACGCCGTTCGGCGGGCTCGATTGATCGCACGTTCGAGCGAGATGGCGCGCGGCAGCCCAAAGGGGCGTCGACGGGGAGGAGAATGACGATGAACAGGTTTGAGCTTCTGACGAGCGCCGCGGTGATGTCTCTCGTCTGTCTGCCTGCGGCAGCACAAGCCGGCTCTGCGGCAGCCACAAATCCTTCTCCTCAAGGCACAGCGACGACCTCGTCCGAGGCCGTCACGCCCGCAAACGGCCCTGGCCAGGAAGCGCCGTCCTCTGCAGGCAGCGGAGCCTCGGAATATGCCGGCGACATCGTTGTTACCGCCCAGCGCCAGTCGCAGCGGCTGCAGGATGTGCCGATTGCGGTCAGCGCCTTCACCGCGGAAAACCTCGAGCGGCAGCAGATCGTCAACCCGGTTGCTCTTCAGCAGACGCTGCCCAACGTCACCTTCACGAAGACCAACTTCACCTCGTCCTCCTTCACGATCCGCGGTGTCGGCGACCTGTGCGTTGGCACTACCTGCGACTCGGCGACTGCGATCCACGTCAACGATATGCCGCTGCTCGGCACCCGCCTGTTTGAGGCGGAGTTCTTCGATCTGGAACGCGTAGAGGTGCTGCGCGGCCCTCAGGGTACGCTGTTCGGCCGCAACGCCACCTCCGGCGTGGTCAACTTCATCAGCGCCAAGCCGGACCTGTCTAAGGTTCGCGCAGCGGGCGAGTTCGAGTACGGCAACTACAATTCGATCCGCGCGCGCGGGATGTTCAATCTGCCGATCACCGACACGCTGGGCGTCCGGGTTGCCGGCACGTACCTGAACCGCGACGGATATACCAAGAACCTTTACGACAATTCGCGCATCGATGATCGCGATCTATACGCGGTGCGCGGCACGCTCTCGTGGGAGCCGACCAGCGATACGCGCGTCGACCTGATCGGCTACTATTTTCGCGAAAAGGACAACCGCAGCCGTATCCAGAAGCAGCTTTGCCACCGCGATCCCACCGGCGTCCTGGGTTGCCTGCCCGACAACCTGCGTTACGAGACACTGAACGGCAATTCGACGCTGGCAACCGTCCTATCTTCGCGGGAGTTCCTGGGCATCGCGATCGACCCCGAACTCGCCGCTGCCGGGACGCCACTGCGAATTGCACCCTTTGCCCTCGGCAGCGTCTACGGGGCCGACCCTTTCGGCGCGGTGATCAACCCGGCTGACGTCCGAACCGTCAACGTCGACACGGTCCCGACGTACTTCGCCGAGGAAGAGCAGTATACTGCGAAGATCTTCCACGATTTCGGCGAGATTTCGCTGAACGTGACGGGCGGCTACATGCGCAACACCGTGAGCTCGGTCTCGGATTACAACCTGGCGGTGGAGGCTCCATACGTCAACAATCCGGGGCTTCTAGCGCTCCAGGGTGTGACCACGCTAGGTTCGATGGCCTACAATCCCACGCTGGCCGCGCTGTTCGGGAAATTCGCACAAGCAGTGATACCGAATGGCGCCAACGGCGGCGTCTGTCAGTCTGCCGCAACCGAGGCCAATGTTGGCGTTTACGGCGGGGCGTCGGCCGGATGCTATCCTCAGAGTCTCGACTTCGATCGTTCGGCGGGCAAGGTGCGACAGTTCAGCATCGAAGCCCATGTGGACAGTAAGTTCGATGGGCCGTTCAATTTTCTGCTGGGCGGTATCTACTTTGACTCCAAAGCCACGGACGTCGATTATTACGTGAACAGTTTTGGTTTGGACTACGCATCCGGCCTGGTGGGTAGCACCCTCGGCGGCGGCAATGCCTTCACTGCGTCGCCGAACTACCGTAATGCGGCTCCGCTCTTCCGCCTCAAGTCCTGGGGTATTTTCGGAGAGAGCTATTTTGAGTTCAATGACCGGCTAAAGCTGACCGTGGGCCTGCGATACAACCACGACGACAAGTTTGTTCGGCAGCGGACGACGATCTTCACGGATGCGGCCGGCGACTTCACGATCGCGCCGATCGGCGTCGACAATGCCGATCCATATCTGACGAACTACGATTTCGACTCGACCCGAGCGGGTTCGCAGCCGTTTGCAGAGAACGAAGTATCCTTCTCGCGCTTAACCGGCCGGGCGGTACTCGATTACCGGATCACACCGGACAATCTTCTGTATGCGTCATATTCCCGGGGCTATAAATCGGGCGGCATCAATCCGCCTCTCTCCCCGATCTTCACTGTCCCGATATCCTTCGCCCCGGAGCAGGTTGACGCGTTCGAGATCGGATCGAAGAACACCTTCGGCAATGGCGCCTTTCGCCTGAATCTCACCGGCTTCTATTATAAGTACAAGGGGCTTCAGCTCAGCCGCATCGTCGCGCGGACATCCGTGAACGACAATGTGGATGTAAATATCTATGGTGTTGAGGCGGAGGCCATCGCCAGGCCGATCCCGGACCTCGTCGTCAACATGAACTTCAGTTACCTGAACACCGAAGTCGCAAAGGACAGGTTCATCGCGAATCCTCGGGATCCATCGGGCGGGCGCTCGGACGCGGTGATCATCAAGGACATCACCAACGCCTCAAACTGCGCGGTGGCATCCACTTCTGGTAACGTCGTCGGCGTCAACCAATTCGTCGGCGCCGTCAACGGCGCGGTCGGGCTGCAGGCGCCGACGCCGATCCCGGGCACCACCACCACGGGGGCGTTCAGCATCTGCTCGGCGCTGACCGCTCAAGCCTCCGCCATCGGCGCGGCGTTTGGCGGCATCCAGGTGCTCGGCTCGGGCGTCGAGGTCAACGTCAGGGGCAATGCACTGCCCAACGCTCCGACCTACAAGGCGTCCGCGGGTATCCAGTACACGATTGCGATCGGCGGCAGCGGCTTCACGGTCGTGCCTCGCGCCGACATCAACTACACGGGTGATCAGTGGGGCACAATCTTCAACAAGAGCCCGATCGATCGCATCCGCGGCTACGAGGTTGTGAACGCGCAGGTCCAGCTCAACGCGCCCGACGACCGTTTCTACGTGCGCGGATTCGTGCAGAACCTAACCAACAACAACGGCGTCACGGGCATGTACGTTACCGACCAGTCATCCGGACTATTCACCAACATCTTCACTGTCGAGCCGCGTCGTTATGGCGTAGCAGCCGGATTCAAGTTCTGAAAAATGTGCGGCTGTGAACTCCTGTGAGACCGGAAAGGTTTGGTGATGTAGCAGAGCGCAACGCGATCCGGGGCGGTCAGATTCGGATGCACGCATGCGCCGTTCTGCTGGCGCGCCCGTCGGCGATCCGCCGGGCAGAAATGTCGATGACGAAGGCCACGTTGTCGAACCCGGCAAGGTTTCAACGTAGGTAAAGTCGGACACTCGCTGCATGATACGGGCCGGCGTCCAGAACTGTCGGTCTCCCCATTCGACCGGGAATCATGCCGCCCTGCCGCTGTCGATGAAAGTGGCGCGGACCGGCTTGCCGCGAATCACGCCGGTTAATCCCGTCGCCCGAAACACTCCGCAACGTGAAAAAAGGCCGCCCTCGAACAGTCGAGGGCGGCTAGGAGAGGCTCGTGAATAGGCTGATTGTCAATCAGCCCTTTAAAGTCGCCAAACTCTGTGTGACGTCGCCATAACCGGCATGGGCGGGTATGGTAAGTACGCGCTCTCCGTCCCGTATCTCGATCTGCGGGAGCACGGTGACCAGCGGACGTGCATCCGCTCTGGCGAGGCAATCCGCCGCGTTGTCGGCTTCGGCGAGCAGCTTCACATTCATCAAGGTCGGAAAGATCACCGTTCGGGTGCCGCTTCCGGCGAGGTCCAGGACCGACTCTGGCGCGATCCACTCGGCGTCGACCGTTTCATGTCCGTCGCAGATTGCGACTTGGTCGGTAGGAGCGTTGGCGGCATAGAACCAGGTGTCGAACCGCTTCGGCATCATCTCCGGAGTGATCCAGCGGGCGAAGACGGTCAGGGCGGTCAGGGAGAGCTTCACCCCTAATCCTGCGACGACATCGAGGAAGGCGAGTTCGCCGGCATCGACCTGCCGCCGGGCCTCGGCGTCGCACACGCTGGAGAAGGCGCGACCGTCGGGATCGGTGGCCAGCAGGATCCCCGCCTCCTCGAACGCCTCTCGGATAGCGCCGATACGCAGCGCGCGCTGGGTCGCGTCGACCTCGTCCCAGCCGATCACGTGATCGCGCCAGCGCGGATCGTCGTCACCAGGGTGCATCTTGCCGCCCGGGAACACCAGCGCCCCCGACGCGAAATCGATCTGGTGGTGCCGTCGCACCATGAGCACCTGATATTCGGGCACATCCCGCAGCAGCAGGATCGTGCCGGCCGGTCGCGGCTCGGCCGGAGTGCGCCTGGCGTCCGCCGCCGAAGTCTCGCTGCTCATGATCTCTCCTGTCTCTGCACGGTTACGCCGCGATGCCGCCGTCCCGCATGAGGTACGAACCGCGACCGCTGGCGAGCAGCACGCCGTCGGGTGAGCGCACCTCGCTGTCCGCGACCGACAGCGTCCGTCCGATCTTGACGACACGCGCGTGGACGTGAAGCGGGCCGCCGCTCGCCGGGCGATGATAATCGACGTGGAGCGACGCGGTGGCGCTGACCGCGCGCGTCCTCGTCAGCAGGACATACATGCCGGCAAGATCGATCAGGCTGGCGAGCACGCCGCCATGCACGGACGGGATCCGCGGGTTCGATACGATCTCGTCGCGCCACGGCATGCTGAGGTGAAGGACGCCGTCATTGACGTCCTCGACGCGAAGCCCGAGCCAGGCGTGGAACGGCGCAATCGAAAGCGCGCTTTGCAATGCGGCTCCCGCCAGGCCGTCTGGGCTTGCCGAGGGATTTTCGCCGACCATCTTACCGCCCCCTGAAAACGGGTGCGCGCTTTTCCATGAAGGCGCGCGGACCCTCACGTGCATCCTCGGTGCGAAACACCGGCGCGGCGAAGCGCGACTCCAATTCCATGCCTTCGCTTTCCGACCGCCCGAGGCAAGCGCGCGCCGACGCGCGGATCGCCTGTACTGCGATCGGGCCGTTGGCGGCGATCCGTTGCGCCAGGTCGAGCGCCGCAGGCAGCACCTCCTCCGGCGCCACGACGCGGTTGACGAAGCCGTCGTCGAGCGCGGTGTCGGCATCGATCAGATCGCCGGTCAGCAGCAGTTCCATCGCGCGCGCATAGGGAAGCTGGCGCGGCAGTCGCACCGTCGATCCCCCGCCCGGGAAGATCGCCCATTTGACCTCCTGCACGCCGAAGCGCGCCGCGCTTGATGCGATCCTGAGATCGGTGCCCTGGACCAGTTCCATGCCGCCCGCGATCGCGTGCCCGTTGATCGCGGCGATCACCGGCTTGACGACGTCGAACGTGCGCAGCAGCGCGGTGCCGAGAATGTCGCGGTCGGCAAGCACGCGGCGATCCCACTCGTCCTCCGGCGGTCGCCCGCCGCTGACGAGCGGAATGAGACGGCCGAGGTCGGCACCCGAGCAGAAGGCGCTGCCGGTTCCGGTCACCACCGCGACGCGGATCTCGGCGTCGTCGCGCACCCTCGTCCAGCAGTCGGCCAGCTCCACCAGCATCTGCGGATCAAGCGCGTTACGCGCCGCGGGGCGGTTCAGATGGACGATGGCGACATGTCCAGCGGTCTCCATCCAGGCTACGCTGTCGGTCATCCAATCCCCTTCTGCTCTTTAACATTATACTCTTTGAGTAGCCGTGCAAGTCGGGGACGAACAGAATTCAGCACTGGACAGGGACAAAACAGTGGTTCAGCATCAAACCATGATAAGGGTTTTTCATGCTGGACGTGGCTGAGCGGGGTGAGGTGCCCTCGTTCGTACGGGGCAAGCGCGCGCTTCGCGTTGCGCAGGCGATCGTGCACGACATCGAGGCGGACGCGCGCCAGATCGGCGACCGACTGCCTCCGGAGCACGACATGCTCGCGCGGTACGAAGTCGCCCGCGCCACATTGCGCGAGGCGCTGCGTTTTCTGGAACTGCAGGGCGTGCTCCACCTGCAGCCCGGTCGCGGCGGCGGGCCGGTGGTCGCGCGGCCGCAGATCGGCGATTTCACGAGTTCGCTTGCGCTCGTGCTGCACTTCGTCGGCACCGACCTGCGCGCGCTGATCGAGCTGCGCGAGGCGCTCGCCCCGCAGGCGGCCTCCCACGCCGCCCGGCGCGCCACGGCGGCGGATCTGATGGCGCTGGCAAGCTGCTTCGCCGAGCTCGAGCAGCAGGTGGGATCGACGCTGTTCGAGGAAACCAACCGGCGCTTCCACGACCTTCTGGCATGGGCGAGCGGCAATCCGCTGTTCGGGCTGCTCACGTCCGCGCTGCACCTGCTGACCCGCGACCTTTCGCGCCAGCTCGGCTATTCCGAGCACGAACGCGAGAACCAGGTTCGTCGCCTCGCGCGCGTCGTCCATGCGGTGCGGCTGCGCGACGCGGTCACGGCGCGGCGCGAGATGGAACGGCTCGTCGAGGGATCGGCGGTATATCTCGGGCAGCGCAGCCCCGACCTGATGGATCAGAAGGTGCGCTGGACTCAGGCGTTCGAGGCGTAGCCGCCGAGATAGATCAGCAACGAAAACGATGTGGGAGAGACGGACAATGGCCCTAAACAGCCGGATCTGCGGGATGCTTGGCATCGACTATCCGATCGTCCTGGCCGGCATGGGTGGGGCCAGCGTCCCGCGGCTGGCGGCGGCGGTGTCCAACGCGGGCGGGCTGGGCGTGCTCGGCGCCGCAGCGTGCCCGCCCGAGCAGCTCCGCGCGTGGATCCGCGAGACGCGCGCGCTGACCGACAGGCCCTTCGGCGTCGACACGCTCCTGCCCGCCTCGGTGCGACGCGGCTCAGCGCCGCAGACTGGGGCGGCGCCAGCGGACCCGCGCGCGGTGCTTGCCGACTATCAGGCGTTCACGCGCGACTTTATGGAGCGTGAGGGGCTGGAGATCGTCGCGCGTGATGCCGGCCGCGATGCGACGGAGGGCGCGGCCAACGGCGGCGCGGCGCTGTTCTCCAAGGAGTTCTTCGAGGCGCAGATGGAGGTCGTCGTCGAGGAGAAGGTACCCGTCTACGCCGCGGGGCTCGGCAATCCGGGACCGTGGATGGATCGGCTCCACGCCAACGGCACGGTCGTCATGGCGGTGGTCGGCAAGGTGAAGCACGCGCTGCAGGTGGTGGAGTCGGGCATCGACGTGATCGTGGCCCAGGGGCACGACGGCGGCGGACACAATTCGCCCATCGGCACCATCTCGCTCATTCCGCAGGTGGTCGATGCCGTTGGGGACCGGGTGCCGGTGCTCGGCGCGGGCGGCATCTCCGACGGGCGCGGGGTGGCGGCGGCCTTCATGCTGGGCGCCGAAGGCGCCTGGGTCGGCACCGCCTTCCTCGCGACCGAGGAGGCGGGGATCGAGGATTTCCAGAAGGAGGCGATCGTCGACAGCGGCGATGCCGACACCGTGGTGAGCCGCTCGATCACCGGCAAGCCCGCCCGCATGATCCGCAGCAAGTGGGCCGACGCGTGGGTGGCGGCGGGGAAGGAGCCGCTGCCGATGCCATACCAGTCGATGATCGCCGGTCCGGTTATGGCGTCGGGCATCCGTGCGAAGCGCAAGGACATCATCCCGGGCTTCGCGGGACAGGGCATGGGTCTGATCCATGCCGTCCGCCCCGCCGCCGAGGTGATGCGTGACCTTGTCGCCGATGCCGAGCGCGCGCTCGGCCGCGCGGCGGGCCTGCGCTGAGGGTCGCGGCTGGTTACAGGAGGGACAGATATGACCTTCTCGGACAAGGCAGCGATCACCGGCGTCGGGGAAACCGATTACGTCAAAGGCACCGAGCGCACCGCGGTGGACATGATGCTGGAGGCGTCGCGGCGCGCGATCGCGGACGCGGGCCTCCGCCCGTCCGACATCGACGGCATGGTGCCGCCGCCCATCTACACCACGTCGGAGGAATTGGCGGCAAACCTCGGCATCGACGTGCTGCGCTATGCCGCGACCGTCCACATGGGCGGCGCGAGCCCGACGACTGCGCTTCAGCATGCGGCGATCGCGATCGCGGCCGGTCTGTGCGACCACGTGCTCGTCACGCTCGGGTGGAACGGCTTCTCAGCGCTGCGGCCCAAGCCGGGTGCTCCGCCCACGCGACCGATGAACATGAACACGCTGACCAATACCATCCGCGGCTATTACATGCCCTACGGCGTGTTCCTGCCGGTGCAGATGTACGCCTGGCTGGCGACCCGGCATTCGCAGCTCCACGGCGTCGGTCCCGAAGCCATGGGCGCGGTGGCGATGGCGTGCCGCCGCCATGCGCAACTCAATCCGAAGGCGTTCACCTACGGTCGGCCGCTCGATTGGGAAACCTACCACGACGCCCGGATGGTGTCGGAGCCGTTCCGACTCTACGACTGCTGCCTCGAGACCGACGGCGCGTGCGCGGTCGTCGTCTCGCGCATCGACCGCGCGCGCGATATGCCGCATGTCCCCGTTACCATCGCGGGCGCCGCCGAGGGACATCCCTATCCCGCCGACGACATCCCCTCGCGCCCGGATCCGTTCAAGATCGGGCTGAGCTATGCCGCGCCAAAGGCGTTCGAGATGGCCGGCATGGGCCGCGAGGAGATGGATTTCCTCCAGGTCTACGACTGCTTCACCTACGTCGTGCTGCTCCAGCTGGAGGCGATGGGATATTGCGAGCCGGGCGGCGCGCTCGACTTCGTGCGCGACGGGCAGATCGAGCTCGGCGGGCGCTATCCGCTCAACACCCACGGCGGGCTGCTGAGCGAGGCGCACGTGTGGGGGCTCAACCACGTCGTCGAGGCCGTGCGGCAGCTGCGGCACGATTGCGGGGAGCGCCAGGTGCCGGGCGCACGGACCGGGCTCGTCACCGGCTGGGGCGACCTGGGCGACGGCAGCATCGCCATCCTGCGGAGGTTCGCATGAACGACGACGACATTGCGCCCAAGCTGCGGACGCCCGCCGTCTCGCCCCCCAAGCCGTTGCCGCACCCGCAGGATCCGGTGGAGCAGGAGTTCTGGCAGCGTTGCCAGGGCGGCACGCTCCATTTCCAGCGGTGCGGCGAGTGCCGGACGTGGCGCCACCTGCCCCGCTACATGTGCGCGCGCTGCGGCTCGCCCTCGTTCGCCTGGGAGCCGAGCAGCGGGCGTGGACGGCTGTTTTCCTGGACGGTGACGCATCAGGCGCTGCACCCCGCCTTCGCGGCCGACGTGCCGTATGTCGCGGCGGTGGTCGAGCTGGACGAGGGCGTCCGCATGGCGACCCGGCTGACCGGCGCCGATCCCGCCACGCTCGCGCTCGACATGCCGGTGGCGCTGGCCTTCGAAACGATCGGCGACGGGTTCCGGCTGCCCGTCTTCACACCGGCTGCAGGAGCGTGAATCGATGGACCTGAGTTACGGCCCGGAATACGAGGCGTTCCGCGACGAGCTGCGCGCGTTCATCGCCGCGAACCGCCACCGTGCGCCGGCCGCGCCCGGCGCGGCGCAGCGCGCCGGGGCGGACGCGGTCGCGTGGCAGCAGCTGCTGCTCGAGCACGGCTACACCGCACGCACCATTCCGCGCTACTATGGCGGCTTCGGTGCCGAGCCCGACATCCTGACGTCGCGCATCATCGCCGAGGAGTTCGCTGCGGCGGGCGTACCCGGCGGGCTGTCGAACCAGGGCATCTCGATGCTCGTCCCGACGCTGCTCGAGCTCGGCACGGAGGAGCAGAAGCGCCGCTGGATCGCACCGACGCTGCGCGGCGAGATCGTCTGGTGCCAGGGGTATTCGGAACCGGGCGCGGGCTCTGATCTGGCGGCGCTGCGCACCAGCGCGCGCGAGGAGAACGGCGAGTTCGTCATCAACGGGCAGAAGATCTGGACCAGCACCGCGCATCAGGCGGACATGATCTTCTGCCTCGTGCGGACGGAAGCGGAAGCGCTCAAGCATGCGGGGATCAGCTACCTCATATTCTCCATGAAAACGCCCGGGATCGAGGTGCGCCCGCTGCGCACGATGACCGGCCACGCCGAGTTCAACGAAACCTTCTTCACCGACGTGCGCGTGCCCGTCGACCAGATCGTCGGCCAGCGCGGGCAGGGCTGGATGGTGGCCAACGCCACGCTCGGTTACGAGCGTGGCATGCTGGGCGACCCGGCGGCGCTGGAGAATCGCCTCGCCGCGCTGGTGCAGCTGATGCACGATGAACGGATCGACGGCGTGCGCGCGATCGACAACGCGGCATTGTGCGGCCGGCTGGTGGCGCTGCAGGCCGAAGTCGCGGCGATGAAGTTCAACGGATTGCGGCTGCTGTCCAATTCGCTGAAGGGCGAACCCGGCGGCCTCGCCAAGCTAATCGTCAAGCTCCAGTCGTGCGAACTGGCGCACCAGATCTCGGCGTTGGCGATCGACGCCATGGGGGAGCTCGGCCTGCTGTACGGCGGCAGCCGGCGCGAGCGGGCGGGCGGAAGCTGGCAGTGGAACTACATGTTCCAGCTCGGCCTCATCATCGGCGGCGGCACCGCGCAGATCCAGAAGAACATCATCGCCGAGCGCGGGCTCGGCATGCCGCGCGAGCCGAAGCTGGAGCACGCGCGCGCACCCAAGGCGGAGGCGGCATAGATGGATTTCGGTCTTTCCCCCGAGCAGCGGATGCTGCGCGACGCGGTCGATCGGCTGCTGCGCGAACATTGCCCGCTCGATCACGTCCGCGAGGTCGCGGAGGGCGGCGATGCCGTCAGTGCGGCGGTGGTAGCGGCGCTGGCCGAGCTTGGCCTTTCCGGCATCATGGTGCCCGAGGAGCACGGCGGCCTCGGCCTGGGCCTGCTCGATGCCTCAGTAGTGGCGGAGGCGCTCGGCGCAGCGGTGGCGCCGGTGCCGTTCGTGGCGCGCTGCGTCCTCGCCCCGCTTGCGCTGCGGCTTGCCGGCACGCCGGCGCAGCAGGCGCGCTGGCTGCCGCGCATTGCCGACGGCAGCGCGCGCTTCGGCGTCGGGCTGACCGAGGTCGTCAACTGTCGCGACGGCGGCGGCGTCACGGCCGCGGACGGCACGCTCAGCGGCTCCGCGCTGTTCGTGCTCGACAGCGCCGACGCCGATGCCTTTGTCATCGCCGACCAGCGCGGCCAATTGCATCTGGTCGCCGGCGAGGCGGAGGGGCTCGAACGCCTTCCGCTGTCCACGATCGACCTCACCCGATCGGTGGGCGAGCTGCGGCTGGACGGCGTCGCGGCCGAGCCGCTCGGCGATGACGATGGCGGGGCGGCCCGCCGGCTCGTCGCGGCGGGTCGCGTGCTGCTCGCGGCGGACAGCGTGGGCGCGGGCGACGCGATGATCGCGCGGGCGGTCGCCTATGCCGGGGAGCGTGAGCAGTTCGGGCGCGTCATCGGCAGCTTCCAGGCGGTCAAGCACATGTGCGCCGAGATGGCGGCGCGGCTGGAGCCGTGCCGATCGCTCGTCTGGTACGCGGCGCATGCGTTCGACGCGGTCCCGGATGAGGCTTTGCTGATGGCCTGCCATGCCAAGTCGCACACCGGGGAGGTGGGCCGCTTCGTCGCGCGTACCGCCACGGAGGTCCACGGCGGGATGGGGTTCACCGACCTGCTCGGCCTCCACTATTGGTTCAAGCGCATCGGCTTCGACCGGCAGGTACTCGGCGGGCCGGAGATCGTGCGCGCGGAGGCGGCTGCGCTGCAGGGCTGGGGCAAACGCGCCGCGTGAAACGAGGAGCAGCAGGCATGACGCAGTGGAACCTCGGCGACATCCTCGACGCGATCGAGCCCGTAATTCCCCTCGACGCCCCCGCGCTGATCCACGGCGACCGGGTGATCACCTGGCCCGAGATGGCGCGCCGGTCTAACAACGTCGCGCGGGCGTTGCGCGCGCGGGGGGCAGGACCGGGCGCCAAGGTCGCCTTCTATATGCGCAATCGACCCGAGTACGGCGAGCTGATGGCGGCGTGCTTCAAGGGACGACTGACCCACGTCAACATCAACTACCGCTATCGGCCCGATGAGGTGTTCTACATCTTCGACGACAGCGACAGCGAGATCGTAGTCTACAGCGCCGAGTTCCGCGCCTGCATCGAGGAGTTGCACGGCCGGCTTGGCAAGGTGCACACTTTCGTGGAGATCGGCCCGGACACGGAGCGCGCTTTGTTCGCGCTGCCCTACGAGGCGCTTGCAGCGGAGGGCGACGGCGCGCCGCTCGGCATCGCGCGCTCGCCCGACGACGAACTGTTCATCTACACCGGCGGCACGACCGGGATGCCGAAGGGCGTGATGTGGCGGCACACCGACATGCGCGAGGCGCAGCTCGATGCGCAGCGGCTGATGGGGCCGACGCCCGCCGACCTCGCCGAAACCGCGGCGCTGATCGCGCGCGACGGACCCGGCCGGCGTACGATGCCCGCCTGCCCGATGATGCACGGCACCGGCTTCATCACGTCGATCGGCACGCTGGTGAGCGGCGGCTGCATCGTGACGCTTGGGGGTGAATCGTTCGATGCCGACGAGCTGTGGCGGTCGGTCGATCGCGATCGCGTCGAATCGATCGCGATCGTCGGCGACGCCTTCGCCAAGCCGATGCTGGCCGCGCTGGATGCCGCGCCCGAGCGCTACGACACGTCTAACCTCGTCACGATCGTTTCGTCCGGCGTGATGTGGAGCCGCGAGGTGAAGGCGGGGCTGATCCGGCACATCCCGCAGGTCGTGCTGATGGACAGCTTCGGCGCGTCGGAGGGGCTGGGGTTCGGCCTGTCGGTTACCAGCGCAGCGGGCGAGACGGCGACCGCGCGCTTCACCATCGGCGGGCTGTGCGACGTGTTCGACGAGCATGACCGGCCGGTCGTTCCGGGCAGCGGCACGCCAGGTTTCATCGCGCGCAAAAGCGCGATCCCGATCGGCTACTACAAGGATCCGGAGAAAAGCGCGAAGACGTTCCGCACCATCAACGGCGTCCGTTACTCGATGCCTGGCGACTGGTGCACCGTCGCCGCGGACGGAACGCTGACGCTGCTCGGGCGCGGCAGCGTGTGCATCAACACCGCGGGTGAGAAGGTCTATCCAGAAGAGGTGGAGGAGGTGCTGAAGACGCATCCCGCGGTCGCGGACGCGCTTGTAGTCGGTGTGCCCGACGAGAAATGGGGCCAGGCGGTGACGGCAGTCGTCCATGCCGTGCCGGGGGCGACAGTGGACGAGGCGGCGGTGCGCGCTCACGTGCGCGCCGTGCTCGCCGGCTACAAGACGCCCAAGGCGATCGTCGTTACCGACCGCGCGCTGCGGGCGCCGAACGGCAAGGCGGATTACAAGGCGGCGACGGACATCGCTGTCGCTGCGGTCGCTGCGCGATGAGCGGCGTGCCCGATATTGACGCGCTGGTGATCGGCGCGGGCTTCAGCGGGCTCTACCTGCTCGCAAAGTTGCGCGAGAACGGCTTCAACGTTCGGCTGGTGGATGCGGCGGCGGAGCCGGGCGGCATCTGGTACTGGAACTGCTACCCCGGCGCACGGGTCGATTCGCACGTACCGATCTACGAATTTTCGGACGAGCGGGTGTGGCGCGACTGGACCTGGTCGGAACGCTTCCCAGGCTGGCGCGAGTTGCGTCGCTATTTCCGGCATGCCTGCCACGTTCTCGACCTCTGGCCTGCAATGAAGCTCGGTGTCGCGATGCGCTCCGCCGTATTCGACGAAGATGCCGGCTTCTGGCGGGTGGAACTCGCCGATGGAGATCGGCTGACCACCCGCCATCTGCTGCCGTGTACCGGCTTCGCGGCGAAGGCGTACATCCCGTCACTTCCGGGACTCGACCGCTTTGCCGGCCCTGCGCACCATACCGCGCACTGGCCGCAGGAGGGCATCGACTTCACCGGCAAGCGCGTCGCGATCATCGGGACCGGCGCGAGCGGTGTGCAGGTCGCCCAAGAGGCGGCGCGCGAGGCGGCGCAGCTGACGATCTATCAGCGCACCCCCATCCTGGCGCTGCCGATGCGCCAGCGCTCATTGACGGAGGTTGAGCAGGCGCAGGCCAAGCCCGGCTACCCCGAGATCTTCCGTCAACGTCGGCTGAGCAGCGGCGGGTTCGAGATCCCGCGGCTCGATCAGTCCGCGCTCGAGGTTTCGAGCGACGAGCGCACCGCGACGTTCGAGCGGCTGTGGGCGGCTGGAGGCTTCCACTACTGGGTCGGCAATTACGCCGACATCCTGGTAGACGAGCGCGCCAACCGGCTGGCCTACGACTTCTGGCGCGACAAGGTGCGCGAACGGATCGCAGATCCCGCGTTGCAGGAGAAGCTTGCGCCCAGCGAGCCGCCGCATCCGTTCGGGGTCAAGCGGCCGTCGCTCGAACAGACCTATTACGACATCTTCAACCAGCCGAACGTCAAGCTCGTCGATTTGCGCGATGAGCCGATCGTCGAGATTCTTCCGCATGGAGTCGCCACAAGCGCGGGTGTGCGACAGCATGACGTGCTGGTGCTCGCGACCGGGTTCGACGCGGTGACGGGCGGTCTCATGCAGATGGATATTCGCGGCCGCCACGGAACGACGCTGGCGATCGCGTGGAAGGAAGGCGCACGCACGCATCTTGGTTACGCCGTATCGGGCTTTCCCAACATGCTGTTTCTCTATGGTCCGCAGAGTCCCTCCGGTTTTGCAAACGGTCCGTCAGCAGCCGAAGTTCAGGGCGACTGGGTAACCTCGTTCCTGATGCACCTGCGCCATGCCGGTCTTGATGGCTTCGAAGCCGAGCCGGACACCCATGACGCCTGGGGGCGGCACATGGACGAACTGGCCGCGCCGACGCTTTTCCCGCGCGCCGACTCTTGGTACATGGGTGCAAACATTCCAGGAAAGCCACGGCAGCTTCTTAATTACCCATCATTGGTGATTTACGCAGAAATGTGTGAAGCCGCTGCCGCGGGTGGTTATACGGGATTTCGCCTGTCGTAATATACTTCATGGTAATTCTCTTTTGCTGGTTTTCTTGTAATTGTTTCGTTCTCTAAAATAACCGATCAGGAGTAGAATGATGGCTGTTCTTGATTATGCGAAGACCAATTTTTCAGGTGGGCTGGTGGATGTCGATGTTCCGCTAAACGAGATCGACGTTTCGAAACCCTATCTGTTTCAGGA
The DNA here is from genome assembly GCF_042096255.1 of Sphingomonas sp. Lineage (GTDB taxonomy): Bacteria > Pseudomonadota > Alphaproteobacteria > Sphingomonadales > Sphingomonadaceae > Sphingomonas. Next base: position 6,206 of record NZ_JBELLZ010000041.1, on the reverse strand, counting down.
AGACAGCGTCGGAGAAATATTCCGGCGGCTGCGCCGCGAGGACCCGATCCACTATTGTGCGGAAAGCAACTACGGCCCGTACTGGTCGGTGACGAAGTTCGACGACATCATGAAGGTCGACACCAACCATCGTGTGTTCTCGTCGGAAGCCAAGCTTGGCGGCATTTCGATCGCGGACATGCACGCTGGAGAGAGCGCGCTCGAACTTGAGATGTTCATCGCGATGGATCCGCCTAAACACGATGCTCAACGCAAGGCGGTGACCCCGGCGGTGGCACCTTCGAACCTCACCCTCCTCGAGCCGATCATCCGCGAGCGTGCGGGTGCCATCCTCGACGCCCTGCCGATCGGCGAGGACATCGACTGGGTACGGAACGTGTCCGTCGAGCTGACCACGATGACGCTTGCCACCCTGTTCGATTTTCCATGGGAAGATCGCGCAAAGCTCACGCGCTGGTCTGACGTGACGACAGCGATCCCCGGCGCCGGCATCGTCGATACCTTTGAGCAGCGCCGAGAGGAACTGATTGAGTGCGCGATGTACTTCAAGCGCATCTGGGACGAACGGGTTGCAACGCCGGGCGGCAACGACCTCATCTCGATGATGGCGGGCTCGCCGGCGACGCAGGAAATGCCGTTCATGGAATTCCTGGGAAACCTGCTTCTGCTGATCGTCGGGGGGAACGACACCACGCGCAATTCGATCAGCGGAGGCGTGCTGGCGCTCAACCGGCACCCCGATGAATATGACAAGCTCCGTAAAAATCCTGCGCTGATCCAGAGCATGGTCCCGGAGATCATCCGCTGGCAGACGCCGCTCACCCACATGCGCAGGACCGCGCTGGAAGATATCGAGCTTGGCGGCAAGAATATCCGCAAGGGTGACAAGGTCGTGATGTGGTATCTGTCCGGAAACCGCGATGATAGCGTCATCGATCGGCCCGACGACCTGGTCATCGACCGGGCGAACCCGCGCCACCATCTCTCCTTTGGTTACGGCATCCATCGTTGCATGGGAAATCGGCTCGCGGAACTGCAACTGAAAATCATCTGGGAAGAAATCGCCAAGCGGTTCGAGTTCGTCGAGGTGGTGGGCGAGCCGGAGCGCCTGCTGTCGAACCTGGTGCGTGGCATCACGCGTCTGCCGGTACGGCTTCATGCAAAAGCGGCCTGAGGACGGCAACGAGGGGAATCAGCACGCGATGGTCAACGTGACATTCGTTCTGGCAAGCGGGGCGCGCCTGCCGGTGGAAATCGACGAGGGCGAAAGTGCCCGCGAGGCGGCGCTCTACAACGATGTCCCGGGCATCGACGGCGATTGTGGGGGTGCGTGTGCCTGCGCGACGTGCCATGTCCACGTCGATCCGGCCTGGATCGATCGCGTCGGTAGATTGCCGCCAGACAGCATGGAAGGCCAGCTGCTCCAGTTCGCCGAAGGCGCGACCGCAAACAGTCGGCTGGCGTGCCAGATCAGAATGACCGACCGATTGAACGGTTTGATCCTGCATGTCCCCGAGCAGCAATATTGAAGAGTGAAAGGCGGTGGTCGCGGGTCGCGACACTGGCTCTTGGCGAGGTCGAGCGATTGATGTGCGAGGAGAAGCGTTCTGGCCTTACCGACATCGACCCGCTTTGGGCAGGTGACGGTGCCCGCCTGCCGAGCTGGTTCATGGATGCGCTGGCCGTGCCAAGGGAGGAGGGCTTCGTCCTCGTAGAGGGTGCGCATGTCCACTACCTGCGCTGGGGCGACCGCGCCAAGCCGGGCGTCCTCATGGCGCACGGTTTTCTTGCCCATGCGCGCTGCTGGGCGTTTATCGCGCCGTTCCTCGCCGCGGACTACCATGTCGTCGCCTATGATCTTGCGGGCATGGGCGACAGCGACGCGCGCGCGGGAATCGATGGCGACGGCCGTGGGCGCGAGATGATCGCGGTGGCGGAGGCGACCGGGCTGTTCGACGGTGCTGCGCCGCCCGTGATCATCGGTCATAGCTTCGGCGCGGGGATCGCGGTGACCGCGATGACGATCGCGGCCCAACGGTTCGCGGGCGCGATCATCTGCGACCTGATGATCATGCGGCCCGAGGCGCTTGCCGCCTACTCGCGCGGCGGACGCGGCAGCCCCGGCTCGGGCGACCCGAACAAGCCCGCCAGCCGGTATCCCGACTACCCGACCGCACGCGCGCGCTACGTGCTCGCGCCGCCCCAGCCTGCGGGCGAGCCGTTCCTGATGGACTACATGGCCTATCATTCGCTCCGGCGGGACGGCGACACGTGGACGTGGAAGTTCTCGCCCGCGGTGTTCGCGCGCGGCAACTCGGCGGATGAGTGGATGACGATGGGCCGCCGCGTTGCCGCGGCTCCTGGGCGGCTGGCAATCGTCTACGGCGAGCACAGCGCGCTCTTCGGCAGGGATTCGGCGGCATATCTGCGCGAACTCGGAGCTGGGACGATTCCGATCGTCGCGGTGCCCAACGCGCGCCACCACCTGATGCTGGACGAGCCGCTCGCCTTCGCGACGGCGCTCAGAAGCATCCTTGCGCTCTGGAGATCGGCGCGCTGAATCAATCAGGCGTATCGAGCGAGTTTCTCTTCGCTGGGGGATTTTCGAGGGCGAATTCCAGCTGCGCAAGGCACAGTTTTCCGGCTCCGTCCCGCTCTACGGCTTCGGCATGCACCACTGCGACACGACGTCCCACACGCATCAGCGTCGGCGTCGTGCTGATTGCGCCCAGTCTGACCGGGGCGAGAAATTGCAGGTTCACACTGATCAGCCGGGAGGATTGCCCTGGCGAGAGTGTGCGGGAGAGAGCAAGCTGTGCGGCCAGCTCGAGAAAGGAAGCGATCGCTCCTCCATGCAGGGCGGGCAGGATGGGATTTCCGACAAGCTCCTCTGTCGGGATCAGCGTGAACGTTTCACCGCTTTGCGTCATCATGTTACCGAGCAGCCGCGCGAAGCCGTACTGCCCAACGCCAGCCGTGACTGCGCCTTCGCTCATGGGCCGACAGCCCGATTGATCGAGAAGACGCCCTGGGATGTCGCGATCAGGCGAGACGGATCCGTGTCCCAGACTTCGGTACGTACGAACGCTCGGTGCTCAATCGCGTCATAGCAGTGGGCCCATGCCGTCGCCGAGCATCTCGCCTCGGCAGACCGCAGATGATCCACCTTCAGGTTCAGGGTCGAGATCGCCAGCCGCCTGCCCAGCCGGGACATCACGGCGACGCCGCAGGCCTGATCGATCAGGCTCGTCAACACGCCGGTTGCGAGCGTCTCCTCCTCGTCCGCCAGCTCCTGACGCCAACCAAGACGTAGCGAGCTGAGGCCACCGCCGACCGAGACCAGCTCCAGGCCAAGCCTGTTGCCCCATGGTACATTGCCCGGTTGCAGGCTCCAGTCTCCAGCCACACTTCCATCCTCGTCCCGACCTGACCTCACCGCTCACCCAAAAAGCCATCGCTCAGGCTTCACCGGAAACGGTACGGTTTACATACTCCGACCAGCTTTTTAATGGCTGTGTTCGAGTATGGAAACGCGGTCGAACAAATTTCTGGTTCTCGTGGTGACCGGCTTTCTGCTGGGCACGCTCCTGATCTTCACGCTGTGGCTGTTTGATGCACGCGATGGAGACGGCAACCCCTATATGATCCGCTTCACCGGAAGCGTTGCCGGTCTCGAAAATGGATCGTCGGTGACCTTTTCGGGTGTGCCGGCCGGTCATGTCACGTCGATACGGTTCGACAAGGAGGACCCGTCAGCGGTTCTCGTCACCGTCAACCTTGACCCACGGATCCCCATCGTCGCAGGCGTAAAAGCGTCGATCGCAAGATCGGCACTGGCCGGCACCGCGAACATCAGCCTCGACGGCGCTACATCTGGTGCGCCCCCGATCGTTGCGGCGAGCGACACCGAGCTTCCCGTCATTCCCGCCAAGGAAGGCGGGCTCCTTGGCGGCGGAGGGGACCCCGTCGCACTGGTCGAAAAGATCAGCCGCACCGTGGATTCTGTTTCTCGCAACCTCGACGCCGCTCAGCAGCAGCGGGCCAGCGATCGACTGGCGGCGCTTGCGGAAAGTTCCGCCGGTTGGGCAGACAGGGTCGGATCAGCATCCGACGGACTTACTGGCGCACGCGGTCGCGTGGTGGCCGTGGGGGACGCCCTGCAGCGATCCGGCGCCAGCGCTCAACGGTTGAGAGCTGCCCTGAACGACCGCCGCGCGACCGTTCTCGCCAGGGCGAACCGCCCGTTGCTGAACGCTCGAGACGAAGCCGAGCAATTGACAGCGCGCGTCGAGGCGGTTCGACCCACGATCCGCGGCATGACTGCCAAACAGGCCCAGCTGCGTGAGACCATTCGTTCAGCAAGTAACAAGGTAGGCGCTGTCAGGGATACGGCTGTTCGCATCGATCAGGAGGGCTTGGGGGTAAGTGCTCCGTCCCTTCCGACCTACAAGCCGAAATCACGGCAGTGATCGGCCGCGAAGCGATAGGACAGCTCTTGGCTGAGCTCGAGATGGCAGGCGACCGACCGACCGTCCCGGCGTGATTTCTCGTCAACCGGTCTGGATTGCGCTACCCTCGATCGGGGAGAACGAGATTGAGCGACGACGAGAAAAAGGGAAGGCGCCCAAGAAAGATGGGCAGACCGACCACTGAGGACGCGGTCCGCCTGACCTCGCACATCCTCAAGAGCGCTCGCGAGCTGTTTTTTGAGCACGGCTTCGACGGCGCCAGCGCCGACATGATCGCCGAACAGGCGCGCATCTCCAAGCGGACCCTCTACGCCCGCTTCGGCAGCAAGGCGCGTGTGTTCGAGGCGGTGATCCTCGACGAGATCGATACGCAGCTGCGCGCGCTCGAACCCTCCGGCAGCGACGAACCCGAGATCGGATCGCGACTTCGCGTGATCGCCGATCGCCTGCTCGAGTGGCTCCTGACGCCCCGGATCGCCTCCATGGAACGTGTCGTCATCGCGCAAGCCGTACGCTTTCCCGCGCTTGCGGCGAACATCCACGACTTCGGCTACCAGCGGGCCGTCCAGTGGGTGGCATCGATCCTCGCCCATGCCAATGCCAGGGGGGAGCTGTCGCTGGCCGACCCCTTGTTCGCTGCCGAGCAGTTCGTCACACTCGTCGTGGTCGCCCCCATGCGCCGGGCAGCGCTGGGTTTGTCTCCGCCAGCGTATGACGAGGCGGCGCGCGATCGTATCGCGCGCGGGATCGACCTGTTCCTTGATGGCTGCCGCCCGCGACAGGGGGATGGTTGCCGCACGTGATGCCCACCACCGACGACGAGCCTCAGATCGGCGAGCACGCGCGTTTGGCCGAGCTGCTCCAGATCATGGGGCGCCATGGCCTGAACGGCCTCGCCTCGCGCCTGGGCCTGCTGCCCGGTCGTTCGGAGCAGCCGGTAGACATCGGTACCCCCGAGCGGGTCGTCGCGCTGCTGCAAGACCTTGGACCCGTCGCGGTCAAGCTGGGGCAGGTGCTCGCGACCCGTGAAGACCTGCTCGGGCCGGAATGGGTGCGCGCGTTGTCGACGCTGCAGGACCGGGTGACCCCGCTGCCGTTCGAGGCGCTGGAGCCGACGATCCTGACAGCGCTTGGCTCCCCGATCGCCGACGTGTTCGCGCGGTTCGACCGCGAGCCGATCGCCGCGGCCTCCATCGCGCAGGTTCATGGCGCCACCCTGCGCGACGGAACCGAGGTCGTGGTCAAGGTGCGCCGGCCGGGGATCGCGGAGCGCGTCGATGCCGACCTGCGATTGCTCCGCCGTGTCGCGCGGCTCGCCGCCAGGCACTCACCGGAGATCCGTCGCCTCAAGCCTGACGAACTGCTCCGGTTCTTCGCGGAGAGCCTAACGCGGGAAATGGACCTCAGTGCCGAAGCGGCGGCCTGCGAGAACATCGGCGCGTTTCTGCGGCCGCTCGGCATTTGCACGCCCGCCTTCCACTGGGATCAGGTCGGTCGCCGGATCAACGTGCAGGAACGGCTCGACGGCTTGCCGGTCCGCGCGATCCTCGACGCGGAGCGTGAGGGCGGTGCGGACGTCGCCGGCAAATATGCCGATGCGGTGCTGCGGATGATCATCTTCAACGGCCGGTTTCACGCGGACCCCCATCCCGGCAACGTCTTTGTTCTGGCCGACGGGTCGCTGGCGTTCATCGACTTCGGGGCGGTCGGCGTGCTCAGTCCCGCCCGGCGGAACGA
>NZ_JBELLZ010000040.1:0-28849 GCF_042096255.1 Sphingomonas sp. | reverse complement strand
GGCCACCGGCTAGCCGGCGCACCGCGACAATCTCGACGGCGGCGTCCGCCTCGTCGATCCAGCCGAGCGTATCGGCGGCATCGGCGCGAGGAAGGCGCTCGCGGCACCAATCGACCAGCGCGGCGTGATCGGCGATCCGCGCGCGCGCCTGCACGCTCGGCAAGTCGAGCAGGCGCAGCAACGGGTCGTTCCACGCCAGCAGTGTCCGATCGGGCGCGAACACGCACACGCCCTGGGGCATCGCGTCGAGCGTGCCCTGAAGCACCACCGCCCGCTCCGCGAGTTCGCGCGCGCGCTGGCGGGCGTCCTCCGCTTTGATGTCGGTGATGTCGGTGTAGACGCCGACCACGCCGCCATCGCTCGTCCGCTGCTCGTTGATCTGGATCCAGCGCCCGTCGGCGAGCGCGATCACCTGGCCACTGGCGGCGATCTGGTGCTGGCTGACCCGTTCGGACACCCAGCGATCGGGTGCGATCAGCGCGCCGAGCGTCGCCTGGCTCGCCCCGACCGCGTCCACGATCTCCTCGAACGAGATGCCCGGCACGATCCGATCCGCGATCTGGGGCCACAGCGACAGGTAGGTGCGGTTGAACAGCACCAGCCGGTCATCGGCGTCGAAGATCGCGAACCCTTCGTCGAGCGCCTCGATCGCGTCGCCTAACCGCCGCCGTGCGGCGTCCGCGGCATCGCGCGCGTGCGCCAGCGCGGCATTGCTGGCGGCGAGCTCGTCGAGCGCGCGCTCGAGATCGGCGGTCCGCTCGCGAACCTTGGCTTCGAGCGCGATCGCAGTCTCGAAAGCGGAGAAAGCGGTTCCCTGAAGGTCGGTCGAGCGCTCGACCCGGTCCATCAGCGCGGCGTTGATGCGCTCGAGCTTGGCGATTCGGCGCTCCAGCTCGGCGACCCGGCTCTCGGCGCACGGCTCGGTCGTCAGCACGGTCGCCCGATCGCCAGCCCGGTAAAGGTCTGGTTGACGTGGAGCGCGCGGAACTGCTCGCCATAGGTGTTGAACCCGACCACGCCGCGCGCCGCGAACAGCTTCGAGATCGTGGCGCGGAGCTGGCGTTGCTCGACCTCGACCGCGTTGAGCACGCAGTCGAACCCGAGCACCCGGTCGATCCCGCCGACCGAGGCGTCGAGCCCGTCGAACAATTGCTCCAGGCCGGCCATGATGTCCCCGGCCTCGCCGAGCGTCAGCACGATGCCCTCGTCGATGGCGCAGTAGAAGGTCAGGCTGCGGTCGCGATTCACCGACTGGATCGAGCGGACGTAATATTCCCCGCCCGCGCGAACCATCGGCGGATGCGTCGCGAACACCGCGAGCCCGAGGTCGTCCTCGCTGACGCCGCAGAGTCGGGCGTACTCGGCCGCCGCCGGCTCGGCGTTGATCTCGTGGACGATCCGAGCGGCGGTGTCCGCGGCGGTGATCACCATCTTGGTGCGGCCGGGATGATAATGTTGTGCGCGGAACGCCTTCATCGGGCGCGCGGCGGACAGGATGGCGATCACGGCCGCGTCGCGCCGGAACGCCCCGTCGTGGAAGACGAACGTCTCGCGGAAATCGAGCCCGTCGCCCGACGAGCCGCCGATCAGCGGCACCTCGCCGAGCGCGTCCTGGATGGTCAGCGTCAGCATCTCCTCGCGGTGCGACAGCCCGTCGACCAGGAAGATCGCCGCGTGGTGGACGGTGGCGGCGAACGCCCGCGTCGCTTCCTGCGCGTCGGCGACCATCGTCCGCACCCGCTGCTGCGCGTCGCCCGCGTCGAACTTGTCGAGGTCGAGGCAGCAGGTGGCCGCGAGGCGGAACGCGCTGGCGGGAAAGCCGATGGCGGTGATCGTTCCCTCGTCGATCCCCTCCGGCGTCAACTCGCCAGACGACGTGCAGCCCACGATCGTCAGGCCATCGCTGCGCGACGCGATGGAGGCGGCGAGCGCATCGAGCGGATAGCGGCTGGAGCAGAACAGGATCAGCCCGGACAACGTCGGAACGTCGAGTTGGCCGAACAGGTCGCGGATCGCGAGTTCGGCGTCCTGTTCACGCGTCGCGCCGACGCGCAGGAGATCGAGGCCGTTCACCGGAGCCATCATGCCAGCCGGCGCTTCGATCGTCACGGTTATTCGCCGCGCGTCGGCTCGCCCGCGGCCGCCAGCGCCGTCGCCTCGTCGTCGGTGAAGACGCGGCTGCGCACGATGAAGCGGAAGCCCTCTGGTCCTTCGAGCGAGAATCCCGCGCCACGGCCCGGCACGACGTCGATCGTCACCTGGGTATGTCGCCAATAGTCGAACTGCGCGGCGCCGATCCAGACGGGGATGTCGCCGGCGCCGCCGACAAGGCCGAGCAGCACGTCCTGCCCGCCGACGCGGAACTCGCCCGCGGGATAGCACATCGGCGCCGAACCGTCGCAGCACCCGCCCGACTGGTGGAACATCAGCGCGCCGTGACGCGCCGCGAGCCGCGCCATCAGCGCGTCGGCTTCGGGGGTGGAGAGGATGCGTGCGGGTGTCGTCATGCCGGCTCCGGAAGAGAAAGGCGGCGGATCGCCAGAGAAGCGATCCGCCGCAAGCCGCGGGAGCTGAGAGAAGGGGAAGGCGCCCCGCGGCCGGAGGATCAGAAGAAGCCGAGCGCCTTGGGCGAATAGCTGACCAGCAGGTTCTTGGTCTGCTGGTAATGGTCGAGCATCATCTTGTGGTTCTCGCGCCCGATGCCGGACTGCTTGTACCCGCCGAACGCGGCGTGCGCGGGATAGAGGTGGTAGCAGTTGGTCCACACCCGCCCGGCCTGGATGCCGCGGCCCATGCGATAGGCAGTCGTGCCGTTGCGCGACCAGACCCCCGCGCCGAGCCCGTAGAGCGTGTCGTTGGCGATCGCGAGGGCATCGGCCTCGTCCTTGAAGGTCGTCACCGCCACGACGGGGCCGAAGATCTCCTCCTGGAAGACGCGCATCCTGTTGTGGCCCTCGAGGATCGTCGGCTCGACGTAATAGCCTTCGGCGAACTCGCCGTCGTGCCGCGCACGCTCGCCGCCGGCCAGCACCTTGGCGCCCTCGGCCTTGCCGATGTCGATGTAGCTGAGGATCTTCTCGAGCTGATCGTTCGAGGCCTGCGCGCCGATCATCGTGCCGGGATCGAGCGGCGAGCCCATCTTGATCGACTTCACCCGCGCGACCGCGCGCTCCATGAACTTGTCGTAGATCGATTCCTGGATCAGCACGCGGCTCGGACAGGTGCAGACCTCGCCCTGGTTGAGCGCGAACATCGCAAACCCTTCGAGCGCCTTGTCGAGAAACTCGTCGTCCGCGGCCATCACGTCGGCGAAGAAGATGTTCGGGCTCTTGCCACCGAGTTCCAGCGTCACCGGGATCAGGTTCTCGGTCGCATACTGCATGATGAGCCGGCCGGTGGTGGTTTCCCCGGTGAAGGCGATCTTGGCGATGCGCTTGTTCTGCGCGAGCGGCTTGCCCGCCTCGACGCCGAAGCCGTTGACGACGTTGAGCACGCCGGGCGGCAGCAAGTCGCCGATCACGTCCATCAGCACCATGATCGACATTGGCGTCTGCTCGGCGGGCTTGAGCACCACGCAATTGCCGGCGCCGAGCGCGGGCGCGAGCTTCCACACGGCCATCAGGATCGGGAAGTTCCAGGGAATGATCTGGCCGACCACCCCCAGCGGCTCATGGTAATGGTAGGCGACCGTGTCGTGATCGATCTCGGCGATGCTGCCTTCCTGCGCGCGGACGCAGCCGGCGAAGTAGCGGAAGTGATCGATCGCCAGCGGGATGTCGGCGTTGGTGGTCTCGCGGATCGGCTTGCCGTTGTCGATCGTCTCGACGAGCGCAAGCAGGTCGAGCTTCTCCTCCATTCGATCGGCGATCTTGTTGAGGATGACGGCGCGCTCGGCCTGGCTGGTCTTGCCCCAGGCGTCCTTCGCCTTGTGCGCCGCGTCGAGCGCGAGCTCTATGTCCTCGGCGGTGCCGCGGGCGACCGAGCACACGGTCTTGCCGGTCACCGGCGAGGGATTGTCGAAATACTGCCCCTTGACCGGCGCGACCCACTCGCCGCCGATGTAATTGTCGTACTTCGAGCGGATCGCGATCTGACCCTTCAGCTCGTCCAACGCCTGCTGCAACATGACCGTCTCCAAGGCACTCGATCCGGCGCCCCGGATCATTCCGGCGGACTGTCGCGCGGCCGTGCCGCCCGCGCCATTGCACCAAGGGTCAATTGCACCGCGCCGCCCGTCCGGCTTTTCCCAGCAGGGATGGCGCCGGGTGCGCGCCCCATTTTCCCGGAGAGGACTTTCATGCTCAAGCTCGCGTGCATTCTCGCGGTCGCGCTGACCGCCGCGACCCCGGCGCTCGCCAAGGACATCGTGGTCAAGATGAAGAACCAGGGGGCGGGCGGCTCCATGGTGTTCGAGCCGGCCTTCGTGAAGGCGCAGCCGGGCGACGTGGTCCATTTCGTCCCCACCGATCCCAGCCACAACGCCGAGACGATCCCGACCATGCTGCCCGCCGGGGTCGCGCCGTCGAAGGGGCAGATGAACAAGGAGTTCGTGCTGCCGGTGAAGACGCCGGGCGTCTACGGCATCAAGTGCCTGCCGCACTATTCGATGGGGATGATCGCGCTGGTCCAGGTCGGCAACGGTCCGTCGTCCAATCTGGCCGCTGCGAAGGCGGTCAAGCTGCCGCCCTTCGCCCAGCGCCGGATGACACCGCTGCTCGCGCAGGCCAGATAGGAGGATGCCATGCCCGCCGCCCTGATGGTGACCTACCCCGCCGACGCAGGGGCGACCTTCGACCGCGACTATTACGCGGCGACGCACCTGCCGCTCGTGCGCGAGACGTTCGGACGCTACGGGCTGGTCGCGGCGACCGGCTACTTCCCGGAAAGCGAGGGCACGCCGCACCTCGCGGTGGCGGTGCTGAGCTTCCGCGACGCGGACGCGCGCGCCGCTGCGCTCGGCTCGACCGATGCGGCGACGGTGTTCGGCGACGTTTCGAACTTCACCAACACGCTGCCGACGCCCACCGCGCTCGCCGTCGCCTGACGGTGGGCGGCGGCTTGGTCACCCGCGCAGCCGTAGGCCGATCCACAGCGTCCGCGGGGTCGCCAGTTCGGTGATCCCAGCGCCGCTGATCCCCGCCTCGACCCGCTCGTCGAACAGGTTCTCGCCCCGCGCCTCGATCGCGAGGGCACGAGTGAGGGGCAGCGCGAGGTAGCCGTCGAGCGTCGTCGCGGCGGCGAGCCGCCTGGTGTTCTGGTCGTCGTCGAACTGGCCCGCGGAATAGCGCAGCGTGGTCGAGACCACCACCGAGCCCTTGCGCCAGCCGATCGTCGCGGACGCCAGGTCGCGTGGGGTCTGCGCCGGACGCAGCCCGTCGAGCGCCGCCGCCGCGCCCGACGCCTCGACCCGCGGGTTCACGTGGCTCCACGATCCTTGCGCGAACACCGGGCCGGTCGCGTAGCGCGCGTCGATCTCGATGCCCGTGGAGCGGATCGCGTCGAGGTTCTGGCGGACCCGGTACACGCCGCTGACGAAGCCGACGCCGGGGAACGTTCCGGGCCCCTGGCCGGCGGTGACGTTCGAGATCGCGTCCTCCAGCCGGTTCCAGAACACCGTCGCGGCCAGCGACGTGCCGGGCAGCGGGGTCAGCGTCACTCCGCCGTCGACTCCGGTCAGCCGCTCGGGGGAGAGCGCGGCGTTAGCGGCGGTCGCGTCCGCGCCGACGCGGAACGGACGGTACAGCTCGTTAAGCGTCGGCAGCCGCCAGCCGCGATAGCCCGTGGCGCGCAACGTCACCGCCGACACCGGCGACCAGGCGACCCCGGCACGCCCGGTCGCCTCCGTTCCGTCGCGATCGGCGAAGGCCGTGTTGGTCAGGAAGGCGCCGGTCGCGATCGTCGTCTCGCGCAGCTTGCCGTCGGCGATCCGCCACCAGTCGAGCCGACCGCCGAGCGTCAGCGTGACCTTGCCGAGCTCGGCCGAGCCGTCGGCGAACGCGCCCACCGTCCGCGTCGTCCCGCCCGCCACCCGCCGCCGGGTCGGCGCGCCAGCGACGTAGGTGTAGAGTTCCTGCGTCCGCCCGCTCACCGCGCGGACGTCGCCGCCGAGCCGCAGGTCGAAGCCGGTGCCGAGCGGCGGCGACACCTCGAAGCGCGCGCCGAGCCCGGTCGCGGGCGTGTTGTACTGGTCGAGCGTCTCGGTCGCGGTCGTCCGCGCCGCGTCGATGCTCGCGAACTGCGAGGCGAAGGCGCGGGTCTGGAGATAGCCGAGCAGCTGATAGCCCCAGTCGCCGCGCCCGACCAGGCGCAGGCTGGCGTCGGCCCCTTCGCTTTGGTTGGCGGTGAAGTCGGTGCCCCGATCCCGCTCGTCGGTGAAGGCGGAGACGTTCGCCTGGAGCTCGGTCGCGCCGCCGAGCGCGATCACCCCCCGCACAGCCCCGGACGCCTGCTCGTACGGCGCGGGCCGGTCGACCGGCCCGCGGTCCTCCGGTGCGGTCGGGGTGAAGCCGTCGCCGCGGGCGTAGGCGGCGGAAACGGTGGCGAAACCAACCCCGCGCGCCAGCGTCGCCGACGCCTGCGCGTCGACCGAGTCGCGGCTGCCGTAGGCGACGCTCGCCAGCAGCGGGTCGCGCGCGCCCGGCGCGGCGCTCTCCAGCTCCACCGTGCCGGCAAGCGCGCCTGGGCCGAAGTAGCCGCTCCCGCCACCGCGCGTGACCCGGATCAGCCCGATCCGGTCGGTGGCGTAGGCGGGGAATGGGACCCAGCCGCCGAACGGATCCGCCTGCGGCACCCCGTCGAGGATCAGAAGCGCGCGGCTCGACGCGTTGCCGCCGATCCCGCGCAGCGAGATCCCCTGGCTGGTCGGGTTGGCCGAGCGCGAATCGGAGCGGCGGAACTGCTGCAAGCCCGCAACGTCTGCGAGCACGCTCTCCAGCCGGTCGCTCGCGTTCTCGGCGATGCGCGCGGCGTCGATCGTCACCACGTCCGCCGCCTTGTCGCCGGGACGCGCGGCGAGCCCGCGACCGGTGACGATCACGTCCGCCTGCTCCTGCGCGAAGGCCGGAGTGGCGGTGCCGAGCAGCAGCAGCGCGACGAGGGGGCGATGGGTCATCAAGGTTCCTTGTACGGGGTCATGGGCTTTAGCGGCCGGCCGAGATCGCGCCAGCCGTCGGCGCCCTCGGCGAACCAGCGGACGTCGGCATGGCCGGCGCGGTGGAGCCGCAGCGCCGCGTTCCAGCTCATCCAGCAATCCGCCAGACAGAAGACCACGATCGGCTGGCCGGCGTGTCGCGCCGACAATCGCGCGACGCCGCGGAGGAACCAGGCCTCGATCGCGGGATCGATCCGCCCGCGCCCGGCCTCGGGAAACCAAGCCGTGCCGGGGATGCCGAGCTCCTCGCGCGCCAGCCGCCAGCTGCCGTCGGGCCGACGGACGCCGCCCTCCGCCGGAACGACGTCGATCAAGAGCGCCCGGCGCGCATCGACGAGCCGCGCCACCGCCGCCGCGTCGATCCGCCTCACTCCCGGCGGCGCCTCCGGCACCACGGCGCGGTACATCGCGAGCCGGTAGCCGGTCGCCTCGTCGAACAGGCCGTCGGGCGCAGCTGCGGCGAGCGCGAGGATCAGGAGGGGGCCGGGGAACATCCGCATCATACGACCAAGGTGTCATGGTCGCGAGCGCGCGCAGCGCCTAGCCGACTTTGGGATGAGGATGCTCCTGGCCGCCGCTTTCGCCGTGCTCGCGACGCCCGCCGTCGCCGAGCCGCTGCCGTCCGATCCGCTCGGCTCGCCGATGTGGGAGTTCGTCTCCGACCAGGCGTTCGGCCGGGACGCGCGCGTCCGCTTCGACGCGCGGGTCAAGGTGACCTTTCCCGCCATCGCCGAGAACCAGCGGGTGTTTCCGGTCCAGGTCGACGCGCGCGGCATCCCCGACGTTCGTCGCATCGTCATCCTGGTCGACCTCAACCCCATCCAGCTGCCGATCGACTACCGGCTGGGCGACTCGGAGGCGTTCGTCGCGGTGCGGGTCAAGCTCGACCAGCGAACCCCCGTGCGCGGCGCCGTCCAGCTCGGCGACGGCTCCTGGCTCGTCTCGGGCGGGTGGATCGACGCCGCCGGCGGTGGCTGCTCGGCCCCGCCAGTCAGCCGGGTCAAGGGCGACTGGGCGCAGCATCTGGGCGAAGTCCGCGGCGGCGTGTGGCGGCGGGGCGCATCAGCACGCGTGACACTCGCCTTCCGCCACCCGATGGACACCGGCTTCGTCGACAACATCTCCAGCTACTACCTCGACGACCTGACCCTGGCCGGTGCGGGCGGGCGCTCGCTCGGCGAGGTGAAGATGCAGGCTGCGGTGTCCGAGGACCCGGTGCTCACGATGATGCCGCGCGTCCGCGCGGGTGAGACCGTGGCGTTCCACGCGCGCGATACCAACGGGATCGAGTATCGCGGCACGCTCGACGATCGCGGGTGATCTCGCGTCGCACCCTGATCGGCGGCGTGATCGCAAGCGCCGCGACCCCGGCGCTGGGGCAGGCGCTCCGCTACCGTCTCGCGCCCGAGAAGGTCGGCGACGGCCTTTGGGTGGTCCGCGGCGCCGATGCGCCGATCGCGCGCGACAACGGCGGCGCGATCGCCAACGTCGCCGTGATCGCGACCGACGCGGGCGCGGTGCTGGTCGATGCCGGCCCCTCGCTCCGCTACGGCGAGGCGCTGGCGGCGCTCGCCAAAGCCCTGACCGGCAAGCCGGTCGCGCGGGTGTACCTGACCCACCTCCACCCCGATCACACCTACGGCGACGCGGCGTTCGCACCGCCGCTGATCGCCGCCACGCCCGCGCTGACCGCCGAGCTCCGGAGCGAAGGCTCCGGCTTCTCCGACGGCATGTACCGCCTGCTCGGCGACTGGATGCGCGGCACCGAACTCCACCTGCCCGGCCATGCCGTGACCGCAGCGGAGGAGGTGGTCGGCGGGCGGACCCTGCGGATGCTCCCGCTCGCAGGCCACAGCGCCAGCGACCTCGCGATCCTCGATCCCGCGACGGGGGTGCTGATCGCCGGCGACCTCGTGTTCCACGACCGGGCGCCCTCGACTCCGCACGCCGACCTTCCCCGCTGGCGGGCCGCCTTGTCGACGCTGGAGGCGCTCGACCACCGCGTCGTCGTCCCGGGACACGGCCCGGTCGATCCCACGCCGGCGACCGCGATCCGCCAGACCCGCGACTGGCTCGACTGGCTCGACGGCGCCCTGACCGCGGCGGCGAAGGCCGGGCTCGACATGGTGGAAGCGGGCGCCCAGCCGATCCCCCCGCGCTTCGCGGCGGTCAAGGTCGCGCGCTACGAGCTGGAACGGTCGGTCGCGCACCTCTACCCCGCGCTCGAGCAGCGATACCTCCCTCGCGTCGACGCGCGCTGAGCCGCCCACAAGGACGAGAGGTTCCTGAGACTTTTCTCAGCCGAAATCCCGTCCCGCCCGCCTAGACCCGTGGGGACGAAAAGGGGAGACTGGAATGCGCGCACGCCTGCTTGCCTGTGCCGCGATCGTCGCGACGCCGGCCGCCGCCCAGTCGATCGATCCGGCGCAGGACGGCGGCGTCGAGGTGGTGGTCACCGCCACCCCGCTGCTCGATCCGGGCGAGGACGTGGTCGCCTTTCCCGCGCAGCACGTCTCCGACGAGCAGATCGCCCGCGCCCACGCGCTCGACCTGTCGGATTACCTGCGCCGCGCCGCCGGGGGCGTGTTCGTCAACGAGGTACAGGGCAATCCGCTCCAGCCCGACATCAACTACCGCGGCTTCACCGCCTCGCCGCTGCTCGGCACCCCGCAGGGGCTGTCGGTCTATGTCGACGGGGTGCGCGTCAACCAGCCGTTCGGCGACGTCGTCAGCTGGGACCTGATCCCGACCTCGGCGATCCGCTCGACCACGCTGGTGCCAGGCTCGAACCCGCTCTTCGGGCGCAACTCGCTGGGCGGCGCGATCTCGGTGCGGACCAAGGACGGGCGGTTCGATCCCGGCCTGACGGCGGACATCAGCTACGGCAGTTTCGACCGCAAGATCGCGCGCGCGACGGTCGGCGGGCAGAGCGCGGGCGGGTTCCACTGGTTCGGCTCCGCCGACTATTTCTCGGAAACCGGCTGGCGCGACCAGTCGCCGTCGCGCGCGGGGCAGCTGTTCGGCAAGGTCGGCTGGGGCGACACCCGCACCGACGTGGCGCTGTCGGGCAGCTTCGCCGACACCGACCTCAACGGCAACGGCCTCCAGGAACTGCGGCTGCTCGAACGCGACCGGACGAGCGTCTACACCTATCCCGACAACACCCGGAACCGCGCCTGGCTCGCCAACGCCACGCTGCGCCACCGGTTCGGCGACCGGGTGACGCTCGACGCCAACGCCTTCTACCGCGACATCCGCACAGCCACCTTCAACGGCGACATCAACGACGACGCGCTCGGCGGCAACCCCTACGGCCTGAACGCGGAGGAACGCGCGGCGCTGACCGCCGCGGGCTTCGCCGGCTTTCCGAACCACGGCGAGACGGCCGGCACCGCACTCTTTCCATCGCTGCGCTGCATCGCCACGGTGCTGCTCGACAGCGAGCCCAACGAGCGTTGCAACGGGCTCGCCAACCGCTCCGCGATCCGCCAGCATGAATGGGGCGGCAACGCCGAGGTGACGTGGCGTGCCGGCGTCAACGCGCTGACGCTCGGGCTCGGCTACGTCGACGGGCACGCCGATTTCCGGCAGTCGTCGCAATTCGGCTACCTCACCCCCGATCGCGGGATCGTCGCGGTCGACGGCCCCGGCGCCTTCGCCGACGGCACCCAGGATTCGGACGACGCGTTCGACGCGCGGGTCGACCTCGACGGGCGCACCCGCGTGTTCAGCGCCTACGCGCTCGACGGGCTCGACCTGACCCGTCGCCTCCATCTCGACCTGTCGGGACGGTTCGACCGGACGGTGGTCCGCAACCGCGATGCGATCACCCCAGGCGGCGGGCCCGGTTCGCTCGACGGCGACCACCGCTTCCACCGTTTCAACCCTGCGGTGGCGGTCCGCTGGTCGCCGGGCGATGCGCTGGCGTTCGATGCGGCGATCGCCCAGGCCAGTCGCGCGCCTTCCGCGATCGAGCTGGGGTGTGCCGATCCGGACAGCCCCTGCCGGCTCCCCAACGCGCTCGCGGGCGATCCGCCGCTCAACCAGGTCGTCGCGCGCACCGTGGAGGCGGGGGTGACCCTCGCCGCGCGCGGCTGGCGGGTGCGCGCCGGCGCGTTCCGCACCGTCAACCGCGACGACATCCTGTTCGTCGCCGACGACCAGGCCGGGTTCGGCTACTTCCGCAACTTCGGGCGCACGCGGCGGCAGGGTGTAGACCTCGACCTGTCGGGCCGCGCCGGTCCGGTGACCCTGACGGCGCACTACACCTATCTAAACGCGACATATCGCAGCGGCGAAACGGTCGACGGCTCCGCCAACAGCAGCAACGAGGGCGCCGGGCCGGGGTTCGAGGGCGAGATCGACATCCGCACGGGCGATCGCATCCCGCTGATCCCCGCGCACCTGTTCAAGGCGGGCGCGGCGGTCGATCCGGTGCGGTGGCTGACGCTCACCGCCGATCTGGTCGCCAGCGCTGGCGTGATCGCGCGCGGCAACGAGAACGGCGAGCACCAGGCCGACGGTGTTTATTACCTCGGCCCCGGCAGGACCGACGCCTATGCCGTCGTCAACCTCGGCGCGGAGGTCCGCCCCGCGCCGCACCTCGCGCTCTACGTCCAGGTCGACAATGCGCTCGACCGCGACTACGCGACCGCCGCCCAGCTCGGGGCCACCGGCTTCGACGCGAACGGCGGCTTCGTCGCCCGGCCGTTCTCCGGCCCGGTGATCGACGGCGAGCGTCCGCTGGTCAACTCGACCTTCTTCGCCCCCGGTGCGCCGCGCTCGATCCGCGGCGGCCTGCGCTTCGCCTTCTAGCCGACCTCGGCGAGCCGGAACCCCGCGCCGCGCACCGTCACCAGCACGGGCGCACCGGGTTGTTCGGCCAGCCGGCGGCGGACGTAGCCGACATAGACGTCCAGCGCGTTGTCGCTCACCGGCTCCGCGCCCCAGATCGCCGACGCCAGCCGGGCGCGGTCGACGATCGCGCCACCATGGGCCACCAGCTCGGCGAGAAGCGCATATTCGCGCCGGCTGAGGCTGATCGCCCGCTCTCCCACCAGCGCGACGTGGCGCGTCGGATCGAGCGTCAGCGTCCCGAACCGCGGCGTTGCCGACACCGCTGCCCGCGTCCGACGAATCAGCGCCGCGAGCCGCGCGAGCAGCTCGTCGAACGCGAACGGCTTGGGCAGGTAATCGTCCGCCCCTGCGTCGAACCCGTCGAGCCGGTCCTGCAACGCCCCGCGCGCGGTCAGCATGAGCAGCGGCACCCCGTTCCCCTCGCGGCGCAGTGCGCGGGCGAGATCGAGCCCGTCGCCGTCGGGCAGCCCCAGATCGAGCAGCACCGCGGCGAACGCGTCCCCCGCCAGCAGCGCCGCTGCACGTGATCCGTCGCGCTCCCACGCGACACGGTACCCGCGCGCGGTCAGCCCACGCGTCACGAACCGGCCGATCCCCGCGTCATCCTCGATCAGCAGGACATTCACGCTGCTACCGGCAGGCGAAGGACGACCACATATCCGCCCCCGTCCCGCATCGCCGCGCGAGCCGTGCCGCCATGCTGTCCGATCACCCAACCGACCAGTGCGAGCCCGAGCCCACTGCCACCCCGCGTCCTGCCGTCCTCCGTCTGATAGTAGGCGTCGAACAGTCGCGGCAGCGCTTCGGGCAGCGCGCCCCGGCCACGATCGGCGACGCTCAGCACGGCGGACCCGCCGTCGGCAGAGAGCGTGATGTCCACGGCGCCGTGTGCCGGCGAGAACTTGACCGCATTGTCCAGCACCGCGACCACCGCCTGCTCCAGCCATCGTGCATCGCCGCACATCGTGGCGGGCGCAAGATCGCCGACCGAGAGCGTGACCCCGTTCGACCGCGCGAGTCGCTCGCTCCGCGCCACCGCCTGTCGCACCACCTCCGTCAGATCGGTCGGGCGCTTCTCCAACTCCAGTCTGCCGTCTTCCGCTTGCGACAGCGCCAGCAGCTCGGCGATGCGGTGATCGAGCTGCTCGCTCTGTGTCACGACCTCGTCCAGTGCGGTCGCGAGCGCCGCCCGATCGTCCGGTGTGGTCGCGAGCGCCACCTCCGCCTCGCCGCGCATCACCGTCACCGGGGTGCGCAGTTCGTGGCTGACCTTGGCGAAGAACAGGCGGCGCGAGGCGTCGACCGCCTCCAGCTGCGCCGTGCGCACGGCGACCGCATCGGCCAGCCGCCGGTTCGCAGCGCGCAGGCCCCACGCGCCGAGCACCGCCGATCCGAGTGCCGTAACCGACAGCATCAGTGCATAGACTTGCGTGCGGGACCGCAGGTCCGCCATCCGGCGCGCGGTCTCGCCCGCTTCGCCGCGTTCGCGCGCTGCCGCCTGCGCCACCTCGAAGGCAAGCAGATCGAGCCGCGCGGGGCGGCCCGCGGCCAGCATCGCCATGGAGCGCGCCGCCGCCAGTTCGTGCTGCTGGTCGAGTCGATCGCTCCCGACCAGCGCGGTCTCGCGCGCGAGATCGTCCCGGTAGCGGCGGAGCGCCGTGGCGACCGCCTGCGGATCTCCACTCTGCGCGGCGGCGTGGAGCGCGAGCACGTCGCCCGCCTGCGCTTGGCTGAGCGCCGCCCGCTCGAACAATCGCCCGGCCTGGTCGACCGAGACGAGGAACAGCCCCGCCAAGGTGACGATCGACGCCAGGAGAACAAAGGCGGCCGCCCCGGGCAGCCAGGCGCGCGCGCTCACCTGACCCGCGCCGCCGCAACGATCGCCCCGCCGTCGGCCGACTGGACCAGCGCCACCCGCCGCAGCCCGCCCGCGAGCGGTGGCAGCCGGTAGCTCGCGGCCGTTCCGGTCCAGCGCCCCACGGCCGCCAGTCTTTGCACGACGTTGATCTGCACCGCGGTGCGGCCACGCGTCTCGCCGGCGCGGATCGGGGTTCGGATCGGCCGGGGATCGTAGTCCACCAGCCATACGATCGCCGCCCGCGCCGTCCGCGCGTCGGCGCCCACGCGCAGGCGGCTACCGTCGGTGCGTACGGCCGGCCCGCCGGAGCGCGTCGCCATGCCGATCGCGCGTCCAAGCGCGTCGAGATTGGCGGTCGAGGTCGCAAAGCGCCCGTCGATCACGAACTGCGGTGTCCCTGCCTCGCGCCGCCCGATGGTCGCGTACCTGCGCTGACGCTGGGTAAACTCGTCGCGTGACAGCGGATCGCTCCACCCCCGGCCATTCCAGTAGGTGACCGAGTAGCTGAGGGCGAGGACGTCGGATCGCGACGCCAGCGCGATCAGCGCCGCATCGGCCGCGGGACAGGCGGGGCATCCCTGCGCCGTGAACAGCTCGACCACCGTCTGACGATCCGCCGCTCGTGCCGCCTGGCACCAGACTACCACGACCAGGCCGAAGACGATTTGCGCCGCCCGCATCCCGCTGGTGTCGTCCTTTCCACGGTCTCTGCCCAGCACCACTTTGGTGTCATCCGCCACCATTACCGGTGATGCACGCCTCTGACCAAGCCCAGCACGGCCACTATGGCCCTTGGTGCACGGGGCTCTCCGTCGGCGTCCGCCTGTTCGACCCCATCGCCTTTCTCAGCAGGTGCCATTTGTTTGTAACCGCCTGAACGAAGACCCGCTTACTGGTGGGCGTTCCTGATAGCGGACAGTTCGTTACGCCAAACGACGACACTTGTGCGGGCAACGCTAGCGGATGAACGAACGGCAGCGTCGGCCCTGCTCCGCCCGTAAGCCGCCGTTCCGCTCTCCCCCACAGTAGACAATCCCTTTCCCGTCGGCCATGGTCAGATTATGAGGTTTTTCGGTATCATTATCTGATCGACGACTTGCGCCTGGCACGTCGCTCTGCGGGCCTGTCGCAGCAGGAGCTAGCGGATCAGCTCGGCCTGACGGTTCAGGTCATCCATAGGCTGGAGGCGGGGATCGGATCGGTTAGCACGTTGCTCATGGTTATGGCGGCGCTTGAGTTCCGGCTGAGCGGGTTGGGACCCGGAACGACATTGGCCGAGCGGCTGCGCCGGGTGCGGGAGAAACGCGGCCTTTCGTTGGAGGAGCTGTCGCGCCGCACCGGCCTGTCCCGCACGACGATCGCCGGACTGGAGCGCGGCGGCGGGACCGTGAAGAGCCTACAGCGTCTGCTCGCCGTGCTGGCGCCGAAGGTGCGGCGTCAGGCGCCGGAACGCTCCTACTGGGGCAAGGGCGACAAGATCGATCGCGACAGCCGCTTTACACCGCCCGACTTCATGGCGTCGATCTACGACGCCTTCGGCGAGATCGACATCGATCCTTGCTCCAATGAGCTGAGCCCGGTCGTTGCCCGCCGCCGTATCCTACCGAGTGAAGGCGGCGATGGCCTTGCCGACGACTGGTCGGGGCGGCTCGCGTTCGTGAACCCGCCCTATTCCGAACTACTGAAATGGCTCAAGCGCACCCATGAGCAGTGGAAGGCGGGCAATGTCGAGACGGTCGTGTGCCTCGTGCCGATCCGGACCGACTCGCCCTGGTTCCAGCAGGTGCTGAGCGTGGACGCCGACCTGTTCTTGCTGCAGGGCCGCGTCCGCTTTCTTGATCCCCGCGGCAAGGGACAACACACGCCGTTCTCGCTGATGCTTGTGGCGCTCGGCACCTCGCCCGAGCAGCGGAAGCGCTATGCCGAACTGGTCTCAGGGTATTGGGTGAAGCGCAGCTAAAAACCCCGCGGGGCCAGGGACAAATCGATCACTTTCGCCGGACCGTTTCTCGGCGAGGCGATCGCACCGGCCTGCTGCAGCTCGCGCAGGATGCCCGCGAGGTTAGAGGCATTCGCCTTTGCGCCCTCGTGATCGAGCTTGAGCCCGTCGACGCGAGGATCGCTACTGTCCTGCAGATGCGTAGCAAGGTCGGCACGAGAGAAGGTCGCGCCGGGGTTGCCGCCGTCGGTGATGACGCGAATGGCGTCGATGACCGCAGCCCGCGCCGTTCCGATATCAAGATCCCGCTCCAGCTCCCTCGCGATCGGTGCGAGCGCGATCTGACGAAACGCGGCGTCACGCTCGCGCGCAAGATAGCGTGGGTCGAAGTCGGCACCCTGTGTGTTGGCCTTCACGACGGTGACAACGAGCGCGTCGCGCGTTTGCGTCGTGGCGCTGATGGCAACGATCCGCTCGTACTCGCGCCCGATCGCAGTGCGGACCTCAATGACGGTCCGCGGCGTCGTCGACCACATCGCTGATCCGCGCAGCCGGCCAACCGCGCCGAGCGCCGGGTCGGCGCTGTCGATGCTGGTGGTCTTGGGCTGGTGGCCGATGACAGCCCAGAACACGTCCTGCTCACGCGAGCGGCGGTTGAGGTGGAAGAGTAGGTCGGTCGTCGCCTCGGTGTTGTTCAGGTCGAACCCCACCATCGACACCGCGCTGTCGAGCACGACGCCGATGATGTGATCCTGCTCCTCGTGCGCATCGTTCCAATCGGCGATGAACGCTTCCACGCCCTTCAGCGTGTCGGACGGGCGCCACGTCGCGCCTCGCTGCTCGAACAGGCGCGGGCTCGGTCCGTCGAATTCGTCGCGCGACAACGACAGGAACGGCAGCAGATGGATGCGTTCGCCCAGCGTGTTCGGGTCGATCGCGCCGCCGTCCGCGGCCATCGACTGCAGAATGCTCGCGAGCCGCCCAAGCAGCTGCTCACGAAGATCCTCGGTCGACAGCAGCAGGATCTGACCACGTCGCCGGATCGGCGCACCGAGCCAGGCATCCGGCGCGCCATCTCTAACCGCGGCGAGATGCGCGGCGAGCCACACCAGCAGCTGCGTCTTGCCGACACCGCCAGCGCCGAACCACATCGACGCGCCGGTTCGGGGCAGTAGCCCCTCGACGACCCATTGCTGGGGTGCGGACGTGTCGATGTCGGTTGCGCGATAGCCGCCCGCCTTGGCGCGCTCGATCCAGTTCGCGGTCGTCGTATCAGTCATGCGCCCCTCCGTTTCCAACAGGATGGCGTATCAGCGTCGGAGCGCAAGCCTGAACACCTCGGCGCGAGAGCTACTCAGCTCGGCGTGTCTGGAAGGAGGCATTCAGCTCTGGTTCAGCAGGTAGGTAGGTGTGTCGAAGAGTGAGTCGGTGAGCGGCGATACGGCCGCCCGACGCACGCTTCGACCACCTGCTGAACGCCGCTGGTTAGGGTGCTATGCATCGCAAGGGCGTGGCCGGGAAGTAGTGGTCGGCGATGCGCCGGTATACCGCACGGTCAAGCGCGTGAGCGCCATCCGCTACCGTCGCACGCTTACCCCTGAACGCCGCGGACGGACACACCCGAGCGGCATTGGCGATCAGTCCGCGGGTCCACGATCCAGCTGATTGACGCTGCAGGAACTGCCCGCCGACGGATGCCGTGAGCAGCATTGCCACGGCGATCCGGAAGACGAGCGGCATCTCCCGAAGCCATACCCTGAGCTTAGGCCGCGTTGTCATACCGCCTCGACCTTCGGCATGTCCGGCCGGTTGGCGCGGCACCAGTTCTCCCAGGCAACCTTGCCGGCCGAGTTCCCGCGCGGGCCGCACCATTGGTGCCGCAAGCTGTGCCACAGCTGCTCGGTTCGCGGGGTCGGGATGCCGTACATGCAGTTCAGCCCATTCTGCTCATTGCGGTTCGCCTTGGTGCGGCGCTCGCGTGCCGCGAGCAGCATGCGTCCGAAGCGATATTCAGTCGGCGCCTCGAACAGGCTATCCCAAACCTGATGCCGGGTGCGCTCGGCGATGATCTGCGCCGCGCGCTCGATGTCGCCCCGATCCTTGTCGGTCACGTGCTCGCGCGCGAGCCGCTCCAGGTCGGCGAGGAAGTTGTCGCGGTCGACGATCACGGCGCGGTAGCCGGCCTCGAGATCCGCGGCGAGCTGCCGAAGCGCGTTGCCGTAGCTTTTGGCGCCCCGGGCGGTCAGCTTGACCATCGGCCGCAGCTCGAGCCCGAAGCGCCCGTCGATGTGGCGGTGGACGATCAGCGAGTCGTCGAGCGCGGTCAGGTGGCGGCGGTATTCGCGCGCGGTCCACATCGGATGGATGACGACGAGCCTGGGCGGATGGGTGTCCATGATCATTTACTCTGGGGGGTTGTGACCGGGATCAGCGATCGAGGTTGCGGGGGTTCGGCGTCGCGTAAGGGGAGCCGGCGAAGGTGATCCGCTGGAGCAGCGCTTGACCCGTCGCGATGCCGAGCAGGCGGTCGGCCTTGCTTCGGAAGGGCGGCTTGCCGACCGCCGTGACGCCGCGCGTGTCAATCGCGATGACCGGGCCGTCGCCGTTCGGCGTAACGAGGTACGCGCCGCGCTTTTCCATCAGCCACAGCCGCAGCGACGGGTAGTGGACGGCGTCGCCGTTGGCGGTGAGGACGACATCGATCTCGAACGCATGGCCACTCAGCATGCTGTCGGTCCAGGTCGCGATCACGTTCACGTCCTGCTCGACCGCGAACGCCCGGAGCGCGAACGGGTCGAGCGCGTACTTCTCGTCCCCGGCGGCGATCGCCAGGCGCTGCTGCGCCAGCATCAGCGCCTTTGGGACACGCGCGAAGAACCGCTCCTTGCCGTCGTCGCCGACGAGGCTAGCGAGCGCGTTCATCGCCGTGTCGCGATAATGACGGGGGTCTCTGATCATCTGGGTGGCCTTCTGTTTCAGCCCGCGTCGCGGGCATTTTCACCGACCCTCACCGGGTCACCACCTGAGCCACCTTCTCCATCCAGGCCGCCGCGCGGCCGAACCCTACCTCCCGCTCACCCACGAACGCCCACGGCCCGGGCGCCGCGTGGTGCAGCGCGTTGACGAGGCGGAAGCCGAGCGACGTGCTGTCGGCGCCGGCGGGGATGAGCCACGGCTCGCCGGCCTCGCCGAGCCAGAGCGCCAGCGGTGTGGTCCACACCGTCTCGCGCCGTGCCCAAGTTGCCATGGCAAACTCGGGCTGTCCGTCGATCGGCAGCGAGACGATCAGCGCATCGCTGCGCGTCTCCCGCACGATCGGTTCGACCTGCCGCACCGCGAACTCGGTCCCGCTGGTCGTCGGCACGAGCAGGAGCTGAGCCGCTTCGACGTACAGATATTGGGTAAAGCTGGAGCGCGGCAGCGGGCCGCGATCGAAGCTCCATCCTGTCTTTGCCGCGAGGACGAGCGCGAGGTGCAACGCGCGGGCTTCAGCGGCCGCGCGCCGTCGAAAAGAGGACATGTTGATTTGCCTTTCAGGAGTGAGTGTCGGCCACCCGCCAAATCTTCACCTGGGCAGCGGCAGCGTGCCCGCGACCTCGCGAAGCTGCCGCAGGCAGTCGACGTCGATCGGCTGGCGCAGCGCCTCGCTGATCGACTGGCCACCCAGCTCGAGGACGGGTCGCTCCAGCGCGCCTGCGATCGCCTGGCTGTCGTGGTGGCAGCGGACCTCGAGACGAACGAGGACATTGAGCAGCAGCGCGGCGTTATCGGGGATGACGACGCAGGGCGTCATGACCTCGCCTCCTGCGACTAGTCGCTCGGCTTCTTGTTCCGACAGCGAAAGTGCCGAACACGCCAACGTCGGATCGAGCCGATGGACGTGAAGGAGGCGACCGACCTCGGCCACCCCCCCCACGCGGCGCTGGTCACAGCGTCGCCAGCAGCGCGTCGAAGCGCGCCCGCGCCATCGGCCAAACCCGGTCGCCGTTAAGGGCGGCCACGTAGCCGCCCCATCCGATGCCGGACAGCGTGCGAGCGCCGGTGAGGATATGGCAGTGTGGCGAGGCCGTGTTGGCGACGAGCTGAGGCACGTGCTGCACCACCAGCGCGGGTACGGAGAACTCGTTGACCAACTCCGACGCCAGCGTGTGCGCCAACCGCCATGCGTGGTGCAGCCGCGTCGGCGTCCACGTCAGCGTGACGTAGGTGAGGAGCATCTTGCCGTACCTCACGTGCGCCGCGTCGATGTCGGTGAACAGAGCCTTCGGGCACGTAAACCGGTCATCGGCATCGCGCGGGAGCAGCACCTCGTGGCGATACGCGCGCGAGCGCCACGGTTGATCCGCGGCATCCACCTCGATCAGCAGCTTGGCGGCGGCAAACGCGGTAGCGCTGTTGGCACGCCCCTGATGCATGGGGCGGAGCGTTCCGGTCATGCACCGCGGGCTGTCCTGATCCGACGGGTCGCCGTTGAGGACCAACCACGAGTGCGGGTTGCTCTCGCTGAGCGGCGTGTCGGCGTTGATCACGAGCGGCTTGGACGCAGCCATCAGCGCACCTCCACCGGCTGGAGGATGCGCGCGACGTCCCCCGCAGCGCGCCTGACCCCGAGCTCGCGCTCGACGAGCGTCGAGAACGGCGGCACCATCTCCAGGCAAAGCCCCTCGGGCGTGATCGACACCGCCGGGCCGACCCACTCCGGCACGAGCCACAGGCCGCTCGCGTCGCGGTAGAGGGCGAAGTCGCGCTCCACCCACGCCGAACACGGCAGCGAGCCGAGCGCAAAATCGGCGCGAATAACTCCGTGATCCGCATCGCCGATGCGCAGGAGAACAACGTCGAGGCGGTGCTCGGCGGCGATCGCTTCGAGCCCGGCGGCGAACAGCGGCGACGCCGCGGTGGTCACCGCGATGAGCGAGTCGCGCTCGGGCACGTGAATGGTGCTGCCGGGCAAGCCGCACACCGGCACATAGTCGTAGATGTCGTTGGCGCCGAGCGCCTCCAGCAACAGCCCGGTCGCGACGCTGGCCGGGCTGCAGCCCGGCTTGGTGGTGATATCCATGAGTTTAGGGACTTTCGCTTGCGTGGCCGCCCGTCATCGTGGCGAGCGGCAAGCCCCTTCGAATTTCACTTCAACTTCGGGGCTCGATCGAGCCCGTGATCATCCTTGCACCTATGCTGCATCGCATGCGCCTCATGTAGGCTTCGATCAGGAACAATCCTACATTGGGGGAAAGCGGAATGGCTGCTTTGAAGCAGTCACCAATGTATATGCTCGTTCGTTCATGCGGCGAAGATAGGTGCCGAACCGCCGATCACTGGTAGAAAACGATCAGGCCGTAATGCGCAATGGCTTGATGGCTTATCAAGAATCAACTATATCACCGCGCTGGCCTTATACGCGTCGCGCGAGAGCGAATATTTGATGCGGCGGTGATTCACAGCTTTGCAAGCTCAACAGTTCCCTTTCACTTCACCGGTGATAGCTGCCAAGGTTTGGTCGTGGACGCCGTGGCCCCCGACGAATGTCCGTAGGTCGGCGCCGTCGGAGCACAACCAGGAGGTGGTCCCGGCTGAGCTTTGGATGCCACTCCAGATAAACCAAGCCCGTGGCATCACGTTGGCCGTACCTGGTCGCGTCGATGCGGGTGGCTGGCACAAGGTCGCGGCGGTCGGGTCAGCCTGCCCCGCGCCGAGCTTGCGCAGGATCGACTTGGCAGGCGTCTTCACCGTGGCGCATGTTGAGGATGGTCGCGAGGTCGGTGTAGGACTTGCCCTCTGCCATCCAGTCGAGCACTTCCTGCTCGCGCGGACCGAACGAGATGAGGGCGCGCGGAAATCGCGTCCAGCCGGCGGTACGTCGGACATTCTTCATCGCATGCGCGCCTACGAGCTGGGCGGCTTGCTGGCGCCATGGGGGCAGCGGCGCGGACCGGCGGCTGGCGAAGCTGCACGAGCCGGGTGGCTCGAACGGGAGGTTGGCCGGAACGGTGAAGCCCTGGCGGAGACCGCAACCGTGCGCCGCGGCGAGAATGCTGCGCTGGAGCTGCGTCATGATCAGATAGTCGCCAATCTCGCTCCACATGAAGCCGCAAGGCGCCTTGAGGCAGGCTTGCAGCATTGAATCATCGACGAAGCCGCCGGGCATGATGTGGCGCTGAACCCAGACCTCGGGATAGTCACTGATATGGTGGGTGAGCGGGTCGCGGCGCTGCATGCGGACCGAGACGACGAGCGCATAGTAATCGAAACCGATCTACCAGTCGGTACAATCTTTTCGAGCCGACGCGCTATCCAGCGGCCCTGCGCTAGGTGCCGACGCGGTCATTCGTCAGGCGCGGTGACAGGACGAGCGCTGTCGACGTCGCTGCAGGCGAGACAGCGCCCGGTGCGAGCGAGGATTGGGGCGACGGTTCTGCTGCGCCGAGGGCAGCAGCGGCTGCCGCCTCCATCTCCAGCTTCTTCGCGACGATGGCGAAGGGGTGCTCCAGGAAATGCTGGTTGAGAGCGTCCGCAATTCCCTTCTCCTTGCCGGCGCGGGCAAGCTCCAGCACCGCCTCGCCGTCCTTCCACGCGATCGGCGCCTTTGTGCGCCTGGCCTGCTCCTCGATCAGGAGAGCGAGCGCGTCGGGGGCTATTGTGCCCGATGTCCAGATCTCGAAGCGCTGCCGAGCTTCCCGGAAATAGGCGTGCGCGCGGTAGTGCGCGCGCATGATCGCGATCTTCTCAAGCCAGGTCTCGACCTCAGCGAGGCTCAGCACCCCTCCGGGCTCCTTGCCCTTGCACTCAATCGCCGTGACCTCGCTTGCCTGATGCGTGACCTTCTGGATGTCGATCTCGGCGAGCTTGCCCGTGGCCGGATCCTTGGCTCGGACATTCATGTCGATCGACATGGCGTCGCGCCTTGCCAGGTAGGCGGCGACCAGCTCGAACAGCACGCCGCGCAGATTGCGGCTCCTGCCTTCGATGTCGAAGAGATTGTCGAGCAGGAACTGGAGCCGCTCGGGACTGGACGATGAGGCATAGGCGCCCGCGTTCTTGAGCACCTCGACCAGCGACGCGAGCGCGGCGCCGACGCGCTTGCCGAAGAGATCCTTGGGCGTCGCCATCAGGATGCCGGCCGCGTGCCCCGCCGTGAGCGCTTCACCGGTGAATCCTTCCGCCACGAGCACGGACAGCACGCCGACAGCGGGGAGGATCGCCTTCAGCATCCGCGCCTTGCGGATGAAGAACTGGATCTCGTCCGCGGAGAGGATCTTGTCCGCGAAGGCATCGGCAACGACGAAGCCCGGCCGAGCCGGGCCGCCCTGAAGCGGAAGAAGGTAGCTCGGCCCGGCAAGGTCGAACTCGAACGGACCGATCGCGCGCAGCTCCGCGTCACCCCGGATCCTGATCGCGTTGTAGCTGCCGAGGCCGATCTTGCGAGCCCATTCCCGCAGGCCGTCAAGAACAACCCGCTCGGCAAGATCACGGGCGCGCAGCTCCGGCTCGTCGCCGTAGGCCAGCGAAGGCGCGAGGCTAAAGCATAGCTCGCCCTCGCTATTTCTAACCTCCTTCACAATGCTCGCGGCGATGAGCCGCTTGGCCACCAAAGCGGCCGTCACCTGACCCTTCTGCGGAAGCGCCGGCGCGCCGCTCACGACCGCGAACTGGTCCGCCCTGATGAATCCGCCCCGCGCGATGATGCCGTCGATCGCGGCGGCGAAGACGGATCCGCTTTCCCGCAGGTCGCGAATGAGATTGGCCCAGAACCGCTCGGTATTGCGATCCTTCTCAAGGTAGAGAAACGCCTCCCGCTTCGGCAGAAGCTGGACCGGAAAGCGCCGGACAGGCTTCGACGCGCGCGAGACGCGCTGCCGGGCTGCCTCGGCCGACAAGCCCTCGGCGACCAGCGCCTCGACCATGCGCGCCGAGCGTGACGGGCCGTTGTCGGCGAGGATCTGAGAAACGCTTCGCGGCATGCTGTCACACTGCTCAATTTATTAATACAACTACCTTGCAGGGCCGCTTTCGCGCAAGGTCGTGGCAACATCCAGCAAATCAACGACTTAAGAGCATGTTTTCCGGACCGCGGACGGATCAGCTGTCACAAGGCCCTCGTTTCGGACGCTGTCGCCGCTCGCCATGGCCATCAGCTGAAGCTACATCATGCCTGTCGACCTGCTCTGCCGCGAGCGATCAGGCGACGGAGGAAGGACGAGGGGGAATCGCGTGCATCTGGCGCAGCTGACGATCAGCAATTTTCGACGGTTGTCGACCGCGACGCTGGAGTTCCGGCCTGGCCTCAACGTGATCGTCGGTCCGAACAATATCGGCAAGACCGCGGTGGTGGACGCCCTGCGCGCGCTGCTTGCCGGCGCGGATGACCCATATCCCCGCTTCACCGCAGACGACCTGCACCTTCCGTCGGGCGGAAGCGCCTCCGGCGAGATCCGGCTGGAATATGTCTTCCGCGGTTTGGAGCCCGCCGACGAGGCCGACTTCCTCCACGCGCTGCGCCCTCGC
Source organism: Sphingomonas sp. (assembly GCF_042096255.1). Classification (GTDB taxonomy): domain Bacteria; phylum Pseudomonadota; class Alphaproteobacteria; order Sphingomonadales; family Sphingomonadaceae; genus Sphingomonas. The sequence continues at coordinate 4,540 of NZ_JBELLZ010000040.1, read as the reverse complement.
GCCGATGGAAAGTATGAGGCGGTGCTGGGGGTCACCTATGGCGAGCCGGATCGATCGGGGCGCTTGCGAGCTCGTCGATGGTGTGGTGAGTTCGACGACGTCGCGGTGACTCCGACGATGCTCGAGAATCTGCGGAGCGTCTATCTTCAGCCGCTCCGGGATGCCGAGCAGGGCCTGCGGCCAAGCCGCAACAGCCAGCTGTCGCGGCTTCTCCACCTCTTGTCTGACGACGCGGGCAAGAGCGACATCGCTGCGGCGCTTGCGCAGCTCGACGCCGAGCTGAAGAAGCACAAGCCGATCCTCGACACCCAGACCGCCATCAGCGGCCGCCACCGCACGATGCTTGGCGAGCAGCTTGCCCAGGTGCTCAATGTCGAGCTGGCAGGGTCCGACTTCTCCAAGCTTGCCTCCCGCTTGTCGCTCCTGGTCGACACCTTCGAGATCGAGCGGAACGGCCTTGGCTACAACAATCTGATCTTCATGGCGGTCGTGCTCAGCGAGCTCGCGAAGAACGCGGACGCGGCCTTCCGCAGCCTGATCGTCGAGGAGCCCGAGGCGCACCTTCATCCCCAGCTCCAGGCGGTGCTCCTGCGCTACCTCTCGAGCATCGATCATGACTCGACGGGAGAAAAGCCGGTGCAGGTGTTCGTCACCAGCCACTCCCCCAACTTCGCCAGCATCGCCGATCTCGACTCGATCGTGTGCCTGATGGACGCCGGCAGCGAGGCGGAGGTGTTTCATCCGCGCGCGATCACCTTCGAGAAGGGCAAGCGCGAGAAGCTTGCACGCTATCTTGATGTCACCCGGGCGGAGCTGTTCTTCGCGCGCCGCGTCGTCTTCGTCGAGGGCGCGGCCGAGCTGCTGCTGGCCAATGTGCTGGCGACCCGCGAGGGGCTGGATCTTCGAGATCATGGTGTCAGCCTGATCAGCGTTGAGGGACTGAACTTCGATTCCTTCATGCCCTTGTTCGGCGAGAAGGCCATCAAGGTGCCGGCGTCCGTGATCACCGACGCCGATCCGCAGATCGAGGTCGCCGGCAAGTGGGTGGCGCATTATCCCGGCGCCACCGAGACGATCACGGTCTCTGACAACACGGCGGCCATGCAGGCGCGTCAGGACAGCCTGGTCAAGGTCTTCCACGGTCAGAAGACTTTTGAATATGACCTTGCTCTCGAGCCGGGGAACCGCGCGGCGATGCTGACCGCCCTGGCGGACATTCACCCGCAGATCGCCGCCGCGCTCAAGCTCGAGGTCGACAAGGGCGCCGACGATCGGGAGAAGGCCGAGACGCTGTTCCGCGGCATGTTCGAGCGCGCGTCCGGAAATGTGCAGAAGGGAAGGTTCGCGCAGGCGCTCGCAGCCACGATCGCCGACAAGAAGGTCGCGTTCACGACGCCGGGCTACATTCTTTCCGCCATCAAGCACGCCTGCCAGAAATGACCGGTCTCTCGAGCGAGCAGGAAGCGATCGTCGCGCTTCCGCTGAAGCCGATCGCGGTCACGGCATGCGCCGGGAGCGGCAAGACCAGGACGGCCGTGCAGAGGCTGGCTGCGATGCGGCGGCTGCACACGGACGATCGCAGCCTGGTGGCGCTGCTCTCCTTCTCCAACGTCGCGGTCGAGACATTCCGCAACGAGTATGCCGCAGCCATTCGCGCCCATCCAGGCTCGCGCCGCGACCAGGCCGTGGAGATCGACACGATGGATGGCTTCATCACCACCAACGTGCTTCGGCCACATGGCCATCGCGTGATGGGCTGCGGCTGCACGCCGTTCCTCGTCGAAGGCCGCGAGCCGTTCCTTAAGAGCTTCACGGTCTATGACGGCGCGCGCAGCCATCCGACGGCAAGCCTCGGCATCTCGCTGCGCGGGGGCGCCTTCGTCTACACCGTTGGACGGCAGGAGCAGATCGTGGATCGATGGCGGGCCGAGCCCGCGGTCGCAAAGCTCGGCGCTCTCGGGGCGTACACGCATGCCTCGGCCCGTTATTGGGTGTGGCGCACCCTCAAGGATCAGCCTTCGCTCCTCGCGGCGCTCGCGCGGCGGTACCCGCACATATTGGTCGACGAGGCGCAGGATATCGGACCCGAGCACCAGGCGATCCTCGAGATGCTCATGCGGCAGGGCTCGCAGGTGTCCCTGATCGGAGATCCCCATCAGGCGATCTTCGAGTTTGCGAAGGCCGACGGCGCTTTCCTGTCGGGCTACGGCGCTCGTGCAGGCGTGCATGACCACCGGCTGTCGGTGAACTACCGATCCGTGCCGAGCATCCTCGCTGTGGCGAACCGGCTGACCCAGCGCGGCGACACTGCGAGCCGCCAAGCACAGGACGGGCGGCACGGAGTCTTCTACATACCCTATGATCCGAAGGACCGAGCCTCCGCCCTGGCGACCTTCCAAAGCTTGATGGAGACGGCGAAGATCGTTCCCAGCGCGGGTGTCGTGCTGTGCCGGTCGAGCGATCTGGAGGGCGAGTGGGGCGGCGACCGGGACGGCCAGGGCGTTGGGGTTGTCCGCTGCTTTGCCAACGCCGCGATCAGCCGGGACCAGCAGGGGAAGCTCGCACGCGCCTTCAGCGAGGCGTGCGCAGGGGTTATCGGCCTGCTCGCGCCGGAATATGGCATCCTGACGTCGCAGCTGGCTCGCGGATCGGACCAGGACACGATCGGAATGCGTCGGGCGATCTGGGCATTTGTCAGGGATGCGAAGACTGGACTGCCCTCCGCGACGCTGGTCGCCGATACGGCCTGGCATCCTTTGCTGTGTCAGCGCGTCCGCGCGCTTCTTGCGCTGCTCGAGCGCGATTTCGGATTGAAGCCGGGCGAGAACCTCGGCAACAAGCTCGCCAAAAGGGAGCTGGAGCATCGTCCCCTGACCGAGATGCCCGATCTTGCGCAGGTCGGTATCCCATCCTTCCCGGTGTCGACGGTTCATAAGGTGAAAGGCGCCAGCATCGACGCGGTGCTGTACGTGGCCAAAAAGGGCCATGTTCAGGCGCTCCTCGACGGGACCGGGAGCGAGGACGGCCGGATTGGCTATGTCGCGCTGACCCGCGCGCGCAATCTTTTCGTTCTTGCGGTGCCCTCGACCTGCCTCGCCAGCTTCGAGAGCGATCTGCAGGCCAAGGGCTTTCAGCGAGCAGGCTGAGGCCTGGGCTGGCGCGTTCAACGTCCGCGGGGTGGGCATCGACGGGGGTCGTCGCGGCATCCGGAGCCGACAAGGCGTTCTTGCCATCTGACCCATGCTCGTTGCACGTTCGCCGCGAAAAGCGGGGGCAGATGATTCTTGGACTAAGATACTACAAGACCAAGGCATCCGCGCGCGAGCCGCTGCTTCGCTTCATGCTGGACGCGCTGCGCGCGTCGGGGTGCCGGATCATCTACGCCTCGCCGCCCGATCGCGCTCCATTCGTCATCACGTTCGAGACGCAGGACGGCGAGCGGATGGGCATCGTCGCCTACGCCTTTCTGGCCACCCGCACGCCGACCAGGAACCGGCCGGAGGACGAGCGCACCTTCCAGATCAAGTATGGCAACAAGTCGGACTATGCCGACGACAATGCCCATGTGCTCTGGCAGGATCCGCTCGGCCTGTTCACGACTCTGCTGATCGGTATCGATCCTGAGGAAGGGTTCTTCGTCGCCGCCGATCCGGAGGCGCACAATCCGACCAAGTTCTTCATCCGCATGGAGTTCAAGGACGAGCATGCTGACGCGATCCGCCGGGACGGCTGGCACGCCTGGGAACGGGCTCGTCGGGCCGGCCCCATGTCCGAGCCCGTCGAGGTGCTCGTCGGCGGCGTCCGCGACACCTTCCTCGATCTGGTCCGGCTGGAGCGCGCCGGCTACGGCCTGCCGCCCGGCGATCGCCAGCTGCTCGCCGACAAGCGCGAGCTGATCGGGGCGCCTCGCCAGGACGCCGTCGATGTGCCGGAAGAGGACACCACCCCCATGCATCCGCTGCTGCGCGAGCTGGAGCTTGGCGCCGGCGAGGTGCTCGAGCTTATCGCCGGGGCCCGGCGACTAAAGATGGCGGTGCGCGGCTGGGTCGCCGAGGAGCATCTGCGCGCGAGCCTGGCGCGGGTGGACGGCGTCACCCACTGCGAACGCCTCGACGAAGAAGGCGGCCCCGACCTTCTGATCCGCTACCGGGATGGGCCGCGGCTCACCGTCGAGTGCAAGAACGTGCTGCGGGTGATCAACAAGACGCGCAACTTGCCCCGCATCGATTTCCAGCGCACCCGCGCCGCCAAGGGCGATCCGTGCTCCCGCTACTATGCGCCGGACGACTTCGACATTGTCGCGGGGTGCCTGCATGCGGTGACCGAGCGATGGGAGTTCCGATACGCTCTCCCGACCGCTCTCGATCCGCATCAGAAGTGCCTCGGCAAGCTCGCGAGCAACGTGCTTGTCGATGAAAGATGGTCGCCGGACCCACGTGGCGCTTTCGAGCTGGCGGCCGCTCAGCTAGGGTCGCGCGCATGACCAAGCTGCGTGCCATCAGCCTTTTTACCGGCGCGGGCGGGCTCGACCTCGGGTTCG
>NZ_JBELLZ010000039.1:0-28958 GCF_042096255.1 Sphingomonas sp. | reverse complement strand
ACAACAACCAGACCGGCCAGATGCTCGCCGGCCTGCTCGGCTGGGGCCAGGGCACCTTCGCCTCCAAGGTGGAGCTCGCCGCGGACAATGTCACCGTCACTCGCGAGGTCGACGGCGGGCTGGAGACGGACAAGTTCAAGCTGCCCGCGATCGTCACCACCGACCTGCGGCTGAACGAGCCGCGCTATGCCTCCTTGCCCAACATCATGAAGGCGAAGTCCAAGCCGCTCGCGAACAAGACGCCGGCCGATTACGGTGTGGACGTCACCCCGCGGCTCAAGACCCTCAAGGTGGTCGAGCCCGGCAAGCGCCAGGCGGGCGTCAAGGTCGCCGATGTCGACGAGCTGGTGACGAAACTCCACGCCATGGGCATCGCGAAGTAAGCGGGGAACTTGGTTCCTACTTCCCGTTCGGGCTGAGCGAAGTCGAAGCCCTATTCCCCGCCGCCGGACGTGCCCTTCGACTTCGCTCAGGGCGAACGGATGCGGGTTTGAGAGGATAGAGAGATGAAGACTCTGGTCTGGGTCGAGCACGACGGCACCACCGTCAAGGACGCCACCCTCAACGCGGTCACCGCCGCGTCGAAGCTGGGCGAGGTCCACCTCCTCGTCGCCGGCGAGGGTGTCGGCGCGGTTGCCGAGGCGGCGGCGAAGATCGCCGGTGTCGGCAAGGTCCATGTCGCCGACGGAGCGCCCTTCGCGCATGCGCTGGCCGAGAATGTCGCGCCTTTGGTCGCCGAGCTGATGGGCCACCACGACGCGTTCGTCGCGCCCGCCACCACCACCGGCAAGAACATCGCCCCGCGCGTCGCCGCTTTGCTCGACGTGATGCAGATCAGCGACATCCTGTCGGTCGAGGCGGAGGACACGTTCACCCGTCCGATCTATGCGGGCAACGCGATCGCCACGGTGCAGACTTCGGATGCCAAGAAGGTGATCACCGTGCGCACCACCGCCTTCGACAAGGCAGCGGCCGAGGGCGGCAGCGGCACCGTCGAGGCGGTGTCTGCCGCGGCGGGCGACGCCGGCCTCTCGACCTTCGAGGGCCAGGAGATCGCCAAGTCCGCGCGCCCCGAGCTGACCAGCGCCAAGGTGATCGTCTCGGGCGGCCGCGCGCTCGGTTCGTCGGAGCAGTTCCACGCGCTGATCGACCCACTCGCCGACAAGCTCGGAGCCGGCGTCGGTGCCAGCCGCGCCGCGGTGGACGCGGGCTATGCCCCCAACGACTATCAGGTCGGCCAGACCGGCAAGATCGTCGCGCCCGAAGTCTATGTCGCGGTGGGCATCTCCGGCGCGATCCAGCACCTTGCCGGCATGAAGGATTCGAAGACCATCATCGCCATCAACAAGGACGAGGACGCCCCGATCTTCCAGGTCGCGGATCTTGGCCTGGTGGGCGACCTGTTCAAGGTGGTGCCGGAGCTGACCGAAAAGCTCTAAGCCGTGGAGCGTAGCTCCACGGCGGTGCCGAAGCGAAGCGACGGCATAGAGCCACGGCCGGCCGGCGCCGCCACAGCGGCGTCCGACGACGCGGGGTTCATCCCCGCGTCGGCCCTCGACTTCGCGCGCGATGGCGCTGCCTTCTATCCCGGCGCTGCCGCGTCGGTCCTGCCCGACCTGCTCGCCCTCGCCAATGCAGCGCCGCAGAATCGCGCCGGCACTCGCCTCCAAGGCGATCCCGCGCTCACGCGCCTGCTGGCCGACGGCCCAATTCAAGCTTTGACTGCAACGTACCTCCCCGACGCTCACCCCGTCCGCGCCATCCTCTTCGAAAAATCATCGCTCACGAACTGGTCGCTCGGCTGGCACCAGGACCGCACCGTTGCCGTACGAGATCGCCGCGACGTTGCTGGCTACAGCCCATGGACGCTGAAGCAGGGCATTCTCCACGTCAGTCCGCCGTTCGAGGTGATCGAGCGGATGGTCACATTGCGCATCCATCTCGACGCAGTGCCGAACGACAATGCCCCGCTGCTGATCGCGCCGGGGTCCCATCGGCTCGGTCTGGTGCGGGAAGAGGACATCTCGACGGCGGTGGGGCGCTGCGGAGTCATCGCGTGCCTCGCCAAGGCTGGTGACGTCTGGGCCTATAGCACGCCGATCCTGCATGCCTCCGCAGCCTCCCACGGTCAGCGGCGTCGCCGCGTTCTCCAGGTCGACTATGCGGCAGGCCCGCTGGACGGCGGCTTGGAGTGGCTCGGCATCTGACCCACACCAATGTGCTCCCGCGAAGGCGGGGGCCCAGGCTGGCGCCCCGCCTTCGCGCGGGTACATCCCCTCACCCCGCCGCAAACGCATCCGTATCGATCGCCTGCGCGCAGCCACCCCGCGCCATCGCCAGGAACATCGCGTCGCCGCGCTCGGTCCGCTTGGTCGAGGCGCTCGCGAACACCGCGGTCGACACGCCGGACAGCAAGGTCCGCCGGTAGTCGCGGTACAGGTCGTCATGCGAGTAGTCGCGCACGCCATAGCGCCGCAGTTCCTCACGATACAGGTCGAGCAGGTGCCGCTCGTGCCGCCGCCGGTCCTCGATCGACAGCGCCAGCCCCAGGAAATACGCCACGTCCACCGCCCCCGGTCCGATCGCGGGAGACTGCCAGTCGAGCACCGCCAGCGGCACGGTGCCGCCGCGCGCGTCGAACAGCATGTTGTCCAGCCGGAAGTCGCCGTGCGTCAGCGTCACGCGCTCGGGCGGCCGCGTCACCATCTCGCCCATCATCGCGCCATAGCGGTCGCACACCGCCATATATTCGGGCTCGAGCACCCCGTCATAGCGGTTGTGGAACTCGGCGAGGCAGGCGGGGAACACCGAGATGACGAAATCGCGCGCCGCGCTGGTGTCGAGAAAGGCGTGCGCGCGCAGGCTCTCGTCCATCCAGCGCGGACCGTGCAGCGCCGCCGCCTGCACCATCGCCGCTTCGGCATCGGCCAGCCCGCAGCCGGTGAGCTGGTTGCCCGCGCGCGCCGGCCCCATGTCCTCCAGCAGCAGCGCGAAGGTGCCGTCCGCCGGGTCATATTCGGCGAAATGGCAGGCGGGGGTGCGGATCGAAACAGTGTGCGCCACCTCGCGGTAGAAGCCCACCTCGCGCTCGTAGAGGCCGAAACCCTGGCCGGTGGCGCGGCTGGTCGGGTCCGAACAGGCGAACTTGCCGACGAACGACGCGGGCGCGCCCTCGTCGCGGTCGTAAGTGACGGCGAAGCGGATCGAATCGCCCAGCATGCCGACGCCCACCGGCTCCGAATTGACTGCCACTATCTCGGCGGCGCGGATCACCCCCGCACCGCGCAGTTTCGCGGTGAGCCAGGCGGCATCCACCGCCGCGGGTTCGAGTGCAGCACTCATCGCATCCCTCCGTCGCAGCGCACCACCGCCCCCGTGACGAAGCCCGAGGCGGGGCTGGCCAGCCACAAAGCGGTGGAGACGATCTCCTCCGGCCGCCCCGGTCGTCCCAGCGCGTTGGGCGACTGCTCGCGCGCCTCTTCGGTCCACGCCTTGGAGATGTCGGTCAGGAACGGTCCCGCCGCGATTGCATTCACCCGCACCGGCGCATATTCGTGCGCCAGGCTGACCACGATCGCGTTGAGCGCCGCCTTGGCCCCGGCATAGGGCACCACCTGCGGGCTGGGCTGGAGCGACGCGACCGAGGAGGTCGCCAGGATGGTGCCGCCGCCGCGCGCGCGCATCCGCTGCGCCAGGTTCGCCATCAGTCGGAACGGGCCCTTGAAGTTGAGGCTGACGACGCTGTCGAACAAAGCCTCGCTCACCTCGTGACTGGGCACCAGCGGCCCCATGCCGGCATTGGCGACCAGCAGGTCGATCGGCCCGAGCGCCTCCTCGGCGGCATCGGCGAGCGCGTCCATCGCATCCCACCGCCCGGCATGCGCGGGCAGCGCCGCGGCACAGCGGCCGCGGGCGCGGACCTCGTCCGCCACCGCCTCGCACGCCTCTGCCTTGCGGCTGGAGATCGCCACGTCGGCGCCCGCCTCGGCAAAGGCCAAGGCCATCTCGCGTCCCAGCCCGCGCGAGCCGCCGGTGATCAGCGCGCGTCGGCCTGTCAGGTCGAACAACGGATGCGGCTCCGCCATTCCCTCTCCTCGATTCTGTCGCACCGGTGACCCGGTGTCGTAACCTTTGTTATGCCGCCGCGGCCCCGTCGCGCAAGCCCGTTGCAAGGATGCGGCGCCGCGCCTCGGCCGCGATCGCCTTGCGCCCGCCGTCCGGCTCGAACGGATCTAGGAAGTGGAGCGTCACCGGCAGCCGTCCGCGCCGGGAGAAGACACGAGCGGCATGGCTCTGCCCGCACTCGTCGCCCACCCAGGCGACGTCATCGGTGGCGATGCCGTAATCGACCCGCACCGGCTGCACGCGCACGCCGGGCGGCGGCTGGTCGAGCACCGCCAGCAAAGTCGCCTTGAACGGCAGGAGGGCATGGCCATCGCCGGTGGTGCCCTCAGGGAACAGCGTCACTGCCCAGCCCTCGGCGATCATCGCACGGAAGTTCGCAATCTGCGCGGCGACCCCCATCCGATCCTCGCGCCGCACGAACAGCGTGCGGTTGAGCGAACACAGCCAGCCGATCACCGGCACACCCTGCATCTCCGCCTTGGCGACGAAGGCGGTGCCGGTGACGCCGGCGAGCAAAGGAATGTCGGTCCAGCTCTGGTGGTTGGCAACGAACACGACGTTGCGGCGCAGGGGCGCGCCGGTCACCCGCACCCGCCCGCCGACGATCCGGCCGAACGCGCGCAGGAACAGCCGCGGCCAGGGGGAGGGGAGGCGGACCAGCCGCCACAGTAGGTGCAGCGGCAGGACGGCGATCAGCGCCGCCAGCAGCGCGCCGACGCGCGCGACCAGCCGCAGCCGGCCCAGCTCAGTCCTTGCGCGTCAGGCTGACGCCGTAGAGTTCCATCCGGTGGTCGACCAGCCGGAAGCCCAGCCGCTCGGCGATCTGCTTCTGCAGCTGCTCCAGCTCCGGGTCGACGAACTCGATCACTTTGCCGGTCTCGACATCGATCAGATGGTCGTGATGCGCCTCGGGCGAAGGCTCGTAGCGGGCGCGGCCGTCGCCGAAATCATGGCGGTCCAGGATGCCCGCCTCCTCGAACAGCCGCACCGTGCGATAGACCGTGGCGATCGAGATGCCGGGGTCGATCGCCGAGGCGCGCGCGTACACCTTCTCGACGTCGGGATGGTCCTCCGCCTCCGAAAGCACGCGCGCGATCACCCGGCGCTGCTCGGTGATGCGCAGCCCCTTCTGGTTGCACAGGGCTTCGAGGTCGATCTTGCGCGCCATGACGTCTCCGGGAACTCAGCCGCTTATGTAGGGCGATGCGGGCGCCGGGAAAAGCGCAACCGACTCGCAAGTCAGCGCACCGCGGCCATCCGCCCGGTCAGAGCGCCAGCGCATAACTGTGGGCGTCGTGGCTGCGCCCGTCGGTGCCACGATAGTAATTGCGTCGCTCGCCGCTCTTGGCGAAGCCTGCCGCCGCATAGAGCGCGATCGCGGCATTGCCCGCGCGCACCTCCAGGTGCAGCCTGGTCATGCCGCGCCCGCGCGCCTCGGCGATCACCCCGCGTAAGAGCGCGCCGCCGACGCCACGGCGCCGTGCCGGCGGCGTCACCGCGAGCAGCAGCAGCTCCGCCTCGTCGAGGATGCCGCGGCACAGCGCGAAGCCGACCGCCGCATCGTTCATCCGCGCCAGCGTCAGCCACACGCCTGGCATCGACAGCATGCCCAGCACCTGCGCGCGGGTCCATGCCTCGCCGAAGCGCGGGTCGAAGGCAGTGGCCATGATCGCCTCCACCGGCGCGATATCCGCGGCGCTGCCGGTGACCAGCTCGGTGGCGTGGAGTACGCTCATCCAGGCAGCTTGGCGTCGGGCGCGCGGCCATAGAAGGGACGCGGCGGCAGCGAGCGCAGCGCGTCCCGTAGCAGGCGAGCGTCCGCAGCATGGGGCAATGCCTCCTGTGCGTCGATCGCCGGATCAAGCGCGGTCAGCCAGCGCACGCCGTTGCCGATCGCCCGCCGTCCCGCGAGCGCGGCGAGCGCCGCTGCCGGAGACAGCGAGGCAGGCGCGTCGAGCGGCTGGAGATCGGGCGTGAAGCTCTGCATGAACACCTCACCGTGCCCGCCTTCGAGAACGACGGCAAGCGGCGCGTCGGCCTCGGCGAGGGCGGCGGCGGCGACCAGCGCCAGCGACGAATAGCCCGTCACCGGCACGCCCCAGGCGAGCCCCAGCGCGCGCGCCGCGGCGAGGCCCACGCGGATGCCGGTGAAGCTGCCCGGCCCCACATCCACCAGGATGTGCGCCGCGCGGCCGCCGTCCGGCAGGTCGGCGATCATCGGCACCAGCCGCTCGGCATGGCCGCGTCCGACCACGTCGTGCCGCTCGGCCAGCACTGCGTCACCCGCGATCAGCGCGACCGAGCAGGCCGCGGTCGCGGTATCGATCACCAGGACGTTCAGACTCCCTCTCCCCGCTTTCGGGGAGAGGGCAGGAGAAAGGGGCAATAGGAAGACACGGCGCTCATGCCCCTCTCCCTAACCCTCTCCCCGCAAGCGGGGAGAGGGAACTTACGCAATCCGGTTGAACTTCTCGAAAGCCGGGCGCGGGCTGCGATCGAACAGGGTCGACGGATCGCCATGGCCCAATGTCGAGATGAAGTTGGTGCGCACGCCCGGCTGGTCGGCGAAGAACGCCTTGTCCACCGCGCCCGCATCGAAGCCGCTCATCGGCCCGGTGTCGAGGCCCAGCGCCCGTGCGGCGAGGATGAAGTAGGCGCCCTGGAGCGAGGAGTTGCGGAAGGCCGAGGCCTCGCGCAGTTCGGCATTGCCGTCGAACCAGCTCTTGGCATCGGTGTGCGGGAACAGCTCGGGCAGGTACTCGTGGAAATTCACGTCCATGCCCACGATCACCGCGACCGGCGCGGCGCGGATCTTCGGGCCGTTGGTGCCGCTGGCGTGTGCGGCGAGCCTGTCCTTCGCGTCCTGCGTGACGCACCAGACGAGCCGCGCGGGCAGCTGGTTGGCGCTGGTCGGGCCCATCTTCATCAGATCCCAGATCGCGTGGAGCTGCGCCTCGGAAACAGGCTCGTCGTCGTAATGGTTGTAGGTGCGCGCGGTGCGGAACAGCTGGTCCAGCGCGGTGTCAGACAAGGGCTGCGTCACGTCATCCTCCTTTGACTTTCGGCAGATCAGACCGCGCGGACCTCGGTCACCTCGGGAACGTAATAGCGCAGCAACTGCTCGATGCCGTTCTTGAGCGTCGCGCTCGAAGACGGACAGCCCGAGCAGGCGCCCTGCATCTGGAGGTAGACCTTGCCCTTATCGAAGCCGCGGTAGACGATGTCGCCGCCGTCGTTCGCCACCGCCGGACGCACGCGTGTGTCGATCAGGTCCTTGATCTGCGCGACGATGTCCGCGTCCTCGGGGTTCTCGGCGAAGCTCTCCTCGGCGGGCACTGAAAAGTCGGCGCGGCCGGCGCGGAACAGCGGTATCTGCGCGGTGAAATGATCCATCAGCAGCGCGAGCACGTCGGGCTTCAGTGAAGACCAGTCGACGCCCGGCGCTGCAGTGACCGAAACGAAGTCGCGCCCGAAGAATACGCCGGTCACGTCGCCCAGCCCGAACAGCGCCTCGGCCAGCGGGCTCGCCTCCGCTTCCTCGGGGCTCGCGAAATCGCGCGTGCCCGCGTCCATCACACTGCGTCCCGGCAGGAACTTCAGGGTCGCCGGATTGGGGGTGGCTTCGGTCTCGATCAGCATGGCCACGATGTGGCGCGAGGCGCGGGCGCGATCAAGCGTCGGCGCGGAAACCTTTGCTTTCCCCTTCAGACATCCAACTGCTTCACTGCCGTGTTCCATGCCGCGATGTTGGTGCGCGCTTCCTGGACGAAGGCGGTACGGCGGATGCCGCGCAGGAACAGGTCCGCGACCCACTTGCCCGGCGCACGCAGCGGGCGCGCGACCTGGATCAGCAGCACCACCCGCGTACCGCCCGTGTCGTTCCACACCTCGTGGCGGTAGGTGTCGTCGAACACCAGAGTCTCGCCCTCGGCCCAGCGGACCACGCGGTCGCGCACCCGCATCCGCACGTCGCCGTCGCGCGGCACCATCAGGCCCAGGTGGCAGGTGATCAGTCCCTTGGTGACGCCGCGATGTTCGGGAATGTGCGTGCCGGGTGCCAGGATGGAGAAGAAGGCGCTGTTGAGCCCGGGGATCCGCTCCACCAGCGCGGCGGTCACCGGGCAGCGGTCGGCATTCTCGTCGATGCGGTAGCCATAGCCCCACAGGAAGAACGACCGCCACATCTCGGGCGCCGCGATCGCGCGATGGTCGGGAGAAATGATCGACAGGCTTGGCGCGGCATGGCGCCGCAGCGCTACCCCTTCCGCTTCAACGCGGATCGCCTGCCAGTTTTCGCGCAGCATCTGCGTCCAGGGAAACAGCCGCATGTCGAGCACCGGGTCGTTGGGCACCAGCGAGCTCGAGGCGATCAGCCTGTCGAACACGCCGCGCAGTGCCTTGCCGATCGTGATGATCAAGGGGCGCCGGGGACGCGGCTGCACCGGAGCGTCCGCCACCGGCGGCCTGACGGCGGCGTCCGCGATGCGGGGCGCGGCTGCGGCAGGCCGCGGGCAGGGCCGGGGCGGCGAGATGGCGGTCTGAACGGTCACGCGCTACGTCTCTTGTCTTCCCGCCGGAACGGGTCCTCTCATGGTGCCCGGCGTCGGACGAAACCCCCGTTATTCCGCGTGTTGGTCGAAATCATGGCGATACACGGCAGCCGGGTGGCGGCGGCCGGCGAAGGCGGCTAAGACCGCCGGCATGTTCCCGCTGTCGCGCGCCGCCCGGCCGCTCGTCGCCCTTCTCCTTGTCCTCGCGATTCCCGCCGCCGGCCAGCAGGCGCGGCGGCAGGCGGCGCCACCACCGCAACCGGCAGCGACCCCGACTCCCGCGGTCCAGGTCGATCGTTCGCCCTGGCTGTTCAAGGGATCGGACATCCCGCCCGATCCGGCCTGGCACTTCGGCACCTTGCCCAACGGCCTGCGCTATGCGGTGCGGCGCAATGGCGTGCCGCCAGGGCAGGTCTCGATTCGCGTCCGCATCGATGCGGGGTCGATGTACGAGAAGGACGACCAGCTCGGCTACGCCCACCTGATCGAGCACCTCTCGTTCCGCGGCTCCAAATATGTGCCGGACGGCGAGGCGAAGCGGGTGTGGCAGCGCTTCGGCGCCACCTTCGGCTCCGATTCGAACGCGTCCACCACTTTCACCCAGACGGTGTACAAGCTCGACCTGCCCTCCGCGACCGAGGCGACTTTGGGCGAGAGCCTCAAGATCTTCTCCGGCATGATGGCCGAGCCGGCGCTGACCGAGGCCGGGCTCGCTGCCGAACGCCCCGCGGTGCTGGCCGAGCAGCGCGAGGCGCCCGAGGCGCAGGTGCGGCTGTTCGATGCGCGCAACGCTTTGTTCTTCGCCGGCCAGCCGCTTGCCGAGCGTTCGCCGATCGGCACGATCAAGATGCTCGAAGCGGCGACGCCCGCCTCGGTGAGCGCGTTCCACCATGCCTGGTACCGGCCCGAACGCGCGGTGGTGATCCTGTCGGGCGACATCGATCCGGCCGTGTCCGAGCGGCTGGTGATCGAGCATTTCGCCGGATGGAAGGGCCATGGCCCGAACCCCGCCGACCCGGATTTCGGCAAGCCCGACCCGGCCAAGCCCGCGACCGCCGCAATCGCCGAACCGTCGATCCCGCCTTTGGTCCACATGGCGGTGCTGCGGCCGTGGAAGTTCAACGCCGACACGATCGAGTTCAATCAGCGCCGCCTGGCCGATTTCCTCGCCAGCCGCATTCTGAGCCGCCGGCTGGAGCAGCGCGCGCGCTCGGGCGCCAGCTATCTCAGCGCGGCCTCGAACCTCGAAGATGTCGCGCGCTCGGCCAACGCCACCTTCGTCTCGATCCGCCCGCTGGGGCAGGACTGGGGCGCCGCGATCCGCGATGTGCGCGCGGTGATCGCCGATGCGCTCGCCTCGCCGCCCAGCCAGGCCGAGGTCGACCGCGAGCTCGCCGAGGTGGATGCGGCGATGCGCAACGACGTGGAGACCGCGCGGGTCGAGGCGGGCGCCAAGCAGGCCGACGACATGGTCCAGGCGCTCGACATCCGCGAGACGGTCGCCGGACCGGTGACCTCCTACGAGATCTTCAAGGGCGCGCGCGAAAAGGGCTATTTCACGCCCGAGACGATCTTCGCCTCGACCAAGCGGATCTACACCGGCGACGTCACCCGCGCGTTCGTCAACACGCAGACGCCCGACCAGAATGCCGCCGCCAAGCTCGACGCCGCGCTCAAGGCGGATGTCAGCAAGCTCACCTTCAAGCGCCGCGAACAGGCTTCGGCCGATTTCTCCAAGCTGCCCGCCCTCGGCACGCCCGGTACGATCACCGCGCGCGAGCCGGTGCCGAGCCTCGACATGGAGAAGATCACCTTCGCCAATGGCGTGCGCCTGCTGCTCTACGCCAATCCGGGCGAGTCCGGGCGCGTCTATGTCCGCGTCCGCTTCGGCCGCGGCTATCGCGCGCTGCCGTCGAACAAGGTGGTGCCCGACTTCGCCGGCGACATCGCTTTGGTGCCCAGCGGCGTCGGTCCGTTCGACCAGGAAGGCCTCGACGCGCTCACCTCGGGCCGGCAGATCGGCATGGACTTCGACATCGGCGACGACGCGTTCCAGCTCGGCGCGGTGAGCTCGCCCGCCGATTATGCCGACCAGCTCCGCCTGATGGCCACCAAGCTCCAATTTCCGAACTGGGATCCGGCGCCGGTGGAGCGCGCGCGCGCGGCGCTGCTGTCGGGCTATGCCAGCGCCAAGTCGTCGCCCACCGCGGTGCTCGCCAGCGACCTCGAAGGCCTGTTGCGCGACGGCGACACGCGCTGGGCGACGCCGCCCGAATCGGCGGTGCGCCGGCTCAAGCCTGCCGCCTTCCGCAAGTTCTGGGCGCCGATCCTCGCCTCGGGCCCGATCGAGGTGTCGGTGTTCGGCGACGTCAAGCCGGAGGAAGCGGTCGCCGCGGTCGCGAAGAGCTTCGGCGCGCTGCCGCCGCGCAAGCCGGCGGGCGAGAGCAACGCGCCGATCCGCTTCCCCGCGCATGTGGACACGCCGGTACTCCGCTATCACGAGGGCCCGGCCAACCAGGCCGCGGCGGTGATCGCCTGGCCGACCGGCGGCGGCTCCGCGGGGATCGCCGAGAGCCGCCAGCTCGACGTGCTGGCCGCGATCTTCGCCGACCGGCTGTTCGAACGGCTGCGCTCCGCGGCGGGCGCCAGCTATTCGCCCCAGGCGCAGAGCCAGTGGCCGATCGGGCTCGACAGCGGTGGCCGCATCCTCGCCATCGGCCAGGTCGCCCCGGACAACGTGCCGCTCTTCTTCAGGCTCAGCCGCGAGATCGCTGCCGAGCTGGTGAGCACGCCGGTCGAGCCGGACGAGCTGCGCCGGACGATCGCGCCGATGGGCCAGTACATCCTCCGCGCCGCAACCGGGAACACCTATTGGCTGATGCAGACCGGCGGCGGCGCCTATGACCAGCGCCGGCTCGATTCGGCGCGCAACGTGATCTCGGACATCCGGATCACGCCGCAGCAGCTGCAGGCCCTCGCCGCCAAGTATCTGCAGCCGGAGAAGGATTGGACGCTGGCGGTGCTGCCCGATCCGAAGAAGAAGTAGCGGCGGGCTGGCTGACGCCGGATCGGCCCGTCATTGCTTCGCTGCGATCGCAATGACGGACAAGGGATCGGCTGGACCGTCACGTATCCGAGACGATCGGGTGCACCTGACCGCCCAGCGCGCGGCGCCCGTCCATGGTCAGGCGGGCGAGCTGCCCGGGGCTCTCGCGCAGCTGGCGCGGCGTGCAGCCGGTGAATTGCTTCAGTTCGCGGATCAGGTGCGACTGGTCGTAGAAGCCGTCGCCGATCAGTGCGTCCAGCGTCGCGCCGCCGCTCGCCAGCGCCACTGCGGCGCGCAGCGCCCGATACTTGCGCGCCAGCAGCTTGGGCGGGGCGCCGTAGAGCGCGTTGCAGCGCCGCTCGACCTGGCGGCGGGATAGACCCGTCGCGGCGACGAGTTCCTCGACATCGGGCGAGGGGCTGTCTGCCAGCCACGCGTCGATCCGGCGCGAAAAGGCGAGCGCGGTGCCCGCTCCCGCGCCGACCGCCGCGCGAACGAACGCCTCGGCGGCGTCGATCCGGGCGTGGGTGCCTACCGCCGCCTGGATCGTGGCGCGCGCCGGTGCGGCGCGGGCACCGAACGCTTCCACCCCGTCGAGCACGCGGTTGAGCATCGCCGAAGCGTCGATCCCCAGCAGCGCCTCCCAGCCGGCGGGCTGCAGCCCCATGCCCACGACATCCACTGGCCCGTCCGCGCGCACATGCATCACGCCGCTGGTCGGGCCGATCACGTGAACCGCGCCGGCGAACTGGGTCGATCCATCGGGAAAGCGATACGTGGCGGTGCCGCCGTCCAGCCGGAAGCGCAGCTGCGCGTGGTCTGCGCGTTCCGCGTCCTCAAAGATGGGAACGTCCGCGTGGAAATGGTAGAACAGCGTGACAAAAGGCTGCAGGTCCTCGGCCGGGACACGATAGTCGAGCTGGACCTGCGACACTGGCGGCGACCCCGTTTTAACGACGGCGGGTGTTACAGACTATTTCACGTCAAGAAAAGCGGCCCGGCTGCCGAAGCAGCCGGGCCTAGAGGAAGAACCCCCTGTTACAAGGGTTCCTCGGGTCGCAAGGCAGACGTAGCTTCAATCGCTTGGCGAAATATTGGACGAATTCGACATGGCCGGATGGCTCCAAGGAAATTTCTTACAATCTGGTCGATTCTTCGTCGCAACGTCGGCAAAGGGCTGGCGATGCTGTTTTCGGTGATTCGCAAGGGGTTGTTCGCGCTGGATGCGGAGCGCGCGCATGGGCTGACGATTGCCGCGCTGGCCGGCTGGGCGCGGGCGGGCACGCCCCTGGCCGCCGTCGCCTCGCCTCCCGATCTGGCGACTCGAGTCGCCGGACTCGATTTCGCCAACCCGGTCGGGCTCGCCGCCGGGGTGGACAAGGATGCCAGGGCGATCCCCGCCTGGCATGCGCTGGGTTTGGGCAGCGTCGAGGTCGGCACGCTGACCCCGCTGCCGCAGCCGGGCAATCCGCGCCCGCGCATCTTCCGGCTGCCCGAGGACCGCGCAATCATCAACCGACTTGGCTTCAACAACGGCGGTCTCGCCACCGGCCTTGCGCGCGTGCCCAAGCGCCGTGCCGGCGTGCTGGGCATCAATGTCGGCGCCAACAAGGATGCCGCGAACCGCGTCGCCGACTATGTCGCGGGCGTGCGCGCAGCGGCACCTGTGGCTGATTACGTCACCATCAATATCAGCAGCCCCAACACGCCCGGCCTGCGGGACCTGCAGCACGGTATGGCGCTCCACGAACTGCTTTCCGCAGCCAGCGCGGCGCGGCACCACGATGCCGTGCGCACGCCGCTGTTCCTCAAGGTCGCGCCCGACCTTGATGCGGCGACGATCGAGGACATTGCGGCGGCGGTGCTGACCCATGGGATCGACGCGCTGATCGTCAGCAACACGACGGTGAGCCGGCCCGGGCTGGCGAGCGCACGGGCGAGGGAGACCGGCGGGCTTTCGGGAGCGCCGCTCGCGCCGCTCGCCCGGCAGCGGCTCGCAGACTTCCGCGCCGCTACGCAGGGCCGGCTGCCCCTGATCTCGGTCGGCGGGATCGGCTCGGCAGAGGAGGCCTATGCCCGCATCCGCGCGGGCGCGAGCCTGGTGCAGCTCTATTCGGCGCTCGTCTATGAAGGGCCCGGCCTCCCTGCCCGGATCGTACGCGGGTTGGCCGAACTACTCCGCCGCGACGGGTTCGCCAGCGTCGCGGACGCGGTGGGCGCGGGGTAGCGGCACCGCCTCGATCAGCACGCGCCCCTCGCGACGCGGATCATAGCCGCCGTCCAGTTGCCCGCCGTCGCGCACGATGATGCCGTGCAGCCCCGAATCCTCGCCTTCGCCCGGCGTCACGGTGACGCCGCGCGCGGCCAGCCCCTCGCGCACCGCCGGCGCGAATTTGTCCGCCTCTCCCGCGAAGCGGCTCCCGCGCGCGATCAGGTTGGGCAGCGCGATCGCGTCCTGCATCGGCATCTTCCAGTCGACCGTGCCGACGAACGCCTTGCCGACATAGGCGAGAATGGCATTGCCGCCCGCCGAGCCGAGCGCGCCGGCGAACCGGCCCTGTGCATCCAGCATCACCAGCGGCGTCATCGATGAGCGCGGGCGCTTGCCCGGCGCGACCGCGTTGGCGGCAGGGCGGCCCTGTGCGTCGCGCGGGCGGAAGGCGAAGTCGGTCATCTGATTGTTGAGGAAGAAGCCATCGACCATCCGCCCCGATCCGAAGATCGACTCGACCGTGGTGGTCATCGACACGACATTGCCCGCCGCATCGCCGATGATGAAATGGCTGGTGCCGGTCGGCTCCAGCGTCTGCGTGCGACCGGTTGCGGACGCGCCCGCCGGTACGCCGGCTGCCGGTGCGGCGCCGGCGCGGGCGCCGATCAGCGCCGCGCGGCGGGCGATATAGTCGGGCGCGAGCAGCCCGGCGACCGGCACCTGGGCGAACGCCGGATCGCCGAAATAGGCGTCGCGGTCGGCGTACATCAGCCGGCTCGCCTCGGCGAACAGGAACCAGCCCTGCGGATCGGCGGCGCTGCGGCTGGCGATATCGGTCCGCTCCAGCAGCAGCAGCAGTTCGATCAGCGCCGCGCCCGAGGAGGGCGGCGGTGGCGTGCAGACGCGATAGACGCGTACCACAGCGCACACCGGTTCGCGCACCACGGGCTTGTAGGCGGCAAGGTCTGCCAGCGTCATCGTGCCCGCGAGCGGCCCGCTGGTCGTGCGCGCGACGATCTTGCGCGCGGTCTCGCCGCGATACAGCGCGTCAGGGCCCTCGGCCGCCAGCCGCTGGAGGAAGCCGGCGTAGGCGGGGTTGCGCAGCCGGTCGCCGGGCTGGAGCAGGCCGCCGCCCGGCTTGCCGAAATAGGCGCGTGCATCCGGGCTGGAGAGTTGCGGGAAGCTGCGCGACAGGAACCGCCCGAGCCGCGGCGACACCACGAACCCGTCGCGCGCGGTCCGCTCGGCATCGCCGAACAAAGTCCGCCAGGGCAGCGCGCCATAAGTGCGGTGGACCAAGCCGAGCATCGCCACCGCACCCGGTACGCCGGTCGCCCGGCCCGACACTACCGCGGTGCCGAAGGGCAGCGGCTTGCCGCCATCGTCCAGGAACATATCCGGCGTCGCTCCCGCCGGCGCCACCTCGCGCCCGTCATAGACGGTCACCTTGCGCGTCACCCCATCATACCAGGTCAGGAACGCGCCACCGCCCACGCCCGAGCTCTGCGGCTCGACCAGCGACAGCATCGCCTGTACCGCCACCGCCGCATCCGCCGCGCTGCCGCCGCGCCGCAGCACCGCCATTCCCGCCTCGGCGGCAAGCGGGTTGGCGGCGACCACGAAGCCCTGGCGCGGCGCGGCGGCTTCCGGGGACGGGCGATCGGCGGCCGGCGCGGTGCAGCCGGCGAGGAGGAGACAGGCGAGGAGAAGGCGGAGCATCCCCGCCGCTTAGCCGCGGACCGCGCCCGCCTCCACCCCGTTGGCGCAGGGCCAGGCGTTGCGCTACACACGCCCGCTTGACGCTACGACACGGCGATGGAGAGGACCCGATGGCGCGCCTGCTCGAGCATTTCCCCAATCTCGTCACCATGTTCTTCACCCGCGCCGCCGAGCAGGGCGACAAGCCCTTCCTCTGGGCCAAGCGCGGCGGTGCGTGGCAGGCGACCAGCTGGGCGGAGGCGGCACGGATCGTCTCCAGCCTCGCGCAGGCGCTCCGCGCGGAGGGGCTCCAGCCCGGCGACCGGGTGATGCTGGTCGCGGAGAACCGCCCCGAATGGTGCCTCAGCGATCTCGCGATCATGGCCGCGGGCTGCGTCACCGTCCCCACCTACACCACCAACACCGAGCGCGATCACCAGCACATCATCGAGAACAGCGGCGCCCGCGCGGTGATCGTCTCCAACCAGAAGCTCGCCGACGTGGTGATGCGCGCGGTGGTCCGCTCCACCCATGCCGAGATCGTGATCGGCATCGACAAGCCCCGCCTGCGCCAGGCCGGGGTGAAGTGCCTCGACTGGCACGACCTCATCGCCGCGCACCCTGCCGATGTTGCCGCCACCGCCGCCGCGGCGACCTTCGCGCGGGGCGATCTCGCCTGCCTGATCTACACCAGCGGCACCGGCGGCGCGCCGCGCGGCGTGATGCAGCACCATGGTGCGATCCTCCACAACGTCGCCGGCTGCTCCCAGATCGTCTCGGAGGATTTCGGCTGGGGCGAGGAGGTGTTCCTCTCCTTTCTGCCCCTGAGCCACGCCTATGAGCATACCGGCGGGCAGCACCTGCCGATCGGCATGGGCGGGCAGATCTACTACGCCGAGGGGCTGGAGAAGCTCGCCGCCAATATCGAGGAGGTGCGCCCGACGATCATGTTCGTCGTCCCCCGCCTGTTCGAGGTGCTCAGGACCCGGATCACCCGCGCGATCGAGAAGCAGGGCGGCCTGCCGCAGCGGCTGCTCGGCTATGCGCTCGACGTCGGTGAGCGGCGCTATGCCGGCACGATGCGCGTGGTGGACTGGCCCAAGGCGGCGCTGGTCGATGCGCTGTTCAAGCCCAAGATCGGCAAGCGCTTCGGCGGGCGGATGAAGGCGATGGTCTCGGGCGGCGCGCCGCTCACGCCCGAGGTGGGGGTGTTCTTCCAATCGCTCGGCGTCACCTTCCTCCAGGGCTATGGCCAGACCGAGGCGGCGCCGGTGATCTCGTGCAACCGCCCCGCCGCGGGCGTCACCATGGACGGCGTCGGCCCGCCGCTGCCGAACACCGAGGTGAGGATCGCGGCGGACGGCGAAATCCTGGTCCGCGGCGAACTCGTCATGCACGGCTACTGGCGCAACGAGGCGGAGACCGCGCGCGTGCTCAGCGACGGCTGGCTGCACACCGGCGACATCGGCGAGATCGACGAGGCGGGCCGCATCCGCATCACCGATCGCAAGAAGGACCTGATCATCAACGACAAGGGCGACAATGTCGCCCCACAGAAGGTGGAGGGCATGATGACCCTCCAGCCCGAGATCGGCCAGGCGATGATCGCCGGCGACCGCAAGCCCTATATGGTCGCGGTGATCGTGCCCGACGGCGAATGGACTCAGGAATGGTGCGCCGCCCAGGGCCGCCGCTGCGATTCGAAGCGCCTGTGCGAGGACGCCGACTATCGCGCCGCCATCGCCAAGGCGGTGGAGCGCACCAACCGCGACCTCTCCGTGGTCGAGAAGGTCCGCCGCTTCATCCTCGCCGACGAGCCTTTCTCGATCGAGAACGAACAGCTCACCCCCAGCCTCAAGATCCGCCGCCACGTCCTGCGCCAGGCCTACGGCGAGCGCCTGGAGGGCCTGTACAAGGGCTGACCGCTTCACCCTTGACGCGCCGCACCATCGCGACCATCTGCCAATCGGATCAAGTCGGTCCGATTTGAGAACCGTTCGCAGATGAAGCTGTCTAGCCTTGCCGATTACGCGGTCGTGCTGATGACCGCCGCCGCGCGCCGCGGTGCAGGCGAGGCACGCCTCAACGCGACTTTGCTCGCCGCCGAGACCGGCGTGCCGCTGCCGACCGCGCAGAAACTGGTCAGCCGCCTGTCCGCGGCCGGGCTCATCGAGAGCACGCGCGGCGCCGGCGGCGGCTTCGTCCTCTCCCGCGCGCCCGAGGCGATCAGCCTCGCCGCGATCATCGAGGCGATCGACGGCCCGATCGCGATGACCACCTGCGTCGATACCGAGCGCCACGATTGCGCGCTCGACGGCCATTGCCAGGTCAAGCCGCACTGGGCGGTGGTCAACCGCGCGGTCCGCGACGCGCTGGCGGGCGTCAGCCTCGCCGATCTCGCCCGCCCCACTCTTCCCTTCGCGCTCGCCCCCGAGCGGACTGAGGTGCACGCATAATGGCCACCAAGAACGCCGAGGCCTATGAGGCCGTCTCCAAGAAGTACGAATGGGGCTTCGCCACCGACATCGAGCAGGACTTCGCGCCCAAGGGGCTGAGCGAGGACACGGTGCGCTACATCAGCGCCAAGAAGAACGAGCCCGAATGGATGCTCGACTGGCGCCTCAAGGCGTTCCGCCTGTGGCAGACGATGGAGGCGCCCGACTGGGCCAAGCTCAACGTCCCCCCGATCGACTATCAGGACGCCTATTATTACGCCGAGCCCAAGGCCAAGGCGACGATTGCCTCGCTCGACGAGCTCGATCCCGAGATCCGCCGCACCTACGAGAAGCTCGGCATCCCGATCGAGGAGCAGAAGGTCCTCGCCGGCGTCGAGGGCGCGCGCAAGGTGGCGGTCGACGCGGTGTTCGACAGCGTCAGCGTCGCCACCACCTTCCGCGAGGAGCTCAAGGCCGCGGGCGTCATCTTCCTGTCGATCAGCGAGGCGGTGCGCGAATATCCCGATCTGGTCCGCAAGTGGCTCGGCAAGGTCGTGCCCCAGCGGGACAATTACTTCGCCACGCTCAACAGCGCGGTCTTCTCTGACGGCACCTTCGTCTATGTGCCCGAGGGCGTGCGCTGCCCGATGGAGCTTTCCACCTATTTCCGCATCAATGCGGAGAACACCGGCCAGTTCGAGCGCACCCTGATCGTCGCCGACAAGGGCGCCTACGTCTCGTATCTCGAAGGCTGCACCGCGCCGATGCGCGACGAGAACCAGCTTCACGCCGCGGTGGTGGAGCTGGTCGCGCTCGACGATGCCGAGATCAAGTACAGCACCGTGCAGAATTGGTATCCCGGCGACGAGAACGGCGTGGGCGGCATCTACAATTTCGTCACCAAGCGCGCGCTCTGCCAGGGCCGCAACAGCAAGGTGAGCTGGACCCAGGTCGAGACCGGCAGCGCGATCACCTGGAAATACCCCAGCTGCGTGCTCGCGGGCGAGAACAGCGTCGGCGAATTCTACTCGGTCGCGGTGAC
Source organism: Sphingomonas sp. (assembly GCF_042096255.1). GTDB lineage: Bacteria > Pseudomonadota > Alphaproteobacteria > Sphingomonadales > Sphingomonadaceae > Sphingomonas. The sequence goes on along the minus strand of NZ_JBELLZ010000039.1, from coordinate 9,850 downwards.
CAACAACCGCCAGCAGGCCGATACCGGCACCAAGATGATCCACCTCGGCAAGGGCAGCCGCTCGACCATCGTGTCGAAGGGCATCAGCGCCGGCCGCTCGGACAACACCTATCGCGGGCTGGTGCGCGTCGCCCCGACCGCGGAGGGGGTGCGCAACTTCACCCAGTGCGATTCGCTGCTGCTCGGCGACCAGTGCGGCGCGCACACCGTGCCTTATATCGAGGTGCGCAACCCGAGCGCGCAGATCGAGCACGAGGCGACGACGAGCAAGATCAGCGAGGACCAGCTGTTCTACGCCATGTCCCGCGGCCTCGATCAGGAGGCGGCGGTAGCGCTGATCGTCAACGGCTTCGCCCGCGAGGTGCTCCAGCAGCTCCCGATGGAGTTCGCGGTGGAGGCGCAGAAGCTGCTGGGGATCAGCCTTGAGGGGAGCGTGGGATGACCCCGACCGACGAAGCGCGCCGCCTCAACTCCCCTCCCCTTCAGGGGAGGGGCCGGGGGTGGGGCCTCTCCGCGAACACCATAGCGGAGATCAGCGACCACGCCCACAACATGCGCCGCAACCCCACCGAGCCGGAGAAGCGCCTGTGGCGCATCCTCTCCAACTCGAAGCTCGATGGCTTCAAGTTCCGCCGTCAGGCGGTGATCGGCCAGCATATCGCCGATTTCCTCTGCCCGGCTGCGAAGCTGGTGGTGGAGGTGGACGGCGATACGCATGAGCCGGACGTGGATCGCCGCCGTGATGCTGTGTTGGCGGCGCACGGTCTGCGCGTGCTGCACATCGGCAATGGCGATGTGATGAGCAATATCGAGGGGGTGGCCGAGGCGATCCGTATCGCGCTGCATGCGGCGTCGGCGCGCGCGGAGAGACCCCACCCCAACCCCTCCCCTGAAGGGGAGGGGCTTGAGCAAGCGCGCCAGCCATCGGAAATTTCGCTGGGACGGAGTACCCGATAATGCGGGACAAGATATTCGGAATGATGGCTACGCTGGCGATAATGTTCAACGCGCTGTACGTCCTCGCCAATATATTCCTGTCGCCGAACGGGGTGCAATATCCCCTTATCAATTTCGTTTCGTGGGGTTCGCTGATCCTTGCGGCTTTTTTCTATGGTCCGGCGCTTGTTGCCGTTTCCATCTGGGCAACAGGCAATCGCGGAAAGACTAATGCTCAAGATTGAAAACCTCCACGCCGAGATCGACGGCAAGCCGATCCTCAAGGGCCTCTCGCTCACCGTCAACGCAGGCGAGGTGCATGCGATCATGGGGCCGAACGGCGCGGGCAAGTCGACGCTCGGCTACGTCCTCGGCGGGCGGCCGGGGTATGAGGTGACGGGGAGCAGCGTTACCTTCGACGGCGTCGACCTCCTCGCCCTCGAACCCCATGAGCGCGCCGCCGCGGGCCTGTTCCTCGGCTTCCAATACCCCGTCGAGATCCCCGGCGTCTCCAACGTCCAGTTCCTGCGCGAGGCGCTCAACGCCCAGCGCGCCGGCCGCGGCGAGAAGCCGCTTTCCGGCGGCGAATTCCTCAAGCTCGCCCGCGCCCAGGCCGACGCGCTCGGGCTCGACCAGGAGATGCTCAAGCGCCCGGTCAACGTCGGCTTCTCGGGCGGCGAGAAGAAGCGCAACGAGATGGTGCAGATGGGCATCATCAGCCCGAACTTCGCGATCCTCGACGAGACCGACTCGGGGCTCGACATCGACGCGCTGCGCATCGTCGGCGACGGCATCAACCGCATCATGCGCGCGCCCGACAAGGCGGTGCTGCTGATCACCCACTACCAGCGGCTGCTCGATTACGTGAAGCCGGACGTCGTCCACGTCCTCGCCGACGGCCGCATCACGCGGACGGGCGGCCCTGAGCTCGCACACCAGCTGGAGCGTGAGGGCTATTCCGAGGTGGCGGCGTGAGCGTGTTCCCCAGTCCTCCCCTGCAAGGGGAGGTGGCAGGCCGCAGGCCTGACGGAGGGGTATCGCCGCTGATGAGGCTCGGGACCGTTGCCAGCGGGGACACCCCTCCGTCGCGCTACGCGCGCCACCTCCCCTTGCAGGGGAGGAGCGAAAAGTGACCCTCCTCAACCTCCCCTCCACCCGCGAGGAAGCCTGGCGCTGGGCCGATCTCGGCGCGCTCTCCGCCGCCGCCGCGCTCGCCCCCGTCGCGCAGCCGAGCCACGACTTCCTCGACCTCCCCGGCGCGCGCCTGCTGTTCGTCGACGGAACGCTAGATGAGGCGCGGTCGGACCTCCACCGCGTCGCGCTGAGGCAGGTCGCCCCCAGCGATCACGCGCTCGCCCGCCGCGCCACCGCTCCCGGCTGGTCGCTGCGCCTCGACCGCGAGGCGGTCGCCGATCCGGTGCAGGTCGTCCATGTCGCCACCGGCCGCGAGAACCACCTGCCGGCCGAGATCGTCCTTGCCGACGATGCCGCCGCCACCGTGGTCGAGACCTTCGTTGGCGCCGGCTGGCAGAACCGCTTCACCCGCGTGGCGCTGGGCAAGGGCGCGCGCCTCCAGCGCGCCGTCCGCCTGCTCCAGCCCGCCGGCTTCGTCTCGCTGCGCGAGGAAGCCGAGATCGGCCAGGCCGCCAGCCTCGTCACCGTCTTCCTCGGCGCCGGCGGGCAGGGCAGCCGCATCGACGCGCAGCTGACCGCGGGCGAGGGCGCCTTCGCCGAATATGGCGGTGCGCTCCTCACCGCCGGCGAGCAGCGCCAGGAATGCGCGGTCCGCATCAACCACGCCCAGCCAAACGGTTCGTCCCGCCAGGTCTGGCGCGCGGTGGCGGCGAACCAGTCCACCGCCAGCCTCGCCGCCGCGGTCGAGGTCGCCCGCCATGCGCAGAAGACCGATGGCGAGCAGAGCCTGCGCGGCCTCCTCCTCCACCGCACTGCTACGGTGAACCTCAAGCCCGAGCTGGAGATCTTCGCCGACGACGTGAAATGCGCGCACGGCGCCACCGTCGGCGAACTCGACGCGCGCGCGCTCTTCTACATGGAGTCGCGCGGCATCCCCAGGGCCCGCGCCCAGGCGATCCTCACCCGCGCCTTCGTCGCCGACGCACTGGAGCGGATCGGTACCGAGACGGTCCGCGACGCGTTCGAGGCGGACGCGGATGCGTGGCTGGAGGCGGCGCTGTGATCGCGACTCAAATCCTCCCCTGCAAGGGGAGGTGGCAGCGCGCAGCGCTGACGGAGGGGTATCGCGCTCTCGAGAGCGCGACACCCCTCCGTCACGCGCTTCGCGCGCGCCACCTCCCCCTCCGGGGGAGGATCGAAACGCTGTCCTACACGCCCGCCATCCTGTATCCCGTTGCAATGGCTAGCGGATATTCGATCGCCCGCGAAAGCGTGCAGCGCCTCAACCGCCTCAATTCGTCCCCCTGCCCGCCATCGCGCGAGCGCCTCAACCGTCTCAATTTGTCTCCCGCCGCATGACCATGCTCACCGCCACCCGCCCGCTCGACCGCGTCGCGGATTTCCCCGCCATCCCCGCCGGCTGGGCCTATCTCGACACCGCCGCCACCGCGCAGAAGCCGCAGCCCGTCATCGACGCGATCGCGCGCGGCTATGGCGAGACCTATGCCACCGTCCACCGCGGCGTGTACCAGCGCTCGGCGGACATGACTTTGGCCTATGAGGCCGCCCGCCGCCGCGTCGCCGGCTTCATCGGCGGCCAGTCCGACGAATGCGTCTTCGTCCGCGGCGCCACCGAGGCGATCAACCTCGTCGCGCACAGCTGGGCCGCGCCGCGCCGCCAGCCCGGCGATCGCGTGCTGCTCAGCCAGCTGGAGCATCACAGCAACATCGTGCCGTGGCAGATGGCCGGCTATGAGGTCGATGTCGTCCCGCTCACCGCCGACCATTGCATCGATCTCGACGCGATGGCGGCGATGATCGGCCCGCAGCACAAGCTTGTCGCGCTCGCCCACGTCTCCAACGTGCTCGGCAGCGTGCTCGACGTGCAGCGCGCCGCCGAGATCGCGCATTCGGTCGGCGCCACCATCCTGATCGACGGGTGCCAGGCGGTCCCGCGCCTCCCTGTCGATGTCGCCGCGCTCGGCTGCGACTTCTACGTCTTCTCCGGCCACAAGCTCTACGGCCCGACCGGCATCGGCGTGCTCTGGGGCCGCGCCGACCTGCTGGAGCAGATGCCGCCCTATCAGGGCGGCGGCTCGATGATCGACAAGGTCAGCTTTGCGCGCACCACCTATGCGCCGCCGCCGACCCGGTTCGAGGCGGGCACGCCGCACATCGTCGGCGCGCTCGGCCTCCATGCCGCGATCGACTATGTCGAGGAGATTGGGCTCGCCGCGATCCACGCGCACGAGACCGCGCTGGTGCGCGAGGCGCGCGAGGCGCTCGGCCGGATCAACTCGGTCCGCCTGTTCGGGCCAGAGGATTCCGCCGGCATCGTCAGCTTCGAAGTGGGGGGGGTGCATCCGCACGACGTCGGCACCATCTTGGACGAGGCGAAGGTCGCCATCCGCGCCGGCCACCATTGCGCCCAGCCGTTGATGGAGGCCCTCGGCGCCGAGGCGACCGCGCGCGCCAGCTTCGGGGTCTATAACGGGCTGCAGGATATCGAGGCTTTGGTGCGCGGCATTGAGAGAGTGACTCGGATTTTTGGGTAGGGATTTTCGGATGAGCATCGAAACCGAGCAGGTCGACAGCGTGGCGGTCCCGCCGCGCGCCCGCGTCGAGGATGCGGAGCCCCGCCAGCGCGACTATCTCAGCGGTTTCCTCGCCAAGCAGCCCGAGGCGGATGCCCCGCACGAGGCCGGCGGCGCGCTCCACACCGCGGTGGTCGATGCGCTGAAAGAGATTTACGATCCCGAGATCCCGGTGAACATCTACGAGCTCGGGCTGATCTACAATGTCGAGGTCACCGACGCGGGCGCCGCCGCAGTGACGATGACGCTGACCACGCCGCACTGCCCCGTCGCCGAGTCGATGCCCGGCGAGGTCGAGATGCGCGTCTGCGCGGTGCCCGGCATCGCCTATTGCGACGTCAACCTCGTCTGGGACCCGCCCTGGGACCCGAGCAAGATGAGCGACGAGGCACGCCTTGAGTTGGGAATGCTTTGACGGCGCTCGTCTACCAACCTCCGTTCGTCCTGAGCGAAGTCGAAGGACAAGCGGAACGCTCGCCCATGTGCTTCGACTTCGCTCAGCACGAACGGATTTGAGATCATGACCACCATGACCCGCGCGCGGCCCGCCGCGCTCCACCTCACCTCCGGTGCCGAGGCGCGCATCGCCGCGTTGATGGCGAAGGCTCCCGAGGGCGCGATCGGGGTCAAGCTGTCCACCCCGCGCCGCGGCTGCTCGGGCCTCGCCTATTCGGTCGATTACGTCACCGAGGCGAAACCGATGGACGAGCGGATCGACACCCCCGGCGGCACCCTGTTCGTCGACGGCGGCTCGATCCTTTACCTGATCGGCTCGACCATGGACTGGGTGGAGGATGATTTCACCGCCGGCTTCGTCTTCAACAACCCGAACGCCAAGGGCGCCTGCGGTTGTGGCGAGAGCTTTACGGTTTAGCCGCCACGCACCCAGCGGAACAGCCGCGGCACCGGGCCGTGCCGTTCCATCCAGTCGTAATAGGCGCGATAGGCGGGATCGGCGGAAAGGTGCCGCTCCTCCGTCCGCGCCCGCCAGTAATAGACGCCGGAGACCATCCCCAGGATGATCGTCGCCCGCGCCGCATCCACCAGCGACCCGGTGGTGAAGAAGGGCAATGTGGAGATCCACCAGAACAGGTTCTTGCTCAGATACGCCGGGTGCCGGCTCCAGGCATAAGGCCCGTGGGTCAGGATGCCGCGATGCGTCAGGTTGGAGAAGCGCAGGCCGAACGCCACCGTCGCCCAGGCATAGATTGCGGTCAGCGCCACCAGCACCGCGCCGGTCGCCGCCAGCAGCACCGGATGCCCGGCGAACCAGTGCATCCAGCCGTCGCCGCCATAGGTGCCCGGATGATAGTCGAGCGGCCCGCCGTCATCCATCAGCACAAAGGGGGGATAACAGATCAGCGCCGCGGTCCACGCCGCCGCATAGGGATTGGCGGAGCGGATGTGCGCATCGAGCGGCCGCATCGTCAGCATGTAGCCCACCGCGGCGAACGCCACGTCTACGACGAACATGAAGGTGATCAGCCAGTTGGCGAGCGCCACCGGATCGCCCCACACCGCGCTCCAGTCCGCCCGCACGAAGTCTCCGAACCCGCCGGGCACGATCGCCAGCATGAACGCCAGGAAGAAACCCTTAACCGCCCAGGCGCGCAGGTGCGCGTAGATCGCCTCGCGATCCGCCGGCGCGGTGCCGGTCAGCCACGCGCCCAGTGCCCAGGCGCCGTCGCGCGGTTCGAGTAGCCGCCGGTCGAGCCAGAGCACATAAGGGATCGAGAGCCCGACCAGCCACGGCGCCGCCGCCTCGAAACACGCCATGGCGAAGGCGTAATTGCCCGCCCAGTAGAAGCGCATCGTGCCGTAGATCAGCGCGATCAGCCCCCAGGTCGCCCACAGCCCGGCAAGCTTGACCAGGCTGACGTCCAGCGTTTCGCGCCACGGCCGCGCCACCGTCCAGTCGATCCCGGTCGAGAGATTTCGGTGCACCCGGTCGACCAGCAGCGACCAGGCGATCATCGGCAGCGCGCAGGCGACGAGGCCGGTCAGCGCCGCATAGGGCCCGTCCATCCCGAACCGGTGTGCCACGACGATCCAGGCGACCAGCCCAGTCAGGCCCGCCATGCCGACGCCGTGGGAGACGGCGGAGGCGGGCCGGGCGTCGGCGGTCACCTGACGGGCGAGCGTTGCGTCATGGTACATCGCCGCCGCGGTGTAGCGGTGGATGGTAAGCAAGCCGTGAAGCGAAACGGCCGCACCGCCTTGCGCGATGCGGCCGTTCCGAGCAGGTCAGCCTACCAGCGGCGGTAGCGCGGGCGGCCGTAGAAGCCACGGCGATACGCCCGTGGGCGCCAGTAATGGCGCGCATAGAAGCGGTGGTAGGGATACGGGCGATAGGTCCAGCGGTTGCCCACGAACACCCACGGCCGGTACCAGGCAGGCGCCGCATAGACGAACCCAGGGCCGCCATAGGCGAAGCCGGCAGCACCGCGGCGAACCACATAGCCCGGCGGGCAGCCGGGGCTGGTCTGGTTGCTGCTCGCGCCGCCGACGATGGCGCCGCCGGCCGCGCCAACCGCGGCACCCGCCAGCGTGCCGCCGGTGCGGTCGCGGCGTCCGCTCGCCGCATTGCCGACCAGCGCGCCGATCAGCCCGCCGACCACCGCCCCGACCCCGGCATTGTTCTGGGACTTGACGCAATTGTCCTGCGCCCAGCGCTCGGCGCCATAGGCAAACCGATCGTCCTCGACCTGATAGGCCCGTTGATCGCCCTCGTCGCGCCAACCGCGCGGCGGCGGCGGCGGGCGGGTGCCGTCGTAACCTGGCGGCGGGGCGCGGTCATAGGCCTCGTCATAATAGCGGTCGTCGCCGCCGCTGCGCGCGTCGCGATCGTCATAGGCGCCACGCTCGTCGTAGCGGTCGTCGTATCCGTCGCGGTCGGACGGCGGCGGGGCATCGTCGCGCCACTCGTCTTCATAAGCATCGCGGCTCTGCGCCGCGGCAAAGGTCGACGCCGGCGGCGATGCGACCATCGACACGCCCGCGGCCAGCAAAACGGCCTTCATCCTGTACGCCACCATCACAAGCTCCTCGCATGGAACGGTCACGTCCCTGCACTCCGCAGGCTGAACGCAGGGTTAGCCGAATCGTGCCGTCACCGGGGTGGGGCGAGCCGGAGGCGCCTCTTGCGCCTCCGGCCCAGGCGATCACGCCGGTTCGTTGACCGTGTCGGCCGTGGCGTTGACGTTGGTGGAAAGCCCGGTGAGCTTCTCGTCCGTCGCGCGCTCCTCGGCCAGCGTTTCCTCGAACACCGCCGCCGCATCGGCGCGCCCGAGCTGCTTGGACCAGGCGATCAGCGTGCCGTAGCGGGTGATCTCATAATGCTCCACCGCCTGCGCCGCGGCAATCAGCGCCGCGTCGAGGACGCGCTTGTCCTCGATCTCGCCGGCGACCTCATTGGCTTCCTTGATGATGCCGTCGATCGCCGGGCAGGTGGCGCCCTTGGGCGTCTCGCCGATCATCGCGAACACGCGCTCGAGCCGCTGGATCTGACCCTCGGTCTCGGCCAGGTGCTGCTCGAACCCCGCCTTGAGCTGCGGCGCGGTCGCCTTGTCGATCATCTTGGGCAGTGCCTTGGTGATCTGCTGCTCGGCGTAATAGATGTCCTGGAGCTGGTGGAGGAACAGGTCCTCGAACGTCTGGATGTCCTTGGTGAACAGGCCCATGGTTTGTCTCCGTCTGTCGGGGGCGGCCGGCCGCGAAAGGGGAAGCGGCCGGCTCGCCGGTTCAACGGGCGCCGGAGGCCTTGGTTGCGCCGTTAATGAACGAAGCGCGCAACCACGTCGCGATAGCTGCGGCTGACCTTCACGCTGGCGCCCGAGTCGAGGACCAGGAAACACTCGCCGTTGGTGTGGGGCTTCACCTGCTTCACCAGGTCGAGGTTCACGATGGTCGACCGGTGGACCCGCTGGAAGCGACGCGGATCCAGGCGCTTCTCCAGATCCTTCATCGTCTCGCGCAGGATCAGCGTGTTGTCCGCGGTGTAGATGCACATATAGTCGCCCGCCGCATCGATCCGCTCGATCGTGTCGACGTCGACGCGGAAGATCTGGCCGCGGTCCTTGATGTTGATCATCTTCTCGAAGCGGCTCGATGCATGCTCGCCGGTGCCATCGACGATATCGGCCGCGGCATCGGGGGCGACTTCGGCGAGCACCTCCTTCAGCTTCTCGACCTCGCCCGCGCCGCGCTTCTCAGTCAGCCGCTGGCGGATGCGGTCCAAAGTGTCGGCGAGACGCGCCTCCTCGACCGGCTTCATCAGATAGTCCGCCGCCTGCGCCTCGAACGCGCGCAGCGCATGGTCGGAATAGGCGGTAACGAACACGAACAGCGGCGGCTCGACGTCCATCAGGCCCTGGACGACCGAGAAGCCGTCGAAGCCGGGCATCTGGATGTCGAGGAAGACGAGATCAGGCTTGTGGGTCTTGATCGCGCTGATCGCCTCGCGGCCGTTCTGGCACTTGGCGACGATCTCGACGTCTTCGTGTGCCTGTAGGCGCAGCTCCAGGCCCTGGATGGCCAGCGGCTCGTCGTCGACAAGGATGGTACGAATGGTCATGCGTTACTCTCTACTTGGTTCGTCGCGCTGGAACGGGATGTCGATCTCCACCCCGAAGCCGCCGGCGGGCATCGCGCTCATCGTGAAACGGTGGTCGGGTCCATAAGCCTGCGCCAGACGCTCCCTGATATTGGCGATGCCGACACCGGTGGAAAGGCTCGGCCGGTTCCGGGTCGGCTGCAAGCCCGGGCCGGTATCCGATACGGCGATCTGCACCCGCTCTCCGGCAAGCCGCGCGGTGACGCAGATTTCCGCGCCTTCCTCCTTGGGGGTGACTGCATATTTGATCGCATTCTCGACCAGCGGCTGCAGCAGCAGCGACGGCAGCTGCGCCTTCTCCACCGCGGGGTCGATCTCGAAGCGCGGACGCAGCCGCTCCTCGAACCGCATCTTCTCGATCTCGAGATAGAGCTTCAGCGTCTCCACCTCCTGCGCGATGGTGACGTGCGCGGTGGGCTCGTTGGCGAGCGTGTAGCGCAGGAAGGCGGCGAGGCGCGACAGCATCGCATTCGCCCGCTCGGTCTGCTTGAGCAGCACCAGGGTGGAGATCGAATTCAGCGTGTTGAACAGGAAATGCGGGTTGAGCTGGTAGCGCAGCATCGCCAGCTGCGCG
>NZ_JBELLZ010000038.1:0-29382 GCF_042096255.1 Sphingomonas sp. | reverse complement strand
CGGCCAGCGCCTCGGCATCGACCACGCCCATCGCGCCGAGCAGCGCCAGTGCCACGGGCAGGTCGAAGTGCGAGCCTTCCTTGGGCAGGTCCGCGGGCTTCATGTTGACGGTGATGCGCTTGGGCGGCAGCGCCAGCCCCATGGCGGTGACCGCGCCGCGTACCCGCTCGCGGCTTTCCGCCACCGCCTTGTCGGCGAGGCCGACCATGTTGAAGGCGGGCACGCCGGGGATCAGCTGGCACTGCACCTCCACCGCGCGCGCCTCCAGCCCGAGATACGCCACCGTCGAGACGATCGAGACCATGATTTCCCCCCAACGCCTGTCATAGCCAGTTTTCCGGTTAAGCAAACGTCGGCGAGCGTCTTGCAGGAACAATACACCGGCGCCACATGGCGGTGATGAGCGGTCGTCACCCTGCCCTGCGCTACACGCAGCTGACGCTGGGGGGCATGCTGATCGTCGCGGCGCCGCTCGCCTCGCCGCTGCCGGGACCGGGAGGGATCGCGCTGTTCGCGGGCGGGCTGATCCTGGTGCTGCGCAACTCGCACCGCGCCCGGGTGCAATGGGCGCGGCTCAAGCGGCGCTGGCCACGGACCGGCGGGCTGGTGGATCGGGCTATGCGGCGGCGGAGCGCGCTGCGTCGCCATGCGCGCGAACAGATGACGCGACGGCGCGCACGCGAACGGGCGACTCAGGTTTGACTTTGCCGGCCCTTCCGCTTATGCGCACCGCCTTCCAGGCCGTCCGGCCCTTCTACGGGGAGGGGGCGGCCTTTCGTGTTTCAGATTCGGGAATGAGCGATGAAGCGGACCTTTCAGCCGAGCAACCTCGTGCGGGCGCGCCGTCACGGCTTCCGTGCGCGGATGGCGACGGTGGGCGGCCGGTCGGTGATCCGGGCACGCCGGGCGCGCGGCCGCAAGAAGCTGTCGGCCTAACCACCCTGACGAAGCGCCGCGATTTCCTCGCGGCGAATGGTGGACGACGGGCGCCGATGCCGGGATTCGTCCTACTGATGCGCCCGCGCGACGATGGTGACCCGGCGATGCGCGTGGGCTTCACCGTCACCAAGAAGATCGGCAATGCCGTGGTGCGCAACCGGATGAAGCGCCGGCTGCGCGCCTTGGCGCGCGAGCTGCTGCCCGCCGAGGGCCAGCCGGGCGCGGACCATGTGCTGATCGGCCGCGAGGGCGGCATCGAACGCGACTTCGCGGCGCTCCGGACGGAACTGTCGAAGGCGCTGCGCAAGGTCCAGCGCGCTCAGGAGCCGAAGCGGTGATGGCCTGGCTGCTGATCCTGGTCGCGCGGGCGTGGCAGCTGGGCCCTTCGCTGGTGCTGCCGCCAACCTGCCGCTACCAGCCCTGCTGTTCGGCCTATGCAATCGAGGCGCTTCGCCGCTATGGCGCGGCAAAGGGGGGCTGGCTCGCAGCGCGGCGGATCGCGCGGTGCCATCCCTGGGGCGGGCATGGCTATGACCCGGTTCCGTAAAGAAATGGGGCACAGGTGAGCCAGGACAACAAGAACTTCGTGCTGTTCGCGGTGATCGCCGCGCTGATCCTGTTCGGCTGGCCCTATGTCCAGAGCACGTTCTTCCCCACCGCCAACCCGCCCGCGACCAAGATCGAGGGCGGCAAGACCAAGGTAGTGCCCAATCCCGGCGCCGATCCCGCCGCGGACAGCCCCCAGGCGATCCGCGACCGCGCGATCGTGCTGCGCGAGACGCCGCGCGTCGCCATCGAGACGCCGCGGCTGCGCGGCAGCATCAACCTCAAGGGCGCGCGGATCGACGATCTCGTCCTGATCCGCCACCGCCAGACGATCGCCAGGAACGCCGCGCCGATCCGGCTGCTGTCGCCCTCGGGCACCGCCGACGCCTATTTCGCCGGCTTCGGCTGGAGCGGCACGGGCGTGACCGGGCCCGATGCGAATGCGGTATGGCAGGCGAGCGGCCCCCGGCTGACCCCGGCGACACCGATCACGCTGAGCACCACCAAGGGCACGCAGCGCTTCCAGCTGACCATCTCGGTCGACGACGGCTATCTGTTCACGATCCGCCAGTCGGTGCAGAACGCCGGCGCGGCGCCGATCGCGGTGCAGCCCTATGGCCTGCTCAGCCGCCGCGGCGCCTCGGCCGACAAGGATTCGTGGACCATCCACATCGGCCCGATCTACAAGGACGACGGCGGCGTCCATTTCGATACCGATCTCGATGACGTCGACGAGGCGCCCTACAGCTATCGCGCCAAGGGTGGCTGGCTGGGCTTCACGGACCATTACTGGCTGACCGCTCTGGTGCCCCCCGCAGGCGCCGAGCAGCAGTTGGAGCTGCGCGGCCCGGGCGACGGCCGCCACCAGGCCGATTATCGCGCCGCCAGCGCCACCACCCTCGCCCCCGGCCGCACCCTGACCCAGACCGCGCGCTTCTTCGCCGGCGCCAAGGAGGTCGACCTGCTCGACCGCTACGAGGCGGAAGGGCTGGTGCCGCGGTTCAGCTTCGCGATCGACTGGGGCTGGTTCTGGTTCTTCGAGAAGCCGATCTTCTATTATCTCGACTGGCTGTTCCGGATGATCGGCAACTTCGGCGTGGCGATCATCGTGCTGACGGTCACCGTGCGCGGCCTGATGTTCCCGATCGCGCAGCGCCAGTTCGCCTCCATGGCCCGGATGCGCGCGGTGCAGCCGAAGATGAAGGCGATCCAGGAGCGGTTCAAGGAAGACAAGGTCCGCCAGCAGCAGGAGATCATGGCGCTTTACAAGGCGGAGAAGATCAACCCCCTCGCCGGCTGCCTGCCCACCCTGCTCCAGATCCCGGTCTTCTACGCGCTGTACAAGGTGCTGATGCTGACCATCGAGATGCGGCACCAGCCGTTCGTCGCCTGGATCAAGGACCTGTCCGCGCCCGATCCGCTGACCCCGGTCAACCTGTTCGGCCTGCTGCCGTTCACCCCGCCGAGCTTCATCGCGATCGGCATCATCCCGATCCTGCTCGGCATCAGCATGTACTTCCAGTTCAAGCTGAACCCGCAGCCGATGGACGACGCGCAGAAGCAGGTGTTCGCGATCCTGCCCTGGGTGCTGATGTTCGTGATGGCGCCGTTCGCGGTCGGCCTCCAGGTGTACTGGATCACCTCCAACGTGCTGACCATCCTCCAGCAGAAGCTGCTCTATGCCCGGCATCCGGAGCTGATGGCGCCAGCCAAATGACGGACGAGGACATCGAGGCGGCGCGCAAGCTGTTCGCCGGGCCGGTGGAGTTCCTGAAGTCCGCCCCCGCGCTCCAGTTCCTGCCCGACCCGAGCGTGCCCGAAGTGGCGTTCGCGGGCCGCTCCAACGTCGGCAAGTCGTCGCTGCTCAACGCGCTCACCGGCCGCAAGACGCTCGCGCGTACCTCGGTGACGCCGGGGCGGACGCAGGAGCTCAACTTCTTCGACGTGGGCCAGCCGCTGCGCTTCCGGCTGGTCGACATGCCCGGCTACGGCTTCGCCAAGGCGCCCAAGGACATGGTCCGGAAGTGGCGCTTCCTGGTCAACGATTTCCTGCGCGGCCGCCAGGTGCTCAAGCGCGCGCTGGTGCTGATCGACAGCCGCCACGGCATCAAGGAGGTCGACCGCGAGATCCTGGAGATGCTCGACGGCGCGGCGGTGAGCTATCGCCTGGTACTGACCAAGGCCGACAAGGTGAAGGCCACCGACCTCGCCGTGGTGGCGGAGGCGACCGCCGCCGAGGCGCGCAAGCGGCCCGCCGCGCACCCCGAGGTGCTGGCGACCTCCAGCGAGGGCGGTATGGGCATCCCCGAACTGCGCGCGGCGGTGGTGGAGGCGATCGGGTAGGTGGGCGGAAGGTCAGGTCGTCGCGCGATCGCTGTGGGACGTATGACGTCGATCTACCGGAGCGGTAATCGGTTTCCGGCATAGGCCCCGATGTTCAGGGCGTGGGGATGGCCGCGATTGGCGAGCGCGATAACCGTGTAGCCGGCAGGATAGAAGGCGATGTCGGCGTTCACGCCGGGAGCACTGCCGCCATGGCCATAATAAGGTGCGCCGTTCCGTGTCGCGATCCGCAGACCGAAACTCCACGACGCGCTCCCGGCAGGTATCGAGGCGGTGGTGAGCCATCGCAGTGGCTCGGCATCTAGCAGGGCGCCGCTCCTCAACGCGATGGCGAACCGATGCAGGTCGTCCACCGTCGAGTAGCCGCCTCCAGCCGGAAGGCCAGGGTAATATGGCAGCGACTTCAAGCCCGTTTCAGCCGACCCCGTCAAGGGACGCGCAGTATCGGCGGCGGTGGCAACCGGAGAGGTCTCTGTCATGCCCGCGACATCAAACACGTTGCGCTTGAGGTAGGCGTCCCAGCGCTGACCGGACGCCCGTTCGATCAATGCGCCTAGCAGTATAAAGCCGAAGTTGCTGTAGCCCCAGCGCGAGCCAGGCGGAAACAGCGTGTCGCGCCTGCCGAAGCGTAAGATGAAATCGGACGGCGTGAGGAGCTCAGCCGCATGGGTTTCGTAGTCCGGGCCGAAGAAATCGCCAGTACCGCCACTGTGAGTCAGCAGATGTCGCACCGACACCTCCCTCGCGAGGGAGGTGTCGGGATAGTCCGGCAATCGCATCGCGATCGTGTCGGTCAGACGCAGCCTGCCCTGCTGCACCAGCTGGAGAACGCCCACCGCTGTGAACATCTTGCCCGCCGAGCCAATGCAGAAGCGGGTCGCCGCCGTCACCGGTCGCGCGCCCGTCGCGTCCTGAGCACCATAAGCCTCGCGCAGGAGAACCTTGCCGCGCTTCGCGACGAGGACCGCGCCCGACAGGCGGCCGGCAGTCGCCTCGGCCCGCAGCGTGCGCCTTAGCGCCGCCAGCGCGTCCCGCTCGCTCAAGCGCGGGATCGCGAAGCCGTGCGGATCAGGCGCGCCGGCGAACGACAGATCGTCGATCCCATCTGCACCGATCGTCAGCACGACCTTGGAGAAGCGATCCCAGTTCCGGTCGCGGAGCCAAGCGGTGATCTCGCGTGGCCCAGTCTCTTCCGTTCGCAGGAGAATGAAGCCGCCCGACCCCTCTCGCATACCGAGGTCTTCGTCCAGATAGGGGACAAGCGGCCGGATGTTCTGCCGCACGAAGGCGGGGTAGACCGCCGCATCGCCGGCGTTAAAGGCGGCCAGCCAACGAACCAGCCAATCGCGCGGAGTGGAGCCTGCGGCATGCGCGGGCAGAATCCGGGAGGAAAGTGCCAGCACCGCCGTGCTGGCCAGAACATGGCGTCGCGTGCAGGTCACCGTTACCCTCCCGAAACCGCAAGGTGCATTTTATGTAGGCGCCTACGCAATTGTCAAGGAAACGGAGAATGCAGGATTACGTCGCTCGATTGGGAGGGGTGGCGCTGGGCGCGCGGTTGCGGCGACTGAGCGCGGCGATCGATGCCGATGCGGCGCGGGCTTATGCCGCGGAAGGCATTGCATTCGAGCAGCGCTGGTTTGGCGTGCTCAACCAGCTGGCACGGAACGGCCCGATGACCGTTGGCGCGCTCGCCGATGCACTAGGCATCAGTCACCCATCGGTCAGCGAGACGCGACGGTCGCTGGAGGCGGCGGGCCTTGCCCAAGTTGTGCCGGACAGCAGCGATGGCCGCCGCCGCACCGTGCAGCTGTCACAGAAGGGGCACGAACTGGTTGCCCGGACGGAAGGCCTGTGGCGTGCCTTCGACATTGCGGCAGATGCGCTCGACAAGGAAGCGGGAGAGGTGACGATCGCGCTGGACCGACTCGACCAGGCGTTGAAACGTCGTTCCCTCCTGGATCGCGTCCGTGACGCGAAGGAACGGTGACGCGCGGATCGGCACTTTCCCGAAGGCGGTGTCGACTCCGGCAGCCGCAGGGGTGACGGACGGCGAACGCGAGCAGGACGGCCCTGCCCTCGCCTCAAGACGCTCGGGAAGAGCAAGCGCGCGCCCGCCCCTCACAGCTTCCGGCTGATCACTTCCTTCATGATCTCGTTCGTGCCGCCGTAGATGCGGCTGACGCGGGCGCCGCGCCATTGCCGGGCGATCGGATATTCGTTCATGTAGCCAGCGCCGCCGTGGAGCTGGAGGCACTTGTCCATCACCTCCCATTCCAGCTCGGTGTGCCACAGCTTCGCGGCCGCCCCTTCCTCGTTGGTCAGTTCGCCTTTGAGGTGGCGGGCGATCGCCCAGTCGAGGTGCGCCCAGCCGACCTGGAGCTTCGACTTGAGGTCCGCCAGCACGAACTTGGTGTTCTGGAAGTCGAACACGGTGCCCTTGAAGGCCTTGCGGTCCTTCACGAACGCCACCGTGTCGTCGAACGCCTTCTGCGCATTGGCCATGGTGGAGACGGCGATCGACAGCCGCTCCTGCGGCAGCTGGCTCATCAGGTAGATGAAGCCCATCCCCTCCTCGCCCAGGCAGTTGGTGATCGGCACGCGCACGTCCTCGAAGAACAGCTCGGACGTATCGGCGGCGTCCTGGCCGATCTTGTCGAGCTTGCGCCCCTTGCTGAACCCCTCCCGGTCGCTCTCGACCAGGATGATCGACATGCCCTTATAGGCCGGCTGCGCATCGGGGTCGGTCTTGGCCACCACCAAAGTCAGATCGGTGTTCTGGCCGTTGGTGATGTAGGTCTTGGAGCCGTTGAGGACGTAATGGTTGCCGTCCTTCTTCGCGGTGGTGCGGATCGACTGGAGGTCGCTGCCCGTGCCCGGCTCGGTCATGGCGATGGCGGTGATCACCTCGCCCGAGACCATCTTGGGCAGCCACTCCTTCTTCTGCTCCTCGCTGCCGTAATGCTCGACATAGCCGGCGACGATGTCCGACTGGAGCGAGAAGCCGGCGGGGACGCCCGCATAGGCCATCTCCTCGTCGACGATGGCGTTATAGCCGAAGTCCAGCCCCAGCCCGCCATAGGCCTCGGGCACGGTGGGGCAGAGCATGCCGATCTCGCCCGCCTGCTGCCAGAAGCTCTTGGGCACCAACCGGTCGCGCTCCCATTGCTCGGCATGGGGCACGCCTTCCTTCGCCAGGAACTGGCGGACGGTCTGGCGGAACGCCTCGTGATCCTCATTGTAGGCGAACCGGCCCGCGACCTGGTCGAGCGACATAAACCCCTCCGAACAAACGTTATGGCGCTTGTCGCGGGGGCTATCGCAAGGGTCAAGTAACTTTTGTTATGGCGCGCGGCGCAGGGTCAGGCCTCCGGTTCCGGCGGCAGCGGCAGGGCCGGCTTACCCTCGCCATAGACCCGGTCGAGGTACGCGCTTGCCAGTGTGTAATGCGCCTTCACCGCCTGGGGCACCTCGGTCTTCTGCGCCATCTCCAGCTCCGCCTCCGCGCGGCGGTAGAAATATTCCGTGTCGTCCATGGTACCCAGATAGCCCGCCTTGTCGAACGGCGCCCTAGCAGCCGGTAAGTTTTTGTCACTGATTCGCGTCAGCCCGTGCCCTGGTGGCGCTCGCCGGGCGAGGGGGCTAGGCTGGCGCGCCAACAAGGAGAGCGTGCATGAAACTGGCCAGCCTGAAGCATGGGCGAGACGGGCGCCTGGTGGTCGTGTCGGACGACCTTGCCTGGTATGCCGACGCCAGCCACATCTGCCCGACGCTCCAGGCCGCGCTGGATGATTGGGAGCGGATTGCACCGCAGCTGGAGCTGCTCGCCACCGATCTCCAGCATGAGGTGATCCCCCGCGCCCGCTTCCACGAGCATGACGCCGCCGCCCCCCTCCCCCGCGCGTATCAATGGGCGGACGGCTCCGCCTATGTGAACCATGTCGCCTTGGTGCGGCAGGCGCGCGGCGCGGAAATGCCGGACAGCTTCTGGCACGATCCGCTGATGTACCAGGGCGGATCGGACGGCTTCCTCGGCGCGCGCGATGCCATCCCGCTCGCCGACGAGGCCTGGGGCTGCGACCTGGAGGCCGAGGTGGTCGTGGTCACCGGCGACGTGCCGATGGGGGCGAGCCGGGAGGAGGCGCTGTCGGCGGTGCGGCTGGTCGGCCTCACCAACGACGTGTCGCTGCGCAACCTGATCCCCGGCGAACTCGCCAAGGGCTTCGGCTTCTTCCAGTCGAAGCCCGCCAGCGCCTTCTCGCCGGTGTTCGTGACCCCTGACGCGCTGGGCGACTGGTGGCAGGGCGGCAAGCTCCACCGCCGCCTCAACGTGGACCTCAACGGCCAGCCCTTCGGCCGCGCAGAGGCGGGTAAGGACATGACCTTCGACTTCGGCACACTGATCGCGCACGCCGCCAGGACGCGCGCGCTCGGCGCGGGCACGATCATCGGCTCCGGCACCGTCTCCAACCGCGACGCCGAGGGCGGGCCGGGCAAGCCGATCGCCGAAGGCGGCGTCGGCTATTCGTGCCTCGCCGAGGTCCGCACGGTGGAAACGATCCGCGGCGGCAAGGCGGAGACGCCGTTCCTCAAGGCTGGCGACACCGTGCGGATCTGGGCGGAGGACGATCGCCACCACCCGATCTTCGGAGTCATCGAACAGACGGTGGTCGCGGCTTGAGGGCCCCCACCTTCAAGACCTCTACCTTCGCGGCGGCGCTGCTGCTGTCGGGGTGCGCGGCGCCGCAGGCGCTGGCGCCCGCGCCACAGCAGATCGCCACGCCCGCCGATCTCTATGGCGAGCTGTTCGCCCAGGTGCAGCTGCGACGGCTGTTCCCCGACGGCAAGACCTTCGTCGATGCGACGCCCAAACGGCCGGTGGCGGAGATCATGGCGGCCTATCGCGCGGGCGACTTCCGCGACGATGCGGCGCTGCGCGCATTCGTTGCCGCCAACTTCGACGTGCCGGCCACGCCCTGCGTCGCCGCGAACGACGCCGCCCGGCCGCCGCTTGCCGAGCACATCCGCAAGCTATGGCCGCAACTGACCCGCCCGCCGGTCAAGCCGCGGCCCGGATCGAGTGCGCTGGCGATGCCGCGGCCGTTCGTGGTGCCGGGCGGGCGCTTCCGCGAGATCTATTACTGGGACAGCTATTTCACCATGCTCGGCCTCAAGGCGGACGGGCGGGGCGACCTGGTCGAGGCGATGATCGACGATTTCGTCTCGCTGGTCGAACGGCACGGCCATGTGCCCAATGGCGCGCGCACCTATTACCTCAGCCGCTCGCAACCGCCGTTCCTGTTCCTGATGATGGCGCTGTCGGACGTACGCACGCCCGCGGTGAAGGCGCGGCGGCTGGCGGCGCTGCGGCGTGAGCACGCCTATTGGACCGGCCCGGATCGCGCCGTGATCGTCGCGAAGGGAACACCGCTCCAGCATTGGTGGGATGCCCGCACCACCCCGCGCGACGAATCGTACCGCGAGGATGTCGACACAGCCAAGGCGAGCGGGCGGCCGGCCGCGACGGTCTACCGCCACCTGCGCGCAGGCGCGGAAAGCGGCTGGGACTATTCGTCGCGCTGGCTGGCCGACGGCAAGACGCTGGCGACGATCGACACCACTTCCATCGTCCCGGTCGATCTCAACAGCCTGTTGTGGGGCATGGAGCGCGCGATCGCCGCCGGCTGCCGCGAGGCAGGCGACGCGCCCTGCGCCGCGGAGTTCGAGGGCAAGGCCGAGCGTCGCCGCGCGGCGATCGAGCGCTGGCTGTGGAGCGAGGCGGAGGGCCGCTACGGCGACTGGGATACGCGCACGCGAAGGCTGCGTCCCGGCGTGACCGCCGCGACCGCCTACCCGCTGTTCGTCGGCCTCGCCCCGCCAGAGCGTGCCGCCCGCGTCGCGGAGACGATCGCGCGCGACCTGCTCGCCCCCAACGGCCTGCGCACCACCCTTGTCGAGACCGGGCAGCAATGGGACAAGCCCAACGGCTGGGCGCCGCTCCAGTGGATCGCGGCGGACGGCCTGCGCCGCTACGGCCGCGACGATCTCGCCCGGCAGGTCGCATCGCGCTTCGTCGCCACGGCAGAGCGCGAGTATCGCGCCAGCGGCCGGCTGCTTGAGAAATATGACGTCGAGGAGTCGCGTGCAGGCGGCGGCGGCGAATATCCGACGCAGGACGGCTTTGGCTGGACCAACGGCGTGATCCGCGCCTTCCAGGAGCGCTACGGACTGTAGTTCCTTCAGTGGAAGTCGTGGCTGCGGATGGGGATGTCCTTCTCTCGGTCTTTGTAATGATAGTCCGTCCGTCCGCGGGGGTTCCAGCCGGGATCGCCGCGGTCGGGCGCGCCGGGATGGGTGGCGCCGTCGCCACGCGCGACCAGCCGGGGGAGGTCCAGGTCGCCGACTTGGCGGAGCATGGGAGTCAGGTCGACGATCAGGTCGGCGACGACATGGATCACCTGCCCCTCCTTCTGGACGCGCCCGCGGATCGCCACCATCGCGGAGGACATCACCGTACGCCGCTGCGCCTCGAACCGGTCGGGCCAGAGGATGCCGTTGGCGACGCCGGTCTCGTCCTCGATCGTGATGAACAGCACGCCTTTGGCGCTGCCGGGGCGCTGGCGGACCAGGATGATGCCGGCGACCTCAACGAAGCGGCCGTCCTTGATCGTCTCCAGATCGGCGCAGCGCACGCTGCCGCGACGGGACAGCGCCTCGCGCAGGAAGGTGAGCGGGTGCGCGCGCAAGGAGAGCTGGGTGGCGCGATAATCCTCCACCACCTCGCGCCCGGCGGTGAGCGCCTTCAGATACACTGGCTCCTCCTGCCGCTCGATCCCGGCAAGCAGCGGCAGCGGCGCCTCGCCCAGCCCGCGGATCGCCCAGAGCGCGTGACGGCGGTCGAGCCCCATGTCCGCGAACGCATCCGCCTTGGCGAGCTTCTCCAGCGTGGCGAGCGGCACGCCCGAGCGTCGCCACACGTCCTCCACCGAAGTGAAGGGCGCGCGTGAACGCGCGGCGAGGATCTTGCCAGCATCCTCGCCGGAAAGGCCATGGATCACGCGCAGGCCGAGACGGAGGGGGCTTTTGCCCGCTCAGCACACTCGTATCCCACTCGCTCGCCATCACGCTCGGTGGCAGCACCTCCACCCCATGCGCGCGCGCATCGCGCACGATCTGCGCGGGGGCGTAAAAACCCATCGGCTGCGCGTTGAGCAAAGCCGCGCAGAAGATGTCCGGATGGTGGCACTTCATCCACGAGCTGGCATAGGCGATCTTGGCGAAGCTGGCGGCGTGGCTCTCCGGGAAGCCGTAGGACCCGAACCCCTCGATCTGCTTGACCAGCCGCTCGGCGAACGCCTGGCTGATGCCGTTGCCGAGCATGCCGGAGATCAGCTTGTCGCGGAACTCCCCCACCCCGCCCGTCATCTTGAAGGTGGCCATCGCGCGGCGCAGCAGGTCCGCCTCGCCCGGCGTGAAGCCCGCGCCGATGATCGCCACCTGCATCGCCTGTTCCTGGAACAGCGGCACGCCCAAGGTCTTCTCCAGCACCGCCTTCAGCGCCTCATTGGGATATTCGACGCGCTCCTTGCCATCGCGGCGCTTGAGATAGGGATGGACCATGTCGCCCTGGATTGGGCCGGGGCGGACGATCGCGACCTGGATGGCGATGTCGTAGAAGTTCTTCGGCTTCATCCGCGGCAGCATGCTCATCTGCGCGCGGCTCTCGATCTGGAAGACGCCGAGCGTATCGGCGCGGCGCATCATCTCGAAGGTCGGCTCGTCCTCGTCCTGCAGGCAGTCGGCATCCATGCCGATCTTCAAACCGCGATGCTCGGCGAGCAGGTCGAACGCGCGGCGCATGCAGCCGAGCATGCCGAGGCCGAGGATGTCGACCTTCATGAAGCCGAGCTCCTCGATGTCGGTCTTTTCCCACTCGATCACCGTGCGATCCTCCATCGCCGCGGGCTCGATCGGAACGAGATCGTGGAGCGGCGCGCGGGTCAGCACGAAGCCGCCGGGATGCTGCGACAGGTGGCGGGGCGTGCCGATCAGCTGCTTTGCGAGATCGAGCGCCAGCGCGAGGCGCGGCTCGGTCGCGTCGAGGTTGAGCGCCTCGACATGCGCGTCGGGCACGCCCTCGTTGGACCAGCCCCACACCTGTGAGGCGAGCGCGCCGGTCATGTCCTCGGGCAGGCCGAGCGCCTTGCCGACCTCGCGGATCGCGCCGCGGGTGCGGAAGCGGCTGACCACCGCGGTCAGCGCGGCATGGTCGCGCCCATAAGTCTCATAGATCCACTGGATCACCTCCTCGCGCCGCTCATGTTCGAAATCGATGTCGATGTCGGGCGGCTCGCGCCGTTCCTCGGAGACGAAGCGCTCGAACAGCAATTGGTGCTTGACCGGATCGATCGAGGTGATGCCGAGCACGAAGCAGATCACCGAATTGGCCGCGGAACCGCGCCCCTGGCAGAGGATGTCCTGCCCGCGCGCGAACGTCACGATCGAGTTCACGGTTAGAAAGTAAGGCGCATAATCCATGCGCTCTACCAGCCTGAGTTCGTAATCTAGCTTGTCGACATAGACTGGAGGCGGCGCACCATCGAAGCGGCGGGCGAGCGCGTTGCGGGACAGTCGCTCCAGCGCTTCCTGCGCGGTGCGGCCGCTCATCACCTTCTCTTCCGGATATTGGTAGTCGAGGTCGCGCAGAGAGAAGGTGCAGCGCTCCACGATCGCCTCAACCGCGGCGAGCGCATCCGGGTGGTCGCGGAACAGGCGCGCCATCTCGTCGGGATGCTGGAGGTGGCGACCGGCATTGCGCGCGCGGCGGAGACCCAGTTCGTCGATCGTGGATTTCTCGCGGATCGCGGTGACGACGTCCTGGAGCATCCGCATGTCGGGGGAATGGTAGAGCACATCACCGGTGGCGAGCGGCTGCAAGCCGTGCGCGCGGGCGGCCTCGGCGGTGTCGTGCAGGCGCAGCGCCTCGCCGGGGCGGCGCCAGTGGGTGAGACAGACGTGGCCGCGATCGGGGAACAGGTCCGCGGTCCACTTGAGGTCGCCGGGCGCGGCGCCGTCGATCCTGGGCACCAAGGCGGCGACAAGGCCCTCGGCATGCTCGGCGACATCCTCCCAATGGAGAAAGCACTGCCCCTTCTCGCCCCTTTGCGCATCGGCGCGCGCCTTGCCGCGGCTGAGCAGGCGGGTAAGCCGGCTCCACGCGGCGCGGTCCTCCGGCCAGACGAGGATGGAGGCGCCCGAGACGAGATCGAGCCGACAGCCGGGGATCGGGCGGACCTCGATGCCCTGGTCCTTCTTCACCTGATCGGCGGCGTAGAGCGCGCGCACCACGCCCGCGACCGAGTTGCGATCGACGATGCCGAGCGCGGGCATCCCCATCAGCGCCGCGGTGGCGAACAATTGCTCGCACGACGAGGCGCCGCGCAGAAAGGAGAAGTGGGTGGTGACCTGAAGTTCGGTGTAGGTCATTGGCGTGAGGCCGCGAAATGACTATCTGAGATGGTCAGCTGGAGGTGCCGCGATGGGCAAGATGGTGTCCGCGACCGAGTTCAAGGCGAAAAGCCTGGCGCTGATCGACGAGATGCAGCGCACGGGCGAGCCGCTGACGGTGACGCGCCGGGGCAAGCCTTCGGTGAAGCTGGTGGCGGAGCGGGCCGACACGCCGAAGCGCAAGATCAGCGAAATCATCGGCTGCATGAAAGGCACGGTGACCTGGGCTCCAGGTGTCGATCCGACCGCACCGGTCGTTGATGACGACTGGGAAGAGAAATGGCTGGCGAGTTGGGACGAGCAAATGGCCGACGATCGGCCGTGATCCTGCTCGACACCAATGTCGTGATCCGCATCGTGACCGGCGAGGGCCGGATCGGCCCGGCCGCCCGCGACCTGCTCGATGAGAGCGGCGATCTCTACTGTTCGGTGATGGTGCAGTGGGAGGTCGCTATGCTTGCTCAGAAGGGCAAGGTCCGGCTCGAGATGGCGGTCCATGTTTGGCTGGAGCAGGCGGCGGCACTGCTCGGCTATGTGGAAGTGCCGGTGTCCGGCGAGATCGCACTCGATGCGGGTAGCCTGCCCGGCTCGATCCATGGCGACCCGTGCGATCGGATCATGATCGCCACCGCGCGGGCGCTTGCCTGTCCGCTGATCACCACCGATCGCGAGATCCTCGACTATGCCGCCGCCGGGCACCTCAAGGCGATCGACGCGCGGCGCTGAGCGCTCACGCCATTGCCGCGTGCATGTACCAGCTGAGGTCGCCCGTTTCGGGCAGGCGGCCGTCGCCGCGGCGGAACAGCCAGAAGCGGTGGCCGATCTCGTCCTCCACCTGGAAATAGTCGCGCACCGAATGGCGCTCGCCCGCGGCGCGCCACCATTCGCCGAAGATCCGCTCGGGCCCGTCGCCGCGGACGACGCGGTGGGTGCGGCCGCGCCAGGTAAAGCGGCGCGGCGGATGGTCGGGAAGTTCTGCGAGGACATGGTCGATCCGTTCGGGGCGGCGGAGGAGGCGGACGGGGCGGGGCCAGCGCGGGTGCCAGGGATGCGCGTCCGGCCGGTTATCGAGTTGGCGGACGTCGTCTGGCCGAAGCACGCGTGCTGCTGTGGTGGGCGGATCGAGCGGAGCGCGCGGGGCCACCGAGCGTTCGGGCACGTCGCTTTCCACCGCCTGGGTGCGCCACAACCTGCGCGACCCGATGCGGTTGGCGAGCGTGTCGACCAGAGGCGCGAGATCTGGGGCGGCGTCGCCGGCGAGCGCCGCGCCCAGCGTCTCGGCGCCGAGCGGGTCGGCCCGCCGGACGTGCAGTTCCAGTGCTTCGATGCCGTAGCCGGGATCGATTTCCTCGATGCGGCGGACGAGCAGGCGCAGCAGGTGGGCGGGATCGCGCGTCGGTCGGGCGAGGCCGATGTGGATCGCCTGCGTCTCCGAATCGACGCGCACGCAGGCGAGCACCAGCGCCCGGGCGCCCTGCCCCGCCTTCGCCAGCGCGTGCGCCAGCTCGCCGACGAGGCCGCCCAGCCAGTGCCCGATCGCCTCGGCGGTGGCGATCGGCTCGGCGAAGCGGCGGGCGACCACGATCGGCTCGGCCGGGATCACCGGATCGAGCGGCTCAACGGCCGCGCCGCTCGCCTGATCGAGCCGCGCCGCGACCGCGCGGCCGAAGCGGCGCACCAGCGGCGCGCGCGGCATGGCGGCAAGCTCGCCGACGGTGTCGATCCCCAGCCGCCGGGCGAGCTCCACCGCTTCCTCGGGCAGGCGAAGCGCGGTGACGGGAAGCGGGGCAAGCGCGGCAGGGTGTGAGCCAGGCGGTAGAACGCAAGATCCTCCCCCGCAGGGGGAGGGGGACCATTGCACAGCAATGGTGGAGGGGCGCCCACCACGTGCGATATTGCTTGTGGCAGGCGCCCCTCCACCCCGCCCTTCGGGCGCGGTCCCCCTCCCCACTGCGTGGGGAGGATGTCGGGCTATCGCCCAGGCCGCTCCCGTGGTGTCCGCCACCGCCACCTGCGCCGTCACCCGCAGCCGCGCGAGCAATCGCACGATGCGGCGCGCCATCGCCGCCTCGCCGCCGTGGAGGTGCGCGACGCCGGAGAGATCGAGGAACAGCCCGTCCGCATCCGAGATCGCCACGGCCGGACACCAGCGCCGCGTCAGCGCGATCGCCAGCCGTTCGAGATCGGCGCGGTCGCCCTCCGGATCGGCGTCGCGCACGTCGAGGCCCGGAACGCTGGCGCGCGCCTGGGTCAGCGCCATGCCCGGCTCGATGCCCAGCGCGGCGGCGGCGGGGGAAACGGCAGCGATCTCGATGCGGCTGCCGACCTTCTGGACGGTGACCAGCGGCGACACGTCCGTGCCGCGAGTTGGCAGCGGTGCTGAGGTCTCCTCGCGGCAGACCCGCGCGAGCGTGCCCGCGGTGGTGCGGCCTGTGTCGAAGAACGGCACCACGCCGGGCGGCGCGGCACCCGGGTCATTGGAGCCGCGGCGGGAATGCTTGTCGGGCCGGGGCCCCTCGCCGGGATAGCGGATCGCGGGCATCTCCTTCCACCGCGCGATCGCCGTCTTGGCGCGCTCGTCGCCATTGGGGTCGATGCCGGCAAAGGGCGACGGGCGGTCGAGCAGGCCGTTGGGATATTGGCGAAGGTATTCGCCGAAGCCGTGATTGCCGGCGAAGTCACCCTCACCCGTCGGCGCTTCGCGCCTCTCCCTCTCCCATTGGGAGAGGAGTGTTGGGTGGACAGTGCCCCGCGCTGTCCAGAACATGCCGGGGGCATGTTCGACCCAACACTGGGCCCGCTCGGCGCAGCCTAGTGGGAAGGGTGAGGGTGACACCAGCGTCTCCCCCCACCCTTGCGATTTCCCCCCATCATCCCCCGGCAACCGCTTGAACGGCATCTCCGCTGCCTCGCTCCTGCGGCCCATCTCGCGCATCGGCGGGCGCTGGTGGTGCGGCAGGCGCTCGATCCGGCGCGCGACATCGGCGCGGGTCTCCCCCGCCCAGCACGCGTCGGCGCCGCCGGTCGCCTCGTCGACGCCGGCGAGCGGACGCGACACCACCTCGGCGTCGTCCCGCGCCCAGCGCGCGCCGGGGCGCCAGCCGGTGTTCCTGGGCGAATCGCACGCCTTGCCGCCCTGCTCCGCATCGGCCTTTGCCTTGAGCGCGAGCAGGTCGGCGGGCGCGGCGTCAGGCTGCTTGAGCGGCGCGCCCTGCCGTTCGGCGCGGCGCACGCGCTCGATCGCCCAATGCGGCAGGTAGAGCGAGGCGACCCGTTTCATCGCATGCCTCCACGAGTAGATTGAAGGGATCGCCGCCACGCTGGCGGACGAGATCGAGAGTCCAGCGCGCCCGGCCGATGCCGGCGACCGGCAGCGGCGCGGACGGCGCCGAGGCGACCCGCCAGCGGGTAACCGCGGCGGACGGGACTCCGAACGGATCGGCGCCCTCGCGCGCATGGCGCTTCATCAGCAAGGCGATCGTCCGCCCGCCTTCCGCCGCCAGCTGGAGCCGGCGGGTGGAGGCGGTGGCGGCGCGCTTCGCCTCGCCGATCACCGCGCCCAGGCAGCGATGGCGCAGGCCCTCCTCCATCAGCGCGAGCAGTTCGGCATCGTCCGCCGCTTCGGCATAGATCACGCGATGGGGCGCGAGCCCCGCTTGGTAGAGGCCGGGCGCGAACAGGTCCCGCCGGCGCACCACCCACAGCACCGGCCCCCAGGCGCGCGCGGCGATGCCGGCAAGGAACAGGGTGGCGGAGGAATCGTCGCCCGGCTCCGGCGTCGCGGCGGCGATCTCGTGCAGCGCGTCGAGCCGCAGCCCGCCGTCAGCGAGCCGCGCGTCGAGCGCCTCCGCGCCGAAGGGCAACACCTCGCGCCGCCGATGCCCCTCGCCCTCGATCGAGCGGAGCGCTTCGCGCAGGGAGGCGATAACGGCTTGAGACACGGGGCGAACGACTCACGACAGCGACAATCGTTCCTATTCTGTTCTCATGGGGTGCGGAGTCAAGCCGGCGACTCGGGGGGCGGGAGTGCGGCAGCGCGCTGCGCTGAAGGACCGCCCCCGTCCGTCACCCCGGCCCTGTGCCGGCGCCCACAGTGCACCAGCGGGCCGGTCATGATCTCATTCGGTGTTGCCTGCCTACCGGTGGACCCCGGCACAGGGCCGGGGTGACGATATCACAAGTGGCCGGGGGTAAGCGCTAGCTGCCGTTCCCTTTGCGAACACATAGCCCGCGCACCCCCAAGCCCGCCGCATACCCCGCACACGCACCTAAGGTTGGCCACAAAGGGCCGAACAGGAAATCCAACGCGCTGGTCGAACGCAGGTCTTCGGGATGCTGCCACTGCCAAAATGCAATATAGGCGATCATTCCGACTGGAACGATCCAAAGGGCGGCACATCCTACACGACCATCAGGCGCAACAAGTCCAATAAGTAGCCCAACAACGAGTCCGCCGATGAGCATCGCTTCTATGGTCATGGTGCTAGGTTAGCGCGCTTAGATGCGTTGGCAATCGGGCGAAATCAGCGCTACCCCGCCGCCCCGCTCACCGCCGCTTGCAACGCGACAGGCGCCGGATTCGAGACGTCATGCTTTCCACCTTTCCGCTGATCGGCAGCTTGGCCCTTCGGCGAAGCTCAGCGGAACCCTGCCGAACCGCTGTCCTACACGATCCGAATCCGCTATAGGCTATCGCGTTCTTTGAACCGTCCAATCCTTTGGTCGCGCCAGTTCCGGTCAAGGAACGCACTGTGGCTGTCCAGCTTTGAAGCGGCTGGTTGGGATGAGGCGCCGACGGTGTCAACTTAGTGTCAACTTCCGCGCCACACGTCCCTACGCCGCCCCGCTCACCGCCGCATACAGCGCGATCGCCGCGGCGTTCGACACGTTCAGACTCTCCACCTTGCCGCTGATCGGCAGCTTGGCCAGTTCGTCGCAATGCGCCTCGGTGTTCTGGCGCATCCCCTCGCCCTCGGCGCCCAGCACCAGCGCGACGCGCTGGCCGCCGATCGCCTCGGCGAGGGTGCGGGTGGCGTGGCCGGTCAGGCCGATCCGCCAGAAGCCCGCCTCCGCGATCTCCTCCAGCGCACGCGCGAGATTGACGACGCGCACCCAGGGCATCGTCTCCAGCGCGCCCGAGGCGGCACGGGCGAGCGCGCCCGATTCGGGCGGGGCGTGACGGTCCTGGGTGACGATGCCGAGCGCGTCGAAGGCGGCGGCGGAGCGCAGGATCGCACCGACATTGTGCGGATCGGTGACCTGGTCGAGCACCAGCAGCGGACGGCGGTCGCCCGCGCCCTGTGCCAAGAGGTCGCCCAGCCAGACGTCCTCCAGCGGATCGGCCTCGATCACCAATCCCTGGTGCGGCGCGTCGCCGGGGACCATGCGGCCGAGATCGGCGACATCGGCGAACACCACCGTCATCTCCGCCGGCAGGTCCAGCGCCGCCAGCGCCTCGCGCGTACCCCACATTTTGCGGACGGTGCGTTCCGGATTGGCAAGCGCGGCGGTGACCGCGTGGCGGCCCCACAGGCGCACCCGATTGCCCGATCCCTGCTGCGGCTTGTGCCCGCGCCGTCCCACTAGGCCGCTCCTTCGATCATCACGGGTGATGCGCCGTGCGGCCGCGCTTCCAATCGGAAGGCTGGTGGAAGGGGCTGGATTCGAACCAGCGTACACTTGCGTGGGCAGATTTACAGTCTGCTGCCTTTAACCACTCGGCCACCCTTCCACGGATGGTCGCAAAAGCGAGGGCGCCCCATGCCGAAGCCGTGGCGCGGTGTCAACGCGCGTGGCTACCGGCAGGGGGGCGCAACCTATTCCAGATCATTCTCGCTGACGATCACCGGCTTCGCATCGGTGTTGCGCGCCAGCGCGGTCAGCGCCGCCTCCGTGATCGAATCGACGTAGCGGTTGAACGTGTCCACCGCATCATCCTCGGGCGGATCACCGCTCAGCGCCTCCAGCACGTCGTACTGGACGACGAACTCATATTCGTCGCCGTCCACCTCACCGGTGAACTCCACCTGCTGCGCGTCGACATTGTCGAGCAGGCTGGTCATGTCGATCTCAAGCTGGTCCGCGGCCATCCACACCTCCCGTCCGTCGTGGAGCCGGCGAAAGTGGCTCCATGGCGCCGGTAAAAGCGCGCGGGCGTAACGATGTTCCCTGGCTGCGGCCTCGCGTGCGATCAGTTGCGGCGCGCGAGCACAACCATGCCGCCCAGCGACAATACGGCGCCTAGTCCGCCCACCATGGCCATGATGATGCTTGCCCCTTCCATCGTCCTCTCCCTTCGCCGTTCGGCTGTTATGGCAGGAAGAGTGACCCGGATCGACGGTCGGCGCAAGCCCGACTTCAACGGGAAAGGCGGACGGCTGGAGCGGGTAGCGGGAATCGAACCCGCGTATTCAGCTTGGAAGGCTGCTGCACTACCATTGTGCTATACCCGCCCGTCCGGCCGGAGCGGCATGCGCGATGCCACGATCGGGCGCGTGCGGTCAACCGCCTCGCTATTCGGCGGCGCGCCGCTCCGCCCGGCGCATCGCGCGCCGCCGGGCCTTTCGCCGCTCGGCATGCGGGCGCCGCTGCGGCGTCGAGGGCGGTTGTCGCGTCGCGGCTCGGGCGGCATCGCGGACATCGGCGCCACGCTCGCGCGCTTCGCGCTTGGCGGTGCGGATCATCACCGCCTGCGCCTTGCCCGCCTGAACGGCACGATGCTGCTCGGGCGAAAGCGCGTCGCCCGCGCCGGTCGGGGCGTACCATTCGGCGAGATCGGCCGCGGGCAGCTTGCCGCGCAGCTCGATGTCGGGCGGCAGCGTGCCGTTGATCGCGCGGCCGCCGCCCCAGCCGGCGCCCATCACCGCCACCGCGGGCCGGTCGGTGTCGATCAGGCCGGTGGGGCCGCAGGACAGGATGCAGTCGAACGGCGGCAACGTGTCCAGCACGGCGGGATGGTAGCTGGGCGCCTCCACCCAGCCCCTGCCCTGCTCGGCGAGGGTCCGGCGCAGATAGGCGACGCTGGCCGGCTGGCCGACGATGCAGAACCGCTCGTGCGCCGCGAGCACCCGGTCGAGCGCCGCCCGGTCCACCGCATGGCTGCAGAAATGGGCGAGATCGGTCATGTCGAGGCGGGTGACCTCAGGCGAAGCAACGGGCACGTCGATTGCGCCCGAGGCGAGCCGCGCCTCGATCCATTCGGCGAGAGCGTCGAGCACCGCGTCCGGCTTGTGCGGCTTGAGACCCGGCCCGCCGGACAGCGAGCGGAGCGGCCGGTATTCCCAGTCGGCGGTGAACGGCTCGAACGCCTGGACCGAGGCCATGCGGAAGACAGGCACGCCGAGATAGGCCGACAGCGCCGCGATCGTCTCGGCGCGGCGCTCGATCGGCAGGGTGCGACCGGGCACGACCTGGACCGGCAGCCGGTCGTGGAACTCGACGTAGCGCTGCCAGCGAAAGGCGAGCAGGTCCGCCTCCGCCGAACGCTCCAGCCGGTGCGACAGGACCGGATAATATTGGGTGAGCGGGAAGTGCATCTCCGCGGCATCGTCGAGCAGGATCACGTCCGCCGCGCGCAATTTGTCGAAGGCGCGCGCCATCGCGTCGAACAACGACTGGTCGGCGACCCGAGCGCGAAAATAGTCGAAGAAGACGAGGTCGGACAGCAGCACCGGCGTCGGCGGCAGGCAGACATGCTCGAACGAGACCGGCCGGCCGAGCCGCTCGGCGAAACGCAGCAGCGCCGCTTCGTCGATGGCGCGCATCGAGCGGCGATCTGCGAGCGAAACGATGCGCAACGGGCAAACCTGCGCACTCTCCATTCGAGCAGGCGCTTCGGCGAGCCGGGCCCGGATCTCGGCGAGGCTCGCGCCGGGATCATAGGCGAGGTCGGCGTCGGTGAGGATGATGCGCAGCAGGGTGAGCGAAAGCGAGTCCAGCACGTCCCCCACCGGCGCGTCCTGCGGCAAGGTGCCGAAGACGCGCGCCACCTCGGCGGCGGGATCGCGGTGACGGCCGGCGGCCTCGACCCGTTCGCGCTCGATCCAGTCGCGAGCGGAGAGGACGCGGTTGATCTTGCCCGAGGAGGTCTTGGTCAGGAAGCGCGGCGGCACGAAGCGGACGTCGAGAAAATCTAGGCCGGTGCGCGCCTGAATCGCCTCCTGCACCGCCGCCGCATCGGTGCGGCGGTAGAAGTCCGCCGCCTCGATCAGCACCGCGGGCTTCTCGGTGCCGACGCGGTCGTCGCGCAGCACCACCGCGGCGGCGCGGCCCTTCACCTCCGGCAGCAGCTCGTTCACCACCGCGTCGATGGTGGAGAGCATGTACTTCTTGCCGGCCTGGATCAGCACGTCGCGGCGGCGGCCGGTGACGTGCAGCTCGCCCTCCACGATCGCGCCCATGTCGCCGGTGGGGTAGAAGCCGTCCGCATCGCGGATGTCGTCGCCATTCCAATAGCGTTCGATGGAGGCGGGGCTCCTCGCCCAGATCTCGCCGTCCACAACCTTGAGGTCGACGCCGGGGATCGGCGCGCCGCAGGACACCACGGTCTCGCCGTCGACCTCGCGCTCGACCAGCCCGCGCGAGAGCGAGACGGCGAAAACGTTCTCGGCCATCGCGTAGCAGGCGCTAAAGGTCTCCGGCGCGACGCCGGTCGCCGAAAGAAACCGCCGCACGGTGTTGCCGAACACCGGCTCCGAACAACTGATCCAGCGCCGCATCGAGGACAGATCGCGCTGCGTCGGGATCGCCAGCGTCTCGAACCCGAAATTGGGCATGTAGCAGATAGTACCGCGCGCTTCCTCGATCACGTCGAGCAGCATCGGCCGGTCGGCGACCCAGGTCTCGGCGTCGATCAGCGTCACCGGGATGCCCAGCATCAGCGGCATCACGAAGCAGGCGATATAGCCCATGTCGTGGTAGAGCGGCAGCCAGGAGACGATGTGGTCGCGCTCCGGCGACAGCTCCAGCGCGCGGTTATAGTCGCGGACATGCGCTTCCAGCTGCCAGTCGTGGAACTCCACCGCCTTGCGATGCCCGGTGGTGCCCGAGGAGAGCTGGAGGATCGAGAAGGACGGGAGTTCGTCGATTGCGCAATGCTCGCCCGGTGCGATGAAGTCCGGCGGCACGACGGTGATGTCGATCCCCTCGAGCATGGCGGCAACCCGCGAATCGCCGACGATCGCGGCCATGCCGGTCAGTTCCACGGTGTTGGTGACCGAGCCGCGCCAGTAGCTGCGCGTCTGTTTGGCGGTGGGGTATTGCAGGATCAGCGGGCGCATGCCGGCGGCGAGCGCGGCGAACCAGGCGATCACCAGCGCCGGCTCGGTGCGCAGCGCAAGGCCGATCACGCTGCCAGGCGCATGGTCGGCGGCGAGAAAGGCTGCCTTCGCGGCGATCTCGCCCGAACAGGCGGGCAGATCCAGCGTCTCGACACGGCGAACGGCATCGACGAACCGCAGCGGGGGAAGATCGCTAAGACGCACGGCTGATCGGGGCATTTCGGTGCTGCATGGCAGCGAAAGGCCTAACCGCCCTCAGGTGACACAGGCATTACAGGCGCGGCGGATGACAGGCGGGATGCTGCGCCAGGAACGCGTCCGCCGCCCGGGCGATTGCGCTGTCGGGCACGGCGAAGTCGCGCAGGAAATCGGCGTGCCGGGCCTCCGGAAACAATGCCAGAGTCACGTCGAAGCCAAAGCGGCGGAGCACCGCCGCGAACGCCTGCGCCTGCGCGGCGGTGCCACGCGCGTCACCCCCGGCGGCGAGCAGGACCGCAGGCCGCCTCGCGGTCGCCGCCGCCAGGGCGGTCGGGGAAAGAGGTGCCGCCTCGTCGGCGGTGAGGCCGGTGCGATCCTCGAGACCGGGCCGCTCGCGCAAGGTGGCGGAGAGATCGTAGCCGATGCCGTCGAGCAGCATGAGGCAGGCGACCGGCGGCGCATCGCGGCCCAGCGCCGCGGCGGCGGCGAGGTGCGCGCCGGCGGAATGGCCGACCAGGGTCAGCGGCCCTGCCTGTGCCGCGGTGCGTGCCGCCGCCGCGACATCGGCGACGCTGTCGCCAAGCCGGACGGCAGGCGGCTTGCGGTAGTCGATCGCACGGAAGGCGAAGCCGCGATCGCCGAACCAGCCGGCCAGGAAGTCGCCCGCCGCCGGCGTTCCGCCGTGCCAGCCGCCGCCGTGGACGAACACCGCCTGCGGCTTGGTCGAGGGCAACCCCGCCTGTCCGCAGGCAAGCAGTGCGAACGCGAGCAGGAGGATCGTGCGCGGCATGCGGTAACGCGCCTCTCCCGCAATCACGAACGACTCGCAACAGGAACGCGGCAAGTTGATCGGGGTTAACGGCGAAGCCCAAGGGGTTCTCACCATGCGTCTTATCGTGAACGATCGTCCCCTCGAGCTGGAGGTCGACATCCGCACCTCGCTGCTCGATCTGCTGCGCGAACATGCCGGGCTGCCCGGCACCAAGAAAGGGTGCAATCAGGGTGCGTGCGGCGCCTGCACGGTGCTGGTCGATGGCGAGCGCATCCTCTCCTGCCTGGCGCTGGCGGTGCAATATGAGGGGCGTGCCATCACCACGGTCGAAGGGTTAGCCAGCCCGGACGGTCTCCACCCGCTCCAGGCCGCGTTCGTCGAGCATGACGGCTTCCAGTGCGGCTATTGCACGCCAGGCCAGATCTGCTCCGCGATCGGAATGAAGCGCGAGATCGAGCAGGGTGTGCCGAGCCATGTCACCGGCGACCTCGCCGGCGAGACGGTGGAGCCTTCCCCCGAGGAGATCCGCGAGCGGATGAGCGGCAACCTGTGCCGGTGCGGCGCGCACAACGGCATCGTGGCCGCGATTACCGAGTATTTTGGCACCGAAGATCTGGGGGAGCCGGCATGACGCCCTTTACCTACACGCGTGCCGACCATCCCGCACAGGCGGTGGACGTCGCCCAGGCGCTGGCCGGCGCCAAGTATCTCGGCGGCGGCACCAACCTGATCGACCTGATGCGCGAGACGATCGAGCGTCCGGCGGCGCTGGTGGACGTGACGGCGCTGGACGACACGATTACCGAAACGGACGAGGGCGGCCTCAGGATCGGCGCGGCGGCAAAGAACACCGCACTCGCCGCACATCCGCTGGTCCGGCGACGCTATCCGATGCTGTCGCGCGCGATCGTCGCCGGGGCCTCCGCGCAGATCAGGAACATGGCGACGGTCGGCGGCAACCTGCTCCAGCGCACCCGCTGCGCCTATTTCTACGACGATGCGAGCCGCTGCAACAAGCGCGAGCCCGGTGCAGGCTGCGATGCGGTGGAGGGTTTCAATCGCATCCACGCGATCCTGGGCGCCTCGCTCGACTGCGTCGCCACCCATCCGTCGGACATGTGCGTGCCGCTCGCCGCGCTGGACGCCATCGTCCACGTCCATGGCACGACCGGCCCTCGCGCAATCCCGTTCGCCGACTTCCACCTGCTGCCCGGCGAGACCCCCGAGATCGAGACCGCGCTCGCGCCCGGTGAACTGATCACCGCGATCGAACTGCCCGCGGCGCCGGTCGCGGCGCAGTCCACGTATCGCAAGGTCCGCGACCGGGCGA
Source organism: Sphingomonas sp. (assembly GCF_042096255.1). Taxonomy (GTDB): domain Bacteria; phylum Pseudomonadota; class Alphaproteobacteria; order Sphingomonadales; family Sphingomonadaceae; genus Sphingomonas. The sequence goes on along the minus strand of NZ_JBELLZ010000038.1, from coordinate 4,469 downwards.
GCTACGCCTTTGCGCTGGTTTCCGTCGCTGCGGCGCTGGACATTGAGGACGGCACCGTGACGGACGTTCGCCTCGCACTGGGTGGTGTGGCGCACAAGCCGTGGCGCGCCGCAAAGGCCGAGGCGGCCCTGCGCGGCAGACCGGCGACACATGACGCTTTCCTGGCGGCCGCAGAGGCAGAACTCTCCGACGCGGCCCCGCTCCGCGACAATGCATTCAAGGTCCCGCTGGCGAAGCGGACGATTGCCGCCGTGCTGTCCAGCCTTGCAGGAGACGCGGCATGAGCGTCCTCGACGATATCAAGAACACCGCGCAAGGTGTCGCCAATGCGGCAATGGCCAAGGCGATCCAGCTTGCGCCCGACAGTTGGATTCCGGGGGGCGTCCCCGATCCGCTGATCCGTGAACAGCATGGCCATATCGGCAAGGCGGTTTCACGGCTCGACGGGCCGATGAAGGTGCGTGGGGAAGCGCCCTATGCGGCCGAGTTTCCGATCGACGGCATGGTCTATGCCGCGGTCGCGTTCAGCACCATCGCACGCGGGCGGATCACATCCATCGATACGACTGCGGCCGAGGCGGTGCCCGAAGTGGTGCTGGTGATGACGCACCTGAATGCGCCGCGCATGAACAAGGTGCCGTTGTTCATGTCCAACCCCAAGGCCGCCGGCGGCGCGGATCTGCCGATCATGCAGGACCCGGAGGTCCACTGGAACGGCCAGCCGATAGCGGTGGTGCTCGCCGACACGCAGGAGGCGGCCGACCATGCCAAGACCTTGATCCGCATCGACTATGAACAGGACGAGGCGGTGACCAGCTTCCAGGTCGCCAAGGCCAAGGGCACCGATGTCGGCGTGTTCATGGGCAACCCGCTGGACATCACGATCGGCAAGCCCGACGAGGCGCTGGCCGAAGCGGTCCACAAGGTGGACAACCTCTACGTCACCCCGCGCCACAGCCACAATTCGATCGAGCTGCACGCCTGCGCCGTCGCGTGGCAGGGCGATACCCTGCGCGTCCATGATGCCTCGCAGCTCGTCGCGCACACCGCCTGGAGCCTGGCGCAGGTGTTCGGGATCGAGGAAGCGCAGGTCCACGTCACCTCGCCGTTCGTCGGTGGCGGCTTCGGCGGCAAGTGCCTGTGGGACCATCAGGTGCTCGCCGCTGCCGCATCGAAGCTCGCGGGACGACCGGTGCGGCTGATGCTGTCTCGTGAGGGCGTGTACCGGATCGTCGGCGGGCGCACCTCCACCGAGCAGCGCGTGGCGCTGGCGGCGGATGCGGACGGCCGGCTCAAGGCGCTGCTCCACACCGGCACGGTGGTGATGAGCCCGCACAACCAGATGCCGGAACCGTTCATCCTGCCGGCGATGAGCGTCTACGGGCCGGAATCGCTGCGGCTCAAGGTGGAGGTGGCCTATCAGGACATGCTCGCCAACACCTTCATGCGCGCGCCGGGCGAGGCGGTGGGCACGTTCGCGCTGGAAAGCGCAATGGACGAGCTGGCCGAGGCGATCGGGATGGATCCGATCGAGCTTCGCCTGAAGAACGAGCCGGAGAAGGACCCGGTCACCGGCGCGCCCTTCTCCTCGCGAGAGGTGGAAAAGGCGTTCCGCGACGGCGCCGAACGCTTCGGCTGGGCGGATCGTGGCAGGCCGGGCAGCCGGATCGAGGGCGAATGGCTGATCGGCACCGGCGTCGCGACCGCCACCTACCCCTATTACCGGATGCCGGGCGGTGCGGCGCGGATCACCCTCTCACGGCGGGGCCATGCGACGATTGAGGTCGCCGCGCACGACATGGGCATGGGCACCGCCACCGCGCAGACCCAGGTGGCGGCGGACCGGCTCGGCCTCGACATGGGTCAGGTTGACTTTCGCTATGGTGACAGCTTCATGCCCGGCACGGTGCTTGCGGGCGGATCGCAGCAGACTGCCGCAATCGGCGCCGCGGTGATCGCCGCGCACCGCAAGTTGGTGGGCGAGTTGCTCCAGCTCGCCGGCAATGATTCGCCGCTGGCGGGGCTGAAGGCCGAGGAGGTCGGCGGTCTTCGCAGCGGGCTAGCCAGCCTGGAAGATGCGGACAGGCATGAAAGCTACGCTTCGATCCTGGCACGAGCGCAGCGCGACGAACTGGTCGTCGAGGCGGAGGCATCGCAGCCGCTGGAGACGCAGCATTGGTCGATGCACTCGCACGGCGCGATGTTCTGCGAAGTGCGCGTCAACCAGGTGACCGGCGAAATCCGGGTCAGCCGCTTCCTTGGCAGCTTCGATTGCGGGCGCATCCTCAACCCCAAGACCGCGGCGAGCCAGTTCCGCGGCGGCATCATCATGGGGCTTGGCCTCGCGCTGATGGAGGAGACCCAGTTCGACGAGCGCACCGGGCGGATCATGAACCCCAGCCTCGCCGAATATCACGTGCCTGTGCACATGGACGTGCCCGACATTGAGGTGATGTGGACCGACGTGCCCGACCCGCACACGCCGATGGGCGCGCGCGGCGTGGGCGAGATCGGCATCACCGGCGTCGGCGCCGCGGTGGCGAACGCGGTGTACAACGCGACGGGCAAGCGCGTGCGCGACCTGCCGATCACGCTCGACAAGGTGCTCTGATTTGATCCTCCCCCCCCAAGGGGGAGGATTTACCCTCACCCTTCGCCCAGCAGCCGCTTGATCACCAGTTCCGCTGCCTCATCGGGCGAATACTTCGTGGTGTCGATCACCAGCTCGGCGTCGTTGGGCGCCTCATAGGGTGAGTCGATGCCGGTGAAGTTGGCGAGCTCGCCCGCGCGCGCCTTGGCGTAGAGGCCCTTGACGTCGCGCTGTTCCGCGATGCGCAGCGGCGTGTCGACGTGGATCTCCAGGAACTCGCCCGGCGCCATCATCTGCCGCACCATCTCGCGCTCCGCCCGGAACGGCGAGATGAAGGCGGTGATCACGATCAGCCCCGCGTCGGTCATCAGCTTCGCCACCTCGCCGACGCGACGGATGTTCTCGACGCGGTCGGCGTCGGTGAAGCCCAGATCCTTGTTGAGCCCGTGGCGCACGTTGTCGCCGTCGAGCAGGAAGGTGTGGCGGTTCATCCGCACCAGCTTCTTCTCGACCGCATTGGCGATGGTGGACTTGCCCGCCCCCGACAGCCCGGTGAACCACAGCACCGCCGGGCGCTGGTTCTTGAGGTCGGCGTGCTTCTCGCGGCTGATGTCCACCGCCTGCCAGTGGACGTTCTGTGCGCGGCGCAGCGAGAAGTGGATCATCCCGGACGCGACCGTGGCGTTGGTCAGCTTGTCGATCAGGATGAAGCCGCCGAGATCGCGGTCCTTCTCGTACGGCTCGAACACGATGTTGCGGTCGACCGACAGGTTGGCGACGCCGATTGCATTGAGCTCCAGCGTCTTGGCCGCGACGTGCTCCATCGTGTTGACGTTGACCTGGTATTTCGGCGCCTGGACGTTGGCGGTCACCATCTGGGTGCCGAGCTTCATCCAATAGGAGCGGCCGGGAAGCATCTCCTCGTCCGACATCCACACCAGGGTCGCCTCGAACTGGTCGGCCGCCTCGGGCGGGTCGGACGCGATCGCGATCACGTCGCCGCGCGAACAGTCGATCTCGTCGGCAAAGGTCAGCGTCACCGACTGGCCCGCCACAGCCTCGTCGAGATCGCCATCGAGCGTGACCACGCGGGTGACCGTCGAGGTCTTGCCCGAGGGCAGCACGCGCACCTTGTCCCCCGGCGCGATCCGGCCGGAGGAGACGAGGCCGGAGAAGCCGCGGAAGTCTAGGTTGGGGCGGTTGACCCACTGCACCGGCATGCGGAACGGCTTGGCCTGGTCGGAGACCTGGTCGACCTCCACCGTCTCAAGGTGCCCGATCAGCGACGGGCCGGTGTACCAAGGGGTGTTCTCGGACGGGCCGATGATGTTGTCGCCCTTGAAGCCCGAGATCGGCATCGCGGTGAACTCGGTCACCCCGATCGACTCGGCGAACGCCCGGTAGTCAGCGACGATCTCGTCGAAGCGCGCCTGACTGTACTCCACCAGATCCATCTTGTTGACCGCGAGCACCAGGTTCCGGATGCCGATCAGATGCGCCAGATAGGTGTGGCGGCGGGTCTGGGTCAGCACGCCCTTACGTGCGTCGATCAGGATCACCGCGAGGTCGGCGGTCGAGGCGCCGGTCACCATATTGCGGGTGTATTGCTCGTGGCCGGGCGTGTCGGCGACGATGAACTTGCGCTTCTCCGTGGCGAAGAAGCGATAAGCGACGTCGATGGTGATGCCCTGCTCGCGCTCGGCGGCGAGGCCGTCAACGAGGAGTGCGAAGTCGATCTCCTGCCCCTGCGTGCCCATCCGCTTAGAGTCGGATTCCAGCGTCGCCAGCTGGTCCTCGAAGATCATCTTCGAATCGTACAGCAGGCGGCCGATCAGCGTCGACTTGCCGTCGTCGACGGAGCCGCAGGTGATGAAGCGCA
>NZ_JBELLZ010000037.1:0-30041 GCF_042096255.1 Sphingomonas sp. | reverse complement strand
GTCGCCCAGATACTTCTTGCTCATCACCGAGCATTCGAGATGCCAGCCCGGCGCGCCGCGGCCCCAGGGTGAGTCCCATTCCATCTGGCGCTGCTCGCCCGGCGGGCTCTTGCGCCAGATCGCGAAATCCTGCGGGTGGCGCTTCCCCTCCACCGCGGCGATCCGTCCCTCGCGCTCATCGCCCATGGAGCCCGCCAGCCGACCGTAGTCGGGTACGGTGGAGACGTCGAAATACAACCCGTCCGCCAGTTCGTAGCAATGGCCAGGCGCGATCCGCTCGGCGAACTCGATCATCTCGGCGATATGATCGGTCGCCACCGACCAGCGTGACGGTTCGACGATGTTCAGCCGTGCCACGTCACGCTTGAACGCCTCGGTGTAATGCGCGGCGATCTCCCAGATCGAGCGCTGCTCGCGCGCGGCGGCCTTCTCCATCTTGTCGTCGCCAGCATCGGCATCGCTGGTCAGATGGCCGACATCGGTGATGTTGATGACGTGCGTGGTCGGCCAGCCCTTCCACCGCAGCACCCGGCCGAGCGTGTCCGCGAACAGGAACGCGCGCATGTTGCCGATATGCTGGTAATTATAGACCGTCGGCCCGCAGGTGTAGACGCGCACGTTGGCGAGATCGATCGGCTCGAACCGTTCGAGGCTGCGGGTCAGGCTGTTGTAGAGGGTGAGGTCGGCCATGATGCGCTGCCGTTAGGCGAGCGCCGATGTCTCGTCCATCGGATCGCCATGCTCCGCGATCAGCGCCTCCGCGCGCACGATATCCGCCTGTGTATCAATCCCGCTGATGTCGAAGCGGGACGGCGCCACCTCGACCGCGTCGATGCTCAGCCCCAGTTCCAGCAGGCGGAGCTGCTCCAGCCCTTCCAACCGCTCCAACTCGGTCGGCGCAGCCGCCTCGAACGCCTGCAGCGCGGAATAGCGATAAGCGTAGAGGCCGATGTGCCGCCATACCGGCGAAGGATCACCCGCCGCGCGCAGGTCGGCCTCGCCGCGGATCGCGGGCAGGATCGCCTTGGAGAACCACAGGGCGCGGCCATCGGCGCGCTGCACGCAGGTGGTGCCGCTGAACGGTGCCGCCTGCTTGTGCGCGCGCAAGGCATCGAGCGCCGGCCAGGACAGCCGCACCACCGGGGTCGCCGCATCGGCATCGCCCTCGCGCAAGGCGCGGATGATCGCTGCCAGCGCGGCAGGAGACTGGAAGGGCGAATCGCCTTGGAGATTGACCACGATCTCCGGTGCCACGCCCTGAGCGCGCGCCGCCGCCAGCGCCCGGCCGGAGCCGGTCGAGATGTCGGGCGAGGTCATCACTGCCGCGCAGCCCGCCGCTTCGGCGTGGTCGGCGATCCGCAGGTCGTCGGTTGCGACCACCAGCCGTGCATCGGTGCCTGCCAACGCGCGCCGGCCCAGGGCGATCGTGCGGTGGAGCAGCGATACGCCCGCGATCGGCAGCAGCGGCTTCATGGGCAGGCGGGTGGAGCCCGCCCGCGCCGGGATGGCGACGAGAATCGTCAGGCGACGCCCGCGCGCAGCACGTCGTGCATGTGCACCGCGCCTACCAGTCGCTCGCCATCCTGCACGAACAGCATCAGCACATTGGCCTCGTGCATCCGCCGGATCGCCTCCGAGGCGAGCTCGTCCTTGCCGATCCACAGCGGCGCCACGGTCATCACCTCGCGGACCGGATCGTTCATGTTGCGCTCGCCGGTGATCGAACGCCGCAGGTCGCCGTCGGTGAAGGCGCCGATCAGCTTGCCGTCGGCATCGACCACTGCGGTGCCGCCCAGCCGCGCGCGGGTCATCTCCACCGTGGCGTCCAACAGGCTGGCGTCGGCGCGTACCTTGGGCACGTCGGGTCCGCGCGCCATCACGTCGCGGACCTTGAGCAGGCGGGCGCCGAGGCGTCCGTTGGGGTGGAACTTGTAGAAATCGTCGGCCGAGAAGCCGCGCCGGTGCATCAGCGCGATCGCCAGCGCATCGCCGAACACCAGTTGCACCGTGGTGGAGGTGGTGGGCGTCAGCTCGATCGGGCATGCCTCGCGCACGGAGGGCAGCTTGATGTAGAAGTCCGCGGCGCGAGCGGCGGTGCTGTTCGGGCGCGCGGTGATGGTCACCAGGGTGATCCCGAATCGCTTACAATAGCGGAAAATGGGCGCGAACTCGGCCGTCTCGCCCGACCGGGTGATGATCAGCACCAGGTCGTCACCGGTCACCATGCCCAGATCGCCGTGCCCTGCCTCGGCCGGGTGCAGGAACATCGCCGGCGTGCCGGTGGAGGTGAGGGTGGCGGTGATCTTGCGCGCGATGATCCCGCTCTTGCCCATGCCCGCCACGATCACGCGTCCGCGCAGGTCGGCCACCGCCTCGACCAGCCGGTCGAAACCGCCGGCGAACTCGGGTTCGGTGAACGAGGCCTCCAGCGCGCGAAGGCCGCCCACCGCGATGGCGATGGTGCGCGCCGCGACCGACGGGCCCCCGGCGCGCTTGCGGAAGGGTAGGATGCTGTCGGGCTTGGTGCTCATCGCTTTGTCCCCGTTCGTGGCGGAGCGCGTTCAGACATCAGCCCGCCGCGCTACCCGTCGGCTTTGTTCTCGTTGGCGGTCCGTTACGCCGATTCGCCCGCGATTGCAGCAGCTAAGTTCAGTTGGTGAGTCGCTGCGCCATGAAGATGGGTGAGAACAGCTGCCCCAGGATTTGCGCCAGCTTGCCCGGCTGGTTGGAAGCGGCACCAGCGATGTAGATCACGTCCTTGTCGCGCATCCCGATCCGCTGCGACAGGAAATAGCTGTCCGGCCGCAGCATGTTGAGGCGGTAGATCACCGGCGTGCCGCCCGGCGCCTGCGACGTATGGTCGTAGCGGAACAGATATACCGCGGACGCGTCCGCGCTGTTCTCGTTCGGGCCGGCGATCCGGGCGATCGCCTCGGCCATCGACAGCTCGTTGGCGCTGAACGGCACCTGGCTGACCTTGGAGGTCGAGCCGAAGGCGAGGAAGGTACGCGGCCGGGTGAACACCTGGATGCGGTCGCCCGGCAGCAGCGCGATGTTCTGGGGCCCGTTCGATTCGATGGCGCTCAGCCGGGTCTCCGCCGATTCGGTACCACGCGTCACGCGCACAACCGCATCGTCCGGCTGCACCGCGGCGCCACCGGCCAGCGCCAGCGCGTCGAGCAGCCGCTGCTCGGGCAGGGCCAGCGGGAAGCGGCCAGGGGTACGCACGTCGCCCAGGATGTAGAAGACGTTGTGGGCATTGCCCTTCACCGTCACCTGCACCTGCGGCCGTTGCGACAGCCCCCGCAGGCCGCGCTCGATCATGCGCGACACCTCCGCCGGTGTCTTGCCGGCAACCTGGAGCTTGCCGACATAGGGCAGCACGATCACGCCCTCGGCATTGACCAGTACGTCATCGAGGATGGTGGAGCGTGCGGACGGATTGAACTGGCCGCCCTGTGCCGGGGTGCCGCCGCTGCCGGTGAACAAAGTGACCCCGACCTCGTAGACGCCGACAGTCAGGACATCGCCCGCGCCCAGCGTGTCGATCCGGCCGGGGCGGACCAGCCGGCTGATGCCGCCGTCTGCGGGCGCCAGGCTGGCGAGCTTCGCCGCCGCCTCCGGATCGATATCCACGATGGTGAAGCCGGTATGATTGTGCTTGCGCAGCGCCGAGTTGATCTGCCCGGCGGTGGGACCGGAGGTGGGCAGGGTGGAGCAGCCCGCCATCGCGACGCTCGCCATCGCCGCCGAAAACCCGAGCCACGATCCGCTACGCATAACTGACGTTCCCCAATCCCCGCGCCCCGCAGCGCCAATGAGAGCGCGGCGCTTATCCCTTCGCCCGTGCCAACACAATCTTCACCGCAGCTGCGGGGGGAAGCTCTGCAGCCGGTGATGGACGTCCGCGGCTTCCTGGATCGTGTCGTAGAGCATCACGCCGCCGCCGAACACCACCGCCCCTTTGTCGCAATATCGGAACAGCGCATTCGAATCGTGCGATACCATGATCAGCGTCCCCTCGCGCCGTCGCTCCTGAAGAGCCCGCTCGGACTTCTCGCGGAACCGCAGGTCGCCCACGCCCGTGATTTCGTCGATCAGATAGCAGTCGAACCGGATAGCCAGCGACACACCGAAGGCGAGCCGCGCGTGCATGCCTTGCGAATAGACGCGGATCGGCTCGTGCAGATAGGAGCCGAGTTGCGCGAACTCCTCCACCTCTCGCAGCAGCGCGTCCTCATCCTTGCCGTAGATCCGCGCGATGAAGCGGGCATTGTCCGCGCCGGTCATGGCGGATTGGAAGGCATGGCTGAACCCGATCGGCCAGGAGACCGACATGGTGCGGGTGATCTTGCCGCTCGTCGGCCGCTCCACCCCGGCGAGCAGCTTCATCAATGTCGATTTGCCGACGCCGTTCGCCCCGCAGATGCCGATGCTGTCGCCCGGCTTGATCACCATGTTGACGTTGCGCAACACCTCATTGTCGACGCTCTGGCCGAGGTACGTCTTGGAAACATTGTCCAGGATGATCATGCGTTGGGAGACCGGAAGGAGAAACGGGCGCGTGTTAGAGGATCGGGGCGGCGGGCGAAAGCGGGTGTGCGTCGATGGACGATTGCTTGCCGCAGAGGCGACGGGCGTCGCCACCTACGCGCGCACGGTCGTTGCGGCGCTGGCCGCCACCGGCGATCCCCCGCTGATCCTTTGCGACGGGGCCGGGGGGCGGTTTGCGTCGGTCGAGGGTCGGTTCGCCCAGGGCCGGCGCTGGCTTGCGGCACGGACATCGCGTGCAGTGTCGCTGGTTCCCCGCGGCGCAGAACTGTTCGCGCCGGACGTGTTCCGTCGCGCGCAGGCCCGGTTCAACGCGTCGGGACGGCTGCTGGAGCTTGTCGCGCCCGGGCCTCCCGGCGTGATGCACTGGACCTGGCCGGTGCCGGCCCGGATCGTCGGCTGGGCAAACCTTTACACAGTTCACGACGTCATTCCGCTCACCGATCCGGAACTGGGCACCACGAACGCGGCAGGCTTTCGCGCGCGCCTGGACGCGCTCCTCGCCAGCGGGGCGTGGCTGGCCTCGGTGTCCGAACATGCCCGTCGTGAGATCCTCGCGGCGCTCGACATCGCGCCGGCGCGGGTGCTGGACTGCGGCAGTGCGGTGGAGGTCGCCAGTCCGGCAGAACCGCTGCCGGCCGGAATGGAGCCCGGCTTTTTCCTGTTCTGCGGCAGCACCGAACCGCGCAAGAACCTTGAGCGGATCTTGGCGGCCTGGCGCGCGGCGGAAACGAGCCGGCCGCTGGTGCTCGCCGGTCACAGCCCGCGCGGCGATCGTGGTGCGGGCGTGATCGAGCTCGGCTTCGTCCCACGCCCACTGCTGCTCTCCTTGCTCGCCGCTGCGCGCGCGCTGGTGTTTCCCACGCTGGCGGAGGGCTTCGGCCTGCCGGTGATCGAGGCCATGGCGCTCGGCACGCCGGTCCTCACCTCCGACCGCGGCGCGCTCGCCGAGGTGGCAGGCGGTGCGGCGCTGGCGGTGGACCCGCGCGACATGGTGGCGATCGGCGGCGCGATTGCGCGGCTCGACAGGGAGGATGCGCTGTGCGCCGGATTGGTCGTGGCGGGCCTTCGCCGGGCAAGGCACTTCTCGCCGGCCGATTTCGGCATACGGCTGCGCCGCGCCTATGGCGAAATCGCTGGCGATTTGCCGGACGCGGCCTAATCAGCGGCCATGGCATCGACTTCAGCGCCACCCTCGATCGGCATCGACGGCTACAATCTGGCGCTTCCTCACGGCACTGGCGTTGCGACCTACGGCAATGCGCTGGCGGAGGCGATCCGCGCCTTGGGGCTCGGGCTGGACGGGATCTTCGGCGTGCCCGTGGGGCGCGATCCGACGATCCGCGACGTTCATCTCTACGAAGCGATCGGGCGCGGGATGCCCGCTCGGCAAAGCCCCAAGTGGCTGCGCCCTACGATAGACCGCTGGGCCCTCTTCAAGGGGCTCCCGCTCTATCCGGTCCATGACCGCGGGCTCGTCGAACTCCGTGGCTTCGAGGATCGCTTTCCACGTTTCGACCGGATGTACAGCGCGGCTCTGCTGTTCGAGCGGGCGCACCTGTACTTCCGGTCGAAGCGCCGCTTCCTGACGGTGAGGTTGGAGGACCCGCCCGCGATCATGCACTGGACCTATCCGGTGCCCGTCCGCATCGCGGGATCGCGCAACATCTACACGCTTCACGATCTCGTGCCGCTGAAGCTGCCGTTCGCGACGCTGGACACCAAGCGCGTGTATCACCGCGTAATCGAGGGCTGCGTCAGCGGCGGTGCCCATATCGTCACCGTCTCGGAGTCGAGCCGCAACGATATCCTGGCGATGTTCGATGCCAGCCCCGATCGCGTGACCAACACCTATCAGCACGCCCCCGTGCCGCCGACTGCGATGGCGAACGACGGGGAGGACGTGACCGGTGTGTTCGGGCTGCGGCAGGGCGGCTTCTTCCTCTACTTTGGCGCGATCGAGCCCAAGAAGAATATCCCGCGCCTCATCGAGGCGTTCTTGTCGGTCGAAACCGACGCACCTCTCGTCATCGTCGGCGCGCGGGCGTGGCAGAAGGATGAGGAGTTAAGGCTCATGGAGGCGGTGGGCCGGTCCGGCGGTGCCGGCGCCCGCCGCATCGTGCAGCTGGACTATTTGCCACGGCGCCTGCTGATGAAGCTGGCCGCCGCGGCAAAGGCGGTGCTGTTCCCTTCCTTGTACGAGGGCTTCGGATTGCCGGTGCTGGAGGCGATGCAACTCGGCACCCCGGTGGTAACCAGCATCATGGGCTCGCTGCCCGAAGTGGCGGGTGATTCGGCGCTTCTGGTGGACGCCTATGACGTTCCCGCACTGGCCGAGGCGATCCGCCGGATCGATACGGATCCGGCGCTGCGGGCACGCCTGTCCGCGGCGGGGCGACGGCAAGCGGCCCGCTTTTCGCTCGACCGGCATCGGCGCGCATTGCACGACGTGTACACGCGCGTCCTCGCCGCTCCTGCTCGACTGGTCTGAACCTTTGCGCTAACGCGCCAACAGGTGCACGGTGGAGTGACGATGGCAACACGGATCGACGTTCCCCCCAGGCAGGAGCGCCGCTCAAGCCCGCTGGTGGTGCAGTGGCGGGTGATCGGTGCGCTGATCCTGCGCGAACTCCACACGCGCTACGGCCGTGAAAACATCGGCTATCTTTGGCTGATCCTCGAACCCGCGCTACTCGCAAGCATGATCGCGCTGATCCACTCGCGCGCTCACCGGATCACCGGCGGTGACATCGAGCCGGTGGCGCTCTCGCTGGTGGGCTACTGCAACTTCATGACCTTTCGCAGTATTTTCGGCCGCGCGGAGGGACTGATCGAATCCAGTGCCGCGCTGCTCTACCATCGCACCATCCGCCCGCTGGACATCCTGATCGCGCGGGCGCTGCTGGAGACCGCGGGAACGTGGCTCTCCTTTTTCGTCTTGGTCGGGCTGGCCATCGCGGCGGGCATTTCGCCCTTGCCGCAGCGTCCGCTCGTGGTGTTGGTGGGCATGGTCGCGATGGTTCTGCTGTCGATGGGCGGCGCGTTCGTCATCTGCGGCATCACGCACGAGAACAAGGCGCTTGGCCGGCTGGTCCACCCCTTCACATACATCATGATGCCGCTCTCGGGGGCGTTCTTTTCTATGGAGGCGCTTCCCGGCCCGGTACGCGACATCATGATGTGGAGTCCGCTGCCGCACATCTTCGAGACCCTGCGGCACGGCTGGTTCCACGCTTCGAAAGCCACCTACATCGATCCGCTGTATCTCGGCTGCTGGATCTTAGGCCTGTGGCTGGTGGGACTTCTTTTGCTTTCGGTGGTCCGCGGGCGTATTCAGATGCCGTGACGCGTACTGCGTCGGCGTATCGGGGGAAGGTCAAGTGCACGGTTTCATGACGCCCGCAGAGGTGCAGGTCTCGCCCGCGGAGCGGATGCAGGACCGTGCGCGCGGCTGGTGGAAGCGGTACAAATGGTTCTCGCTGGTGGTGGTGCTGCCGACCCTGCTCGTAGGGGGATACCTGTTCTTTTTCGCCGCCGACCAGTATGTCTCCGAGGCGCATTACCTGGTCCGCTCGCAGGGCGGGCAGAGCCAGTCGCTGCCCACCTCCGGCGGGTCCTTGCTCAGCGGCAATGGCGGCGGCTCCGCTTTGTCCGCGGCTGCCGAGTCGCTCAGCGTCGCTGACTATCTGAACTCTCACGATGCGGTGGATGCGCTGCAACGCCGGATCGATCTGGTGGCGATGTTCCGCCGCCCGGAGGCGGACCGGCTTAGCCGCATGCCGGTCGAGCGGCCGACGCCCGAATTCCTGAAGCGCTTTTACAACCGCCAGGTCAGCGTCGTGTTCGACGAGGACAATGGCATCACCACGCTGAGCGCGCGGGCCTTTCGCCCTGCCGACGCTTATGCGCTGTCGGCCCAGCTGCTTAGGCTGGGCGAGCAGCGTATCAACGAGATGAACCGGCGGGCCTATAGCGATGCGGTAGCCTTGTCGCGGCGGCAGCTGGACGAAGCCGAGGCGTCCCTGCGCTCGATCGGATCGCAGGTGACCAGCTTCCGTCAGAGCGAGCGCGATGTCGACCCGCAGATCTCGGCATCCACGCAGATCGGCCTCGTGTCGCGTCTGCAAGGCGAACTTGCTGCCGCGCGCGCGCAGCTTTCGACCACCAACCAGCTGATCGGTGCGGGCAATCCGCAGACGGAGGCGTTGCGCCAGCAGATCGCCTCGCTCCAGCAGCAGGTGAACGCAGAGAATGCGCGCCTTGCCGGGAACAACGGCGCGATCGCCGCGGGCCTTGGCGATTACGAGGCGCTGCGCTCGCGGCAGGAGTTCCTCCAGCAGCGTTATGCCGCCGCCGCAACGGCGTTCGAGGGCGCGCGTCAGCAGGCGATCCGCCAGCAGCTCTATGTGGTGCGCGTGGTGGAGCCCAACCTGCCGGTCAAGTCGACCTATCCGCAGCGCTGGCTGGTCACCCTTACGGTGTTCGCGATCCTGATGGTGGTCTATGCGATCGGCTGGCTCATCGCGGCCGGCGTGCGCGAGCATAGCGTCTGAGGCCCGCCGACACGCGTGCCGGTTGTGGATGCTAGCATGGCCTTCCTGCGCTCGCCGCCCTTTCCCTGGGTAGCAGCGGAGGTGGCGGCCGTGTCCTTGCCGGGGCGGACACCAATCAGCGACGGTGCGGGACTTATCGATGCGATACGCGGGGCACGGGTGGGCGGCGCTTTCTGGTCCTCCGTCGAGGACCCATGGCAGTTCCGGGGCATGGTCCATGTCGATTTCCCTGGCTCCGACGAGGCGATTGCCGCCTGGCTGAGCGGTGCCGAGGTTCGCGACGGTGCTGGAAGCATCATCCCGGGCGATACGATTTGCTCGGCTACTCTCGATCGGCTCGCATCTGCCGCTTACCGCGACCCGTTCACGGGCAGTCCGGCCGATCCGCGGACGGTCGTGGCGATCCTTGGCGACTGGCGCCGCACGCTCGATGCCAACCGGCCGATCAGGGCCGCGGCAGGCATGGCGCAGTGGAAGCGCGAGGCGATCGGCCAGTTCCTTTGGAACGGTGATCGCATGCCGGTCTTCACCTCCGCCGATCGGGCGCTGTCACGTGGTGGAGCGGTCGCCTTCTGGCCGTCGCGCGTTCCGGAGGGTTTCGCCGCGAGAGCCGGCGCCCTGGGGTGGGCGGTGGAGGACGGCTTCATCCGATCGAGCGGCCTCGGGGCCGAGTGTCGCCCCCCCATGTCGATCCTGGTCGATCGCAGCGGCGGCATCTATTTCGATCCGGCGCGGCCAAGCGAGCTCGAAAGCCTGCTTGCCAGCCATGATTTCGATGAAGCGCTGCTGGAGCGCGCGCGGAGCTTGCGGCACGCGATCGTCGCGGCACGCCTCGGCAAATATGGCGTCGATCAACCTGGCCCGTCGCTCGACTTGCCCGTCGATCGCCCCCTGGTACTCGCCATCGGGCAGGTCGACGATGACCTATCGGTGGTTCATGGAGGCGCCGGGGTAGCCGGTAACGCCCGTTTTCTGGAACGCGTGCGCGCGGAAGAGCCGGACGCTTTCATCCTCTATCGCCCGCACCCGGACGTCGCCGCCGGGCTCCGCCGCGGTCGCATCGCGGACCCGGTCGCGACCGGGCTTGTCGATCGAGTGGTGGCCGGCGGCTCGCTGTTCGACTTGATCGAGCGGTGTGACGCGGTCCACGTCCTCTCGTCGCTCACCGGCTTCGAAGCGCTGCTGCGACGGCGGCGGGTGACGGTGCATGGCGTTCCGTTCTATGCCGGCTGGGGCCTGACCACCGATCTGGCCCCCACGCCCGCGCGACGCGGTCGCCGCCTCTCGCTCGATGAACTCGTGGCAGGTGCATTGATCCTGGCACCGCGCTATCGCGATCCGGTGACATTGCTTCCCTGTACGGCCGAGGTCCTGGTGCGGCGGCTCGCCTCGGCGCAGCCGCAATCGACGCTGGTGAACAGCTTTCGGCGTGTCTGGGGCGCCGGCCGCAGAATGACGGGGCGTGCGCGCGCATGACCGAGCCGGTGAGGACCTTTCTCTTTCTGCAAGGGCCTCATGGGTCTTATTTTGCACGGTTGGGCGGCGCGCTCGCCGCGCGCGGTCACCGCGTATTTCGTATCAACCTGTGCGGCGGCGACCGGCACGATTGGCCGGGACCGGCTACGAACTATCGGGGTACGAGCCGCAACTGGCCCACGTTCTTCGACGACTTCATCGTCGATCATGAGGTCACCGATCTGGTGTTGTTCGGGGATTGCCGCCCGGCCCATTCCAGCGCGCACGGCATGGCGCAGCTGCGTGGCGTGCGCGTCCATGTGGTCGAGGAAGGGTATCTTCGCCCAGACTTCATGACGCTCGAGGAAGGGGGGGTGAACGGCCACTCGCCGATGCCGCGCGATCCCAACTGGTTTCGCGCCGAGGCTGCGCGTCTCCCCGATATGCCTGTGCTGCCGCCAGTGCCATCGAGCTTTCGCCGCCGGGTGAGCGAAACGGTACGCCATCTGCTCGCCACCGCGATCCAGAAGCCATTGTTTCCGTTTTACCGCAATCACCGGCCGCTCTCCTCCGCGACCGAAGGACTCGGCTGGCTATTGCGCTCAGCGATGGGCGGGATGGAGCGTTGGCGGTCCGAGCAGGCCATGGCAAGGTTGGGCGACAAGCCCTTCTTCCTGCTGCCGCTCCAGCTCAACTCCGACTATCAGATTCGCGTTCATTCCCCGTTCGGGGACATGCGCGCGGCGCTGCGATTCATAATCAAGAGCTTCGCCAAGGCTGCACCGCCGCATGTGCACCTGCTGGTCAAGCGCCACCCGCTCGATGCCGGGCTGGTCCCATGGCGACGGATCACCCGCGCACTTGCACGCAGTTACGGTGTCGCCGAGCGGGTCCACTACATCAGTGACGGCGATATCGCGGACGTGCTGCCGCCGTCGCTCGGTGCGGTGATGGTCAACAGCACCGCCGGCACCCTCGCCCTCAACCTCGGCAAACCCGTCGCGGTGCTCGGCCACGCGGTGTACGATATTGCCGGCGTGGTTCATCAAGGGCCACTTGACGCTTTCTGGGCGGAGCCCCAGCCGCCCGAACCCGCGCTGTGGAGCGCGGTTCGCCGGGTAATCATCGACAGGTCGCTGGTGCGTGGCAGCTTCCTCAGCGAGGAAGGCCTTGCCATGCTTGTCGAGAACGCCATTCCGCGCCTCACCGCGCCGCCGGCGGCGCCTGCCGAAATCGTGCGGATCGCGCATTGGCGATAAAGCCGTTCACCGCGCCGGCGCAGATGCTGTTCAGCCGGACGCTGCTTCCGCGCCGTCGCCGGCCGGCCTGGCGCAAGTCGCGGATCGTGTTCGATCTGTCGCGACTGCTCAGCCGCGCCTATCATACCACGCCGACCGGTATCGACCGCGTAGAGCTGGCCTATGCCATGGAACTGCTGACCCGCGTGCCGGAGCGGCTCCGCTTTTCCGCGGTTCATCCGGCGGGCGGCTATTACGGGCGGCTGGAGCTCGCGGCGGTGCGCCAGTTCCTGTCATTCACCCAGGCGCGTTGGCAGACGCGCGACATCGCCACACCCGCCGATGTGCGCGCGCAGGCGATTCGTCACCTTTTCAGCCTGCGTCCACGAGCGGTGCCGTTCGCGGAAGGGCCGCGCATCTACCTTCAGGCATCGCCCCATCATCTGGAGGACGAGGCCCTGGTCAGCCGCATTCTCGAGACCGAGCGGGCCGGGTTCGTGTGCCTGGTGCATGATGTCATCCCGCTGACGCATCCCGAGTTCGCACGACCCAACGGTGCGGCGGAGCATGCCCGGCGGATGCGCGCGATCGATCTCTATGCGGACGGGATCATCGGCAACTCGCAGGCGACGCTGGACGCGATCGCGCCGCATCTCACCTCCGACAGGCGCCGCATCTCACGCGTCGCGCACCTCGGCGTGGAATGGGGCGGGGTGCCGGTGCGACGCGCGGCCGAGCCGGTCAACGAACGGCCCTATTTCCTGTGCATCGCCACCATCGAGCCGCGCAAGAATCACCTGCTGCTGCTCAACGTCTGGCGGCGTCTGGTCGAGCAACTCGGTCCGGAGGCCCCGCGTCTCGTCCTGGTCGGTCGCCGTGGGTGGGAGAACGAGAATGTCATCGACGTGCTGGAGCGCAGCGTCGTGCTGGCCGGGCATGTCGAGGAGGCGGCGGACGTCTCCGATCGCCAGCTGGATGCTTTGCTCGCCGGTGCCCGTGCGGTGCTGATCCCCTCGTTCGCCGAGGGTTATGGCATGCCCGTGGCCGAGGCGCTGGCGGCAGGCGTACCGGTGATCGCCAGCGACCTGGAAGCGCTGCGCGAGGTAGGCGGCGACGTTCCCGACTATCTCGATCCCATCGACGGGCTCGGCTGGCTTTCCGCCGTGCTGGACTATGCTGCGCCGGGATCACCTCGGCGCGCGGCGCAGCTGGACCGGATGCTCGGCTGGTCGCCGGTGAGCTGGTCCGAGCATATCGAACTCGTGCTTGATCTGGTCGATGCGGTCAGCGATCTCCGCGCCGAACGATAAGGCCGAAGGGGATCGCCCCCAACTCGTCCAGCGCTGCGGCGAGTTCAGGATCCTTTGGCGCGAGGAGCGCGCCGCTTTCCGGCTCGATCGGCGGATCGCCCAGGTCGAAGGCGAGCTGAGCGACATAATGGCCGCGTGAGACGAGATCGACGGCGATCCGTTCGATGTCCTGGCGGCGGAACAGCACGGTGCTGGCGTCGTCCACCGTGTCCATCGTTGATCCTATGTTGAGCAGGGTGGTGTGCACCGCGATGCCTCCCAGGGTGAGGGTTCCCACCGAATCTCGCATGAAGGCCTGGGCCGTTGCGATCGAACCGAGATGTTCGAGCGCGCCGGCCGACCACGCGAAGTCGAAACCGCTCAGCTTCGGCCCGAGATTGGTGATGTCGATCGTCCGGGTGCTGACCTGCCTGTCGAAAATGTCGTCCGCACAGATCGAAGGGAAGCGCAGGTCCTCCAGCAAGGCACTCACTGCCGACGGCTGGGCCCTGCCTGCGTCGCCTTCCGATCCTCCAAAATCGGAAACCACGATCGAACAGCCCCGTGCCGCCATGATCGCCGGCCCCGTCCAGGGCCTCACGCCAAAGCCGAGCCCCTGTGCGCCCGGACGGAGCATGCCATAGCGCTCCAGCGTCTGGAGGATGAAGATCTCACACCATTGGCGCGAATCGTGGAGGGCGGGCTGCTGCATCTCCGCTGCCCAGCGCGCATAGACGGGCTCGTCGAACTGCGCGCGGGTGCAAGGCTGGCATACGGGATCCGCGAGAGTGGGGCGCGTGCGAACCACCATTCTTGCCGTCCGCCGGAAGACGCGACGGCCGAACAGTGACTTTCGCACGGCTTCCTGGCCCGATGTGCTTGAGGCATCCGGGGTGAGTTCCAGTTCGATGGCGAGGCTGCGCGCGCGTGCATCGCTTTCGGCATAGATATGGCCGACGACGGCATAGCGGGTTCCGGCGCTGGCCTGGAACGAAAGCTCGAGCACGCCGTCACTTTCGGCCACGTCCCGCAGGTCTGCGGTCCAGCTGCGGATCATCTCCGCGCGGGCGTCTGCCGCCGGGGCGAGGCCCATGACGTGGATCGCAAGCATGCCGATGGTCGCTTCCAATCGCTCGAAGCGGAGGCGGCACACGACAATGCCACCGCCTATGTCCACATAGACCGAGTGAAAGGCGTAGGCGGGATCGGCGGGCGCCGCGCTGCCGCCAAGTCCGCCGATGCGGCTTTCCGACGCCGGCCAGTAGCCGAACGGATCCAAGGTCTTCACGGGCTGAGGCGCAGGCGCAGGCGCGGTCTTGGCGGGCTTCATCAAGGGCCAGCCCTAGTCCAGTCGGGAGGGCGCGTCACCTGCCGGCGGTCAGTTGCGCGCCAGCCGCGTCGCTGCCATTCAGGCGGTGACGTTGGAGTAGCCGGATGCGCCGCAAAACCCTGGAGCCGATCACGCTTCCCGAGCTGCCGCCGCTGCCGGACAACGACGTGATCGCGCCTTCGTCCGCCGCCGCGGCGGTCGGCTCGGTGATCGCGAGGCAGGTGCCCGTCGCTGCTGTGGACGCGACCAGACCGTCGACGCGGCAGCAGGTGGATCTGCGTCCTGCCGCTCAATGGCAGCGGACGGCCCGGATCGCGGAGCTCGCCGACGATGCCCGCCGCGGCATCGCCGACCTGGTCGGGGGCGCGACCTATCCCCTGGCAGCCTATGATCGCTTCCGCCGCGATCACCCGCTGCGGCCGCCGCCGCGGCCCGTCCGCCTCGACTCGCCCATTGCCATCGTGGTCGATGCGAGCCACGCCGCGCCGTTCCTGCTGCGCGAGACCCTGAGGAGTCTCCAGGAACAGACCCTTCCCGAATGGCACGCGACTGTGGTCGCGCCAGCTGCGATCCTCGACCATCCGGTCGCCAGCTTCGCCGATGTCGATGCGCGATTCCGGTTCGTGGGCGAGGACCGGTTCGAGCGACCGGACGCCGCGTGGAGCCTGTGGATCACCGCGGGGACGATGGTTGATGCGGTGGGGTTGGCGTGGCTGGTGTTCGCGGGGGAGCGGTGCGCGGCGGAACTCGTCTTCGCCGATCACGATCATGGCGTCGCCGAAGTCGACGAAGGTCACCTCCGCGCCGATCCCTGGCTGTACGGCACGTTGGACAAAGCGATGCTGACGATGGTGCCAGCCCCGGCGGCGGTGCTGGCTTCCGCCGGGCTGGTCGCGCGCACCGCAATGACCTTCGACGGCGGGGAAGGAAACCAGCGCGCCCTGATCACCGCGGCGAACGGCCGGATCCCGCATGTGCCGCGCCTGCTCGCCACCCGGCTGGAACTGCCGCTGACGGCGCGGGGGGGCAAGGACACCTTGAAGGACGGGCAGCCGGGATATCTGGGGCCGGCAACAAGGCCGAGCGAGGTGGCGATCCGTGCGCCGGGTGACGATCGTGTCGCGGTGGTCATCCCGAGCCGGGACGCGGCCGACCTGCTCTCCCGCGCGATCGGCACGCTGCGCAGCAAGGCGCGAACGCCCGACCGGCTGGACATCGTGGTGGTGGACAATCGCAGCACCGATCCGGGCGCCCTGGCCCTGATGGAGGAACTGGAGCGCGGCGGCGCGGCACGGCGCTATCCCTTTGACCGCCCGTTCAACTGGGGTCTGGCCAGCAACGAAGGCGCGCGATCCAGCGACGCACCCGTGATCGTTTTCGCCAACAACGACATCGAGATGCTGTCGGAAGGGTGGGACGACATCCTGCTCGCTGCGCTGGCCGATCCGACGGTGGGAGCGGTCGGTGCACGACTGCTCTACCCCAACGGCACGGTGCAGCATGGCGGGATCGTATTCGGCATGACGCCCAATCATGCCGAGCACGAGGGGCGCGGCGTTCCGGCGACCGATCCGGGCCCCAACCGCCGCCTTGTGGTGCCGCGCGCGGCGGTGGCGATGACGGGGGCCTTCCTGGCGGTGCGACGCGACGATTTCGAGGCGATCGGCGGGATCGACACGACCATGCAGATCGCGCACAGCGACTTCGACTTCTGCCTACGGCTCCGCGAGCGGGGGCTGGTTATCCGCTACGAGCCGGGGATCGAGGCGATCCACTTCGAATCGGTGACGCGGGGAATGAACGCAACCAAGGCCGATGTTGCCTTTGATGAAAGCGAGCGTGCCGACCTGATGCGGAGATGGGGAACAAGCTTGATCGAGGACATCGGGGTCAGCCCCTATTGGTCGCGCGGCGGTACGCCGTTCGAGACGCTGCGCGAGCCCTCCATGGTCGAGATCGTCCGGCACATCGATCGCACCGGTCGCGACCGACCGTGGATGCCCTCCCGCCGCGAGGCGCAGGAGGAGGCTGCCTGGCGCCCCGAGGCGATCGGCTGATCCATGAGCTGGGCTGGCAAGATGAGGCGGCGGCTGCCCGCGCGCCTGCGAAAGGCGATCGGCGGGGGCGCCGGCGTGCGCGGTGGCGAGTTCCAGCTGCTGGGTGACCGCGCGCGCGATCGGGGCGAGTGGGTGGAAGCGGGCGTCCACTACCGTGCGTTCCTGGACCTCAACCCGGAGGCCTTTCCGATCTGGGTGCAACTGGGCCATGTCTCCAAGGAGGCGGGCAATCCGACCGGCGCCGAACAGGCCTATCTGCGCGCGCTGGACCTGCGCCCCTCGGATGCCGACCTGCTGCTGAACCTGGGACATCTGATGAAGGCGATCGGCCGTCCCGATGCCGCCGCCGATTTCTACTTCCGCAGCGCCGCGACGGACACCACCGGCAATGCCGAGCGCGAGTTGCTGGCGATAGGAGGCCAGGGCGCGGTGCATGGCGAGGGCCCGATCGATGCGGCGCCGCTGGCCCTGCCCACCGGGCCCGAGCCGTTCCTCAAGGGCATAATCGACCTTCCGCCGGACGCGTCCGGCGTATTGGCGGTATCCCTGATCGAGGATGGCGCGGAGGTCGCACGCACCATGCCGCGTGGCACGGGACGCCGGCGATCCTTCGCGTTCCGCCTGCCGGATCGGATCTGCGACGGGCGACCCCACGCGTTCGAGGTCATGGCGGGCGATCAGGTGATCGCACGCGCGGCGGTGATCACCCCTGCCTGGGTGACCCCAGGATCGGTATTGCAGGACCATGCCGGGCGCGCGCTGCGCGCCAAGCTGTCTCCGGTTGCCGACTGGCGCTATGCCGCGCTCGCGGAACAGGCCGGACGAGGCGAGGCGGCCGACTGGCGCACGATCGAGGCGGCGCACGCGTTTCTCGTGGAGGGCGCGCGCCACGCCGGGCTGGATCGCGTCTATCCCGCACTGCGCTTCCCCGACGTCGCGTCGCCGGACGTTTCCGTGGTGATCCCGGTCCACAACAAGGTCGACTTCACCTATCGGTGCCTCGCCTCGCTGGCGCTCATGCCCAATGACGCGAGCATGGAGGTGATTGTCGTCGATGACGGCTCCTCAGACCCGACGCTCGATCTAACGGCGATCGTGCAGGGCGTCCGGATCGTGCGGCACGAGACCGCCCGCGGCTTCGTGGAGGCCTGCAACGCGGGCGCCGCCGTGGCGCGCGGCCGTTACGTCGTGTTGCTTAACAATGACACGGAGGTCTCGCCGCACTGGCTGGATCGGCTGCGCGAGCCTTTCGACCTGTACGACGATGTCGGGCTGGTCGGTGCCAAGTTGATCTATGGCGACGGACGGCTCCAGGAAGCGGGCGGGCTGGTGTGGCGCGACGGACGCGCTGCCAACCACGGCCGGCTGGGGAGCACGCGCGACCCGCGCTACAACTTCCTGCGCGACACGGATTATTGTTCGGGCGCGTGCCTGATGCTGCCCCGCACCCTCTGGCAGGAACTCGACGGGTTCGACCGGGCCTTCGTGCCAGCCTATTTCGAGGACACCGATCTCGCCTTCCGTGTGCGTGCCCGCGGATTGCGCGTGATCTACCAGCCCCTGGCGGAGATTCTGCACTACGAGGGCGTATCCAATGGCACGGATATCGCTGCGCAGGGCATCAAGCGCTTCCAGGCGATCAACCAGCCGAAGTTCCTCGAGCGCTGGGCTTCGGCGATCCGCTCGCATGGCGATTCCGGCGTGGGGCGGGCGATCGATGTTGAGCGGAGCTATCCCCGACGCGTGCTGGTGATCGATACCGAGGTGCCGCAGCCCGATCGCTCGGCCGGGCACCACGCCGCGGTGCAGGAACTACGCCTCCTCCAGTCGCTCGGCTACCGCCCCACTTTCCTGCCGCTGAACCTCGCCTATCTGGGGCGGTACAACGACCTGCTTGCCGCGATGGGGGTGGAGGCGATCCACGCGCCGTTCTGGCTGAGCGCGGCCGAGTATCTGGCGCAGCATGTCGCGAGTTTCGACCTAGTGTACATCACCCGATATTCGGTGGCGGCCGAGGTGATGGCGGACATCCGCCGGCACCATCCGGGGGTGCCGGTGGTGTTCAACAACGCCGACTTGCACTTCCTGCGCGCGATGCGCGACGCGATGGATGCGCCGGGCGAAGGCAAGCGCGAGGAGGCGGAGGCGGTGCGCGAGGCCGAGCTGGCGGTGATGCGCAGCGTCGACCTGACCCTGTCGTACAATCCGGTCGAGCATGCGGTCATCCAGTCGCACGCGCAGGAGGTGAAGGTCGCGCTTTGCCCCTGGGTGGTGGAGCCACGCGCGGCCGGGCCCGACCATGCGGCGCGGGAGGGAGTTGCGTTTCTCGGCGGCTATCGCCACCCGCCCAACCGCCGCGCCGTTGAATTTTTCGTGCGCGAGGTGATGCCCCTGCTGCGGGTGAGCCGCCCCGGCATCCGCTTCCACATCTATGGCAGCGCGATTCCGCCGGAGTTCGCGACGCTGGCGGCCGAGGACGTGGTGCTGGAAGGTTATATCGAGACGGTCGACCGGGCACTGGATCGCGCGCGTGTGTTCGTGGCGCCGCTGCGCTCGGGTGCCGGGATCAAGGGCAAGGTGATCGAGGCGCTGGCGAGCGGCGTACCATCGGTGCTGTCGCCGATCGCGGCCGAGGGCACCGGCGTGCGTGACGGGCTGGAGGCGCTGATCGCGGAGACCCCGCGCCAGTGGGCAGACGCGATCGCGGCACTATACGACGATCCGGAGCGGTGGAC
Source organism: Sphingomonas sp. (assembly GCF_042096255.1). GTDB lineage: Bacteria > Pseudomonadota > Alphaproteobacteria > Sphingomonadales > Sphingomonadaceae > Sphingomonas. The sequence continues at coordinate 10,833 of NZ_JBELLZ010000037.1, read as the reverse complement.
CCGCATGCACGACGCCGCGCGGACTTTCGTGGAGGCGACCTATTCGTTCGAGCGCGGCCGCGAGACGCTGCGCCGTGCGTTCACCGACCATGGGATCACGACGCTTGCGGGGCCGACCTGTCGTCGGCTGCCGCCGATCGTCACTCGATGAGCTGACCTTCGCGGTTGACGAAGCGATCGTCTACCTTGCCGCGCTGCCGGCGCCGCTTCTTCGGAGCGATCCGCGTCATCAGCACGCCGACCAGCACCAGCACGACCGTGAGGACTAGGAAGAATTGGGTGAAAGTGGTCGACAGGTCGAACCGGGTGAGCATTCCCATGATCTGACTCCTAAGCGCGCCCGGTCAGGCGACTCCTTCGCTCTGCCGCAGCGTCTGCACCAGATCATACCACTCGAACCACTCTCGTGCACGTCGGCGATAGAGGCTGTCCCAAGGCTTGGGCCGATCGAGGAAGTGGACGATCACGGCGTCGGTCGCGGAGATGCCGTCACCCGAGACGCTGGGCGGATTGAAGTAATTGAAGCGCTCCGGCAGCTCGGCCATCTTCGTGTCGAAGGCGATGTTGAGCGCGCACTGATCCTGGAAGATCAGCGTCACCTCAGGATCGATCGCGGCGGCGATGGCCTTGTCGAGCAGCCCCGGCAGCTCGGGATCGGTCAGATCGAAGCGTAGCACGCCGCTGTTGAAATAGCGTCCCTTGAGCTGGTGCACCTCCGTGGCGTGCCGCACCTCAGGGCGCTCGATCTCGTAGCGGGCGAGCAGCGGCGCCTCGCGGTCGGAGACGATCAGCTCATCCAGGCCGCTGCGCACGATCGTGTCGGCATCGATGTACAGCGCTTGGCTGTAGCGGTGCTGGTCGCACAGCCAGCGCGCGAAGAAGATGCGGTAGTAAGCGGCGAGCGCGAGGCTCTGCCCGCCGGTGAAGATGCCGTAGCTGGTGCGCAGCCGATCGGCAGAGGAGACGATGGTGGACGCATCCGTCACCTCCAGCGAGAGACCCAGTCGTCGCGCGATGGCGCCGCCCCAAGCCTGCGCCATCGACACCACCTCGCTGTCGACCACGAGGTGGAACACCGCTCGCCGCGTAATCGAGACGTTGCTCATCGCCAAGGCGGTGAGCGAGACCAGCGCGGGCAGCAGGTAGTTCCTGTCCGCACAATAGTAGATGCACAGGTCCTTAGCGACCGGCGTGGAGCCGGCGATGCCGCGCAGCTTCAGCTGGATGCGATGCTCGCGCTCATAGGGCAGCGGCAGATCGCCGATCCGGTCGATGATGTCGGCATGGCCCTGCTCGGCAAGATCCTCCATCACCGCATACAGCGCCTCATTGTGCTGGCGCTTCAGCGGACGCGGCAGCGCGAGCAGCGCCTCAAGCAGCGCCTCGCCCCGGCCGCACTTGCGCGAGGCGCGGATCAGCGGCGAGAGAAAATGCTCGAACGAATGGTCGTCCGCCAGGTGGCGCACCCCGGTGTCGAATACCTCGTCCCACCGGTCCAGTTCCGACAGGATGCGGATGGTGGAGCGCAGGAATGGCAGGGGTACCGCCCCGTCGATCCGCTCCCGCGCCAGCAGCGCGGCGGCTTCGGGCAGGCGGCCGCTATAGGCCAGGATGTCAACCTGGGCGAGGCGCACCGGCTGGGGCAGGTCCGCAACCTCCCCGAAGAAGCGATCGAAGATGGCGCGCGCCTCGTCCCAGCGCTGGTCGCGCATCGCCGCGTTGATCCGGACCAGCGCGACATCGCGATCGTCCTCGTAATTGGCGACCAGGATGCCGAGCACCTCGTTGCGGCGCACGGTGTCAAACTGGTCACCGAGGAGGTAAGCGATGCGGATGCCGGGAAATTTCGGGACCTCCGCGTAGATCCGGCAATGATCGCGGAAGGCCAGGAAGGCGGCGTCCAGATCGCCCAGCTCCAGGCTGGCGATCAGCGAGACGAACAGCTTCTGCCGCGGAGCGAAAGCGCCCTGATCGAGCGTGGCGAGCGCCTGCTCGCGCCGCCCGGCCTTGGCGTGCGCCCGGACGAGAGCGAGCCAGGTCTGGAAATCCTTGGGCGCCCTGGCGAAGGAGCGCTCCAGCATGCGGACCTCGCGGTCCACGTCGCCATGCTGCTGGTGGTAGTTCGACAGGATGCGCAGCGCGATATCATCCAGCGAGGAGAAGCCTTCGAGCCGTTCGGCCGCCTCGCTCGCGACCTTGGGATCGACGTGCCCTTCGATCAGCCGGATGAGCCCCAGCTGCTGCAGGTCCGCGGAGGGCCATAGTCTGGCGAGCAGCCGGGCGGCGGCATCGCGTGCCTCGGCGTCCCAGGTGACATGGGCCACGCGTTCCAGTTCGCGCACGTGGTTGCCGTGGATGGGCTCCCAGTTCAGCGCCAGAAAGGTGCGCACGAGTTCGTCGAGGCGTGCGCCGTCGGGCTCCAGCGCGGCGACGAGCACGAGGCGCTCGTAATGCGCCCAGAACAGGCCGGGTTCGAGATGCAGCGCCGCATCGAAGGCGCGCAGCGCGCGGCCCTGGTCTGCCTCGCCGGTATAGATGCGGCCGAGGTAGAAATGGCCCCAGTGCGCCAGCCGGCCCGATGCGACCAGCGCCTCGAAGCAGGCCGCGGCCTCGCGCATCTTCCCGCCTTCGAACCGCTGGCGGGCATGGACGAGGAGGTCGGCGGCCTCCTGATCGGTCTGCGGCACGCCTGCGGGGGTGTCGACGTCGGGAGTCGGAGCCGCCTGCGTGCTGCCCGCATGCGCCAGCCGCTCGCGCCAGCGGATGCTAAGCAGCTGATAGGGGACGTGCTCGGCAAGCGAGATCGCCAGCGGCTGCATGCCCGCGGCCCACAGCACGTCGGCGACCGCCTCGATCTCGGCGGTATGGCCGTGTGCCAGCGTCTCCCATTCCAGCTCCGCCATCGACCCGACGAGGCCAGCGAGGCGGCCCGCGTCGGCGCCCAGCATCCGCGCGGTGACCAGCCGCTCGTAATGTGCCCAGAACAGCGCCGGCTCCGCCACAACAGCGGCGGTGAACGCGTCCAGCGCACCCGGCAGATCGCCTGCGCGCTGGCGCGTGCGGCCGAGGAAGAAGTTCGCCCATTCGGCGAAATGCCCTGAAGCGACGATCCCGGCCAGCGCCTCTTCCGCTGCCGCGAGACGGCCCGCCTCCAGATCGGCCTGCGCCCGCTCGAACTGCGCGCGCGCGTCGTCCAGGGTCAGCGACCGGACTTGGTCGGGAGTGCTCAGGTTGGTTGCCACGTTCGCTTCCCCGTGTCCCTCAGCGCCCGATCGCATAGCCGAGCCCGGGCCAGACGTCCGACAGTTTGGCGTCGACCTGCGCGATCACGGCGGGAGACAGCTTGTCGAGATGGTCGCCCGGTGCGACCCGGCGCACGAACGCCTTTGGGTCCTCTGCCGTCGGGCGCACGTCCGCCCAGCCGAGAATGTTGCCGACGAGCTGGTCGCTCGCCTTCCAGCCGAAGTGGCGGACGATCTCGCCGATCCAGGCCGCCTTGTCGAAAATCACCTCTTCGTAGCGGAGCACGAGGAGGTTCGGATCGCCGATCAGGTGCTTGTAGCCCGCGACGGTGCGGTTGAGCTGGTCCACCCGTTCCAGCACATAGGCCTCGAGGCTGGACTGAAGCGCGCGGCGGCGTTGCTGTTCGAGCACTGAATTGCCATCTGCCGCCGTAGGCAGCGAGTGCGAGAAAGCGTTGGAGAAGTATTCGCTGACCAGCGCGTCGCGCGGATCGCGCACCACCAGGATCTTCTTTGCGTCCCGGAACACCGGATCCGAGTAGAAGGCGGTGGGAGGATCGCGGAAGCCGATATAGACGTTGCCGCGCCAAAGCAGGTCGGCGATGCGTGGATGGTTGTTCCACTCGACATAGCGCACCGCCTGCTTGAACATCACGCCGGGGATGTCGACGGTGTGCAGCTCGTTGAACAGTGCGAGGGCGTTGACGATCGAACTGAAGATGGAACTGCCCGATTTACGAACCCCCAGTGCGAACCAGGCCCGCTCGGCCCGGCGCGCGCTGACGTCGAAGGTCAGTGTCCGTTCTCCGAACGGCATGGCAATGGGTACCAGATTGGTCATCGTCTCGATCTACGCCCCCCGGCCGTGCGAGCCTTAGTAATAGTCGTACAGTTCCATTACCTCCGCGAGCTTCTTGTTAAGCCGTCGTACCGTCTCGTTCTTCAGCTTGGCGTTGTGATCGCCGGGGATCACCTTGCGGACGAAACGAGACTTGTCCTCGCCCTCCGGCATAACGTCCACTTCGGCGAGCAGCTTGTTGATGCGCCCCGGTTCGGTGGTCCAGCCGAAATGGTTCATGATCTTCATGATCATGCGGCGCTTCTGGAAGACATAGTCTTCATAGCGGAGCACCAGGCATTTCGGATCGCTCAGCGCGTCCTTGTAGGACATTAGGGTCTTGCGGATGCCACCGACCTTCTCGAGCACCCAGGCGTCGATGTCCGCCTGCTGGGCCTCTTCGCGCTTCTTGAGGAAAAGCTCGTGCCCTTCGCTGTCCTGCTTGGGCAGGTCGTGCGAATAGGCGTCGCTGTAATATTGGCTGACCAGCGCATCGCGCGGATCGCGGAACATGAAGACCTTCAGCCCGTCGCGATATGCCTCCGTCTGTGCGATCGTGTCAGGAAAGGTGCGGAAGCCGATATAGCAGTTGGCGGGCGCGAGCAGCGGTTCGAGGTCCAGCGCCTGCCAGTGCGCCACGGTGAAGCCGTTGCGAAAGAAGGTGCTCGGCACGTCCACAACGTTGATGTGGTTGCGATTCGCGAGGAAGTTCATGATGCGATGAAGCATCGTGCTGCCCGACTTGCGGACGCCGAGGCAGAAATAGGAGGGTCCGGTGCCGCCTTGATAGACGGGGAACTCTATCGTGGCATTCTCGACCCTTACGGGTACCTTCACGACCGTACCCTGAGGCGCTGCGGGTGCGATTGCACCAACCGGTGGCATCGGCTGAGAAGTCGTTTGCTCCGAGACGGCCGCATTCGCCATTCGTCGTTCCTGTCTTGCTTGCCCGCGACGCGCCTAGCAAATTCCAGCCCGATCACAAGCCGGGCACGCCGCCGCGCGAACATCGGGGCATCACCTGCCGTCGGGCAAGGCGCCGATGACGAACATGCGGCGAAAACGACGATGACGATGGTCGGGGAGAGAGGATTCGAACCTCCGGCCCCTGCCTCCCGAAGGCAGTGCTCTACCAGGCTGAGCTACTCCCCGACGGAGTAAGGGTCGCGGGCCGGCGAGGCCGCCGCGAGCTTGGTGGCGGGCCTATATCGGCGACCCACCGCATGCGCAAGCGCATTAAGCGGATGTCTGTTGCGCCGCTCGCTTGGCGGTTCGGCGTGCCGGGCGCTTGGTTGCTTCCTTGGCTTGGCTCACGCGGTTGGACCTGAGGCCAGCAGGCGTCTCTGCCCCTTTCGCCGAGCGATCGGTCCCGAGCAGCGCGGACAGAACGTCCAGTGCAACCTCGAGCAGCTTTTCGGCCGTCGGCTCGGCCGGATCGGTTTCGGGAAATTTGGAATACTCACTGTCGAACAACGCCTGCCGGTCCGGAAACCACTCGGCCCGAACCTGCTCGTTCGTCTCCTCGGCTTGCGCCATGAAGCGGATGACTTCTTCGCGTCGGGGCTGGCGGCCCGGTCCGGAGTGATGGGAATTCAGTGCGCCGAGCACCGCACCACGCTGCTGGATCGTGCGAATACTGCTCCCGTCCGCCTTCAATCTCCGGGTCAGCGCATCAAGGAAGACCTGTGCCTCGGGCTTCAGTGAAGGATTGCGCTCACGAGCCTGCGCGCGTGATCTGATCTGCGGGAGGCCCGCGGTGGCGATGAAGTCGGCGACCACATCTCCATCGACGAGTTCGTCGCGGCTATACAGCCGGGGCCGAATTGCTTCACGGCCGAATACGGCGGACCAGTCGTGCAACACGCGAGCATAGTCAAAGGGACGCGCGAGCTTCGCCTTTCTCCCCTGGCGCGAGCTCGTGCTGAAGCGCGAAACGGCCAGATCTATCTGCCGGCGCAGGTAGATGACCACCAGCCATCGATCGAAATAGGGTTCCAGCGCCTCCTTCAACTGTTCGATCGACGGACGTTTCATCATGTGCGCGAACATCTCGGCGGAGAAGACACAGGTATGTGCGGTTGTCGGAAGGGCCTTCAGATCGGCCATCAAGAGCTCGCGGGCGGCCATTGCGTTCGCGGGCACCCGATCCTTGCGGATCTCGCCTGCGCTCGCTTGGAACGTACGGGAGAGTCGGGACAGATTGGTCGACTTGGAATGCATCGGCACATACACGCCATGCTGCTCCAGTGGACGCCTTGCGCGCGCCAGCCAGGTCTGGATCGAGGTGGAGCCGGTTTTCATCGGACCGATGTGGATAATCGCCAGTCGCCCGCCTGGTGCCAAGTCGCTCATCCCCGCCGTCCTTCCTCTCAGTTCGCAGCCGTCGCCATCGGCAGGCGATCCGTCCTCCCGACGTCGCAGCGGCTCGATCCGCAGCTATGCCTTTCCGGACTGGTAACCGGCGAGGCGATCTGCTTGGGAGCGCACTTCCATAGCGATGGATCGCAGCTTGAACAGGATTTTCACTCAGCTTCCGGTTCCCATCCTCGTCATCAACCTGGAACGCGATGCCGATCGGATGGTGCAAACGCTGGAAGCCTTCGCCCATGCGGAGAACTTCAGGCTGACGCGCTCGCCTGGGGTTGTTCCTGGCATGCCGAGGACCGCCAGCCAATTCCTGACGCGCGGCAAGTTCGTGCAGGCCGGCACGCTGGGCACATTCATGGCGCACGTGCAGGCCTGGGAGACGATCGCGGCCGGGGAGGAGGCGGCGATCGTGGTTGAGGACGATGTGCGCCCTGCCGGGCTGATTCGGCTGCTGAAGGCTGCGATCCCGAGCGACTGCGAACTGCTGTTCATCAACCATCGCATGGCCGACCCGCACGGCGACCGCGACAGTTTGGCCGTGGTTCCGGCGCGGACTGTCCTGCCGCATCGGCTTGCGCTCGGTGCGGCACGCGCGGCGCCCGGCGGCGACGGCTACCTCCTCACCCCGCGGGGGGCCAAGAAGCTGCTGCGTGCGGTGGTGCGCGACGGGTTCGAGGGCCATGTCGACTGGCGGCTGCTCCGCTACGGCATCTCGCGCGCAGACGTGGAGGCGGCCGGTGCGGGCACCTGGATGGAGACCCATCGCGCGCTGGCCGATGGCCCCGATGCGCCGCAGTGGAGCGTGGTGACCGCTTACCGCATGACCCATCCGCTGGTGCGCATGCGGGGCGCGCTGGAGAGCTCCCGCAAGGACATCTCCGGGATCGAGCAGCCCGCCCGGCCGCCGGGCGATCAGGCCGGCGGCTGAGGCTCCTTCTCCGCCCGCTCGCGGTAGAATTGCTGCACCACCGCCCAGCCTTCCGCCGCAGTGTCCACAAAGCGGAAGATGCCGAGGTCGCGCTCGGAGACCACGCCTTCCTCCACCAGCGCCTCGAAATTGACGACGCGCTGCCAGAATTCGCGGCCGAACAGCAGCACCGGGATGGGCGCGACCTTGCCGGTCTGGATCAGCGTGAGCAGTTCGAACAGCTCGTCAAAGGTGCCAAAGCCGCCGGGGAAGGCGGCCAGCGCGCGGGCGCGCAGCAGGAAGTGCATCTTGCGCAGCGCGAAATAGTGGAACTGCATCGACAGCGAGGGCGTGACGTACGGGTTGGGCGCCTGCTCATGCGGCAGCACGATGTTGAGCCCGATCGACTCCGCATGCACGTCCGCCGCGCCGCGGTTCGCCGCCTCCATGATCGAGGGGCCGCCGCCCGAGCAGACGACGAAGTGGCGCAGGCCCTTCTCGTCGCGCGGGAAGTTCGAGCATAGGCGCGCCAGCTCGCGCGCGATCTCATAGTATTGCGACTTGGCGACCAGGCTCTCGGCGCGGCGCTTCGCGACCGGATCGCTGGCCATGTCCAGCAAGGCCTGTGCCTTGGCCGGCTCCGGGATACGCGCCGAGCCGTAGAAGACGAAGGTGGAGCCGATATGCGCCTCGTCGAGGATCAGCTCAGGCTTGAGCAATTCGAGCTGGAAGCGCACCGGGCGCAGGTCCTCGCGCAGCAGGAACTCCATGTCCTGGAAGGCGAGCTTGTAGGCGGGATGCTCGGTCTGCGGGGTGGAGACGGCGGTGCGGGCGGACTCGGCGTCCTGCCTGGCGCGTGGGAAGACGCGGCTGGGTACTCTTGTGTCTGTCATGGCGGCGGCATCTAGGAAGGCTCTCGCGAATCCGCCAGCACGGAGGTTTATTGCTCATGCGAACCAGTCGCATTAATGGCTGCAAATCTCGTCGTTTAGCGGTTGCCCCGTCCGGGCGATCGGCCTAAGGCCGGCGGGACAACAGGCGTTCGCCCAATCTGAGTGAGCGCGGCGCCGCTACGGAAAGGACTGGAATGGCCCGCAAGAAGATCGCGCTGATCGGCGCCGGCAACATCGGCGGCACGCTGGCGCACCTCGCCGCGAAGAAGGAACTGGGCGACATCGTCCTGTTCGACGTCGCCGAGGGCCTGCCGCAGGGCAAGGCGCTGGATCTCAGCCAGTGCGGGCCGATCGAGGGCTTCGACGCGAAGATCACCGGCTCCAACGATTATGCCGACATCGCCGGCGCCGACGTGGTGATCGTCACCGCCGGCGTGGCGCGCAAGCCGGGCATGAGCCGCGACGACCTGCTCGGCATCAACCTCAAGGTGATGAAGGCGGTTGGCGAGGGCATCCGCGACAATTGCCCCGACGCCTTCGTGATCTGCATCACCAACCCGCTCGACGCGATGGTCTGGGCGCTGCGCGAATTCTCCGGTCTGCCGCACCAGAAGGTGGTCGGCATGGCGGGCGTGCTGGACTCGGCGCGGTTCAGCCACTTCCTCGCCGACGAGTTCCAGGTCTCGGTCAAGGACGTCAACACCTTCGTGCTCGGCGGCCATGGCGACACGATGGTGCCGGTGGTGCAATATTCGACGGTCAACGGCATCCCGGTGCCCGACCTGATCAAGATGGGCCTCTCCACCCAGGAGAAGATCGACGCGATCGTGAAGCGCACCCGCGGCGGCGGCGGCGAGATCGTCGGCCTGCTCAAGACCGGCTCGGCCTTCTACGCGCCCGCGACCAGCGGCATCGCGATGGCCGAGGCCTATCTGAACGACCAGAAGCGCATCCTGCCCTGCGCCGCTTATGTCAGCGGCGAATATGGCGTCAGCGACCTCTACGTCGGCGTGCCGGTGATGATCGGCGCGGGCGGCGCGGAGAAGATCATCGAGATCGAGTTGGACGAGGAAGCCAAGGGCAATCTCCAGGTCTCGGTCGATGCGGTCAAGGAACTGCTGGTCGCGTGCCGCAGCATCGATAGCTCGCTGGCCTGAGCCTTGCTTTCGCTCATTCTCCTTGCACAAGCGGTGACGGCGGAGCAGTCCGCCGATCCGTGGGCCACGTTCGCGTCGGTCTGCATGCAGGGAGTGTCCAGGCTCCCCTCGGCGATGGTTCGGGAAAGCTCAGCGGGAGAGATTCCGGCGGGCGCGAAGCATGCGCTGGGTAAGAACCTGATCGACACCGAGCTGCTGGCCTCAGTTGGTGCCGGTGCGCTCCAGGTGAGCGCCTCCGACGACCTTCCGAACAGGATCTTCGCCCTTAAGACGGGCCGCGGGTTTTTGATCCTTCCGACGGGCGGCGACCGGAAGGCCAACCCCTTTGCCGGCTTTTGCGCGATGGTCGTGGAGGGGGATCAGTACCTCGCTGCGCTGACGCACATCAGCCCGCGTCAGGCCGAGAAGGTCGGGAAGAAGCTCGCTAAGGTGAAGGGTGAGGCCCGGATCGGTGACTTCCGAACTCGCTCGGGCCGCCACGAAGTCAGTCTGACAACCGCCGACGGCTGGACATCTGCCGCCGTCAACGCGCTGAACTAAGCTACGGAGACAAAGAGACCGTGAGCATCCTCGTCGACAAGAACACCAAGGTCATCACCCAGGGGATGACCGGCAAGACCGGCACCTTCCACACCAAGGCGGCGCTGGATTACGGCACGCAGATGGTCGGCGGCGTCACGCCGGGGAAGGGCGGCACCACCCACGAGGAACTGGGCCTGCCCAACTTCGACACGGTCGCCGAGGCGGTGAGCAAGACCGGCGCGAACGCGTCGGTGATCTACGTGCCGCCGCCCTTCGCCGCGGACTCGATCCTGGAGGCGATCGACGCCGAGGTGCCGCTGATTGTGTGCATCACCGAGGGCATTCCGGTGCTGGACATGGTGCGCGTGAAGCGTTCGCTCAGCGGCAGCAAGTCGCGGCTGATCGGCCCGAACTGCCCGGGCGTGCTGACCCCGGGCGAGTGCAAGATCGGCATCATGCCGGGCAACATCTTCAAGAAGGGCTCGGTGGGCGTCGTCTCGCGCTCGGGCACTTTGACCTATGAGGCGGTGTTCCAGACCTCCAACGCAGGCCTGGGCCAGACCACCGCGGTGGGCATCGGCGGCGATCCGGTCAACGGCACCAACTTCATCGACGTGCTGGAGCTGTTCCTGGCCGACGACGCCACCGAGAGCATCATCATGATCGGCGAGATCGGCGGATCGGCCGAGGAAGAGGCCGCGCAGTTCCTGAAGGACGAGGCGAAGCGCGGCCGCAAGAAGCCGATGGCGGGCTTCATCGCCGGCCGCACCGCGCCTCCGGGCCGCCGCATGGGCCATGCCGGCGCGATCGTCTCGGGCGGCCAGGGCGGCGCCGAGGACAAGATCGCGGCGATGGAGGAGGCTGGCATCAAGGTGGCGGCATCGCCATCTGAGCTGGGCTCGACGCT
>NZ_JBELLZ010000036.1:0-30108 GCF_042096255.1 Sphingomonas sp. | reverse complement strand
ATCATATTGGTCGTACTTGTACATACTCGAACCTCACTCCCCTCCCTGCAAGGGTGGGGCTGGGGGGGGGTGGCGTCCTGGCGATACGGCACTGGCATTTCGGAGAGGAGCCGTATCGCCCGGCCTCGACCCACCCCCGACCCCTCCCTTGCAGGGAGGGGAGATTAGATCACCCAGCTTCCCGCCTCGGGATCGGCAGGCTTCAACGTCAGGTCCGGCCGCACCGTCGGGCCGAGCGCGCGAATGCGGTCCTTGATGTGGGCGGGGCGGGGGCCCTCGCCGGTCATCACCGCGTCGATCACATAGGGCACGTTGACACGGCGCGCGCCTTCCTCCGCCTTGGCGATCGATTCGCCCATGTCGCCCACGTCGGTGGCATCCTCGACATGGCGCGACCAGCCGGTGCCGGTCCACCAGGTCACGTCGCCGCTGGCGAGATCATTGCCGGTAAGAATCTTCAAGACGCTGCCCCTTCCGCGATGCGCGCATAGCTTGTCAGCTTGTCCTCCGCATCGGACAGCTCCACCACCTCGCCGACGACGATGATCGCCGGGCTGGCGACCTTCTCGCGGCGGACCATCTCGCCCAGATCGGTGAGCATCGTCCGGAGCGCGCGATGGCCGGGGAGGGTGCCCTTTTCAAGCACCGCCACCGGCATGTCGGGGGCGACGCCGTCAGCGATCAACTTGTCGGCGATGTCGGAGGCGGTGGCGACGCCCATGTAGATCACCAGGGTGCGTCCCTGGCCGGCGAGGCCGGACCAGTCCTGATCGGTCAGCCCCTTGCACTGGCCCGCGACGAAGCTGACCGCGCTCGAATGGTCGCGGTGGGTGAGGGGAAGCATCGCTTCCGCCGCGCAGCCGAGTGCCGCGGAGACGCCGGGGATCACCTCCACCGCGAGGCCGGCGGCGCGCACCGCCTCCACTTCCTCGCCGCCGCGGCCGAAGATGAAGGGGTCGCCGCCCTTGAGGCGCACCACCACGCTGCCCGCCTTCACATGCGCGACGATCAGCGCGTTGATCGCCTCCTGCGGCAGGGTGTGGCGGGCGCGGGTCTTGGCGACGGAAATGCGCTGCGCCGAGGCAGGCGCGATCTCCAGCACGCGCAAATCGACCAGGCCGTCATGCACGACGACATCGGCACAGCGCAGCGCCTCCACCGCACGGACGGTAAGCAGGCCGGGGTCGCCCGGGCCGGCGCCGACGAGGATGACGCGGCCGCGCGCGTCCGGATCGAGAAGGGTCGCCATGATCGCCAGATGGGCCGAGCGGCGCGCGGGGGCAATGCAGAGATGATTGGGCGTCGCGTAGGCGATGTTTTCCGATCCTCCCCGTTCACGGGAAGGTGGCGCGGAGCGCCGGAGGGGGCTCTCCTCCTCGGTGTCGCCCGCGGCAAGCCCCCCTTCCGTCAGCCTGCGGCTGCCACCTCCCAGCGAGCGGGAAGGATTTAGTGAGCGCCACGGGCCTTGGCGATCTGATGGACCGCCCAGGCGATCACCCCGCCCACCACCAGCCCGACCACGCCCGAGCCGGCGGCGTAGATCAGCCATTCGATTGCGCCGCCGACGCCCGGCACGGCATGGCCGGCGACCTCGGAAACATGGTGGAGCCAGTGCGCGGGCGCCGGCCAGCCCAGCACCTCGGCGCCGTGGAGGAGAATGCCGCCACCCACCCAGATCATCGCCGCGGTGCCGATCACCGATAGTGCGCGCATCAGCACCGGCACGCCCTTGACCAGCCCGCGGCCGATTGCGGCAAGCGCGCCGCTGCGGCCCGTGGCGAGGTGCAGGCCGACATCGTCCGCCTTCACGATCAGCGCAACCACGCCGTAAACACCGATGGTGATCGCCACCGCGACCAGCGCCAGCGTGACCGCCTGGGTGAGCAGTGGCTCGCCCGCAACCTCGTTGAGCGCAATCGCCATGATCTCGGCCGACAGGATGAAGTCGGTACGCACCGCGCCCGTGACCTGTCGGTTCTCCAGCTCGACCGGATCGATGACGCCGTCGTGCACCGCATCGTGATGTTCGCCCGACAGTGCCTCGATTACCTTCTCCGCGCCCTCGAAGCAGAGGAATGCGCCGCCCAGCATGAGCAGCGGCGTGACCGCCCAGGGCGCGAAGGCGCTGAGCAGCAGCGCTGCGGGCAGCAGGATCAGCAGCTTGTTGCGCAGGGACCCCAAAGCGATCTTGCCGATGATGGGCAGCTCGCGCGCGGGGCTGAGCCCGACCACGTAGCGCGGGGTGACCGCGGTATCGTCCACCACCACGCCCGCCGCCTTGGTGCCAGCCTTGGCCGCAGCCGCGCCGACATCGTCCAGCGAGGCAGCGGCCAGCTTGGCGAGGCCGGCGATGTCGTCGAGCAGGGCGACGAGGCCAGAGGGCATGGAAGTCTCCTAAGGGTCGGACCAAGCCTCCCTTACCGTTCACCCGACGCTTGTCTAACGGTTGCCAATCACTTTCTGCAGCCGACGCAATCGTTTTGCCAAACCATCCATGGATTGGAACCTGCGCCCGCATATGGCAGCGCCTTGCCTTCGTGGTCGGTTCGACCGCCGCATACCCTTCAAGGAGCGTCGACTCGACACATCAGCCGCCCGACGCAAAGGTGATATACGCGCTAGCCGGACGAATCGTGCGGCACGTATTGCGTGAACCGATCAGGTGCAGGTGCCCCATGCAGGCGATCAAAGCAGCGAAGCTGGTGCTGTTGACGGCGGTGCTGTTCGCTGCCGGCTCCGCGGTGAGTCGCGAGCCGGCCGTGCGCATCGTGACGTCGGACGTCGACCTTTTCTACCGCCTCTATGACGCGACTGCGCGCCGGCCCAGCGCCGCGCAGATCCAGCACGACTATCTGGACGCAGGAAGTAACGGCCTGCGCACGTTCGCACGTGTACGCAATACCACGGCCGAGCGGATCGCGGCGGCGATCGCGGATCAGCCGCAGCTATACTTGAACGCCCGGCGGTGCGCCGCAGTCCTTCCGAGCGCCCGCCCGAGGCTGGCCGCGGCGCTCAAGCGATTGAAGGCGATCTATCCCGCCGCCAGGTTCCCGCCGGTCACCGTTGCGATCGGGCGGGGACGTCCGGTGGGGGTCGGGAGTCCCGTTCACGGGCTGCAGATCGGGTTGGAGGCCTTGTGCGGCGTCCGCTACTACTCGCCGGATCTAGCCGATCGCTTCGTGCACGTCGCCGCCCATGAGTTCGTGCACGTCCAGCAACCGCCCGAGATGGTGGACAATGACGCGGGCTGGACCGTCCTGGAGGGCGCCTTGGTGGAGGGAGGGGCGGATTTTGTCGGCGAGTTGATCTCGGGCGGCCTCGGCAATCCGCAGCTTGCCCGCGATGCCGTTGGGCGTGAACGGGAGATCGAGCGCCGGTTCGTCGCCGACATGGACAAGACGGACCTGTCCGGCTGGCTGAACGACGGCACGATGGAGAAGTCCGGCAACCTCGCTTATTGGGTCGGCTATCGGATCGCCAAAAGCTATTATCGTCGCGCGCCCGACAAGCGTGCGGCGATCCGCGATATCATCGAAGTCCGCGACGCACACGCATTCCTCGCTCGAAGCGGCTGGTATCCCGGCATCCGGTTCTGATCAGCCTGTGCGGCACAAAGGCATGACGCGATGAGGCGGCCGATCAATGCCGCAGCTGGAACGTCAGCGACGCGATGTGCCGCACCCGCGAACGGCCGGCGGGCAGGTCGGTGATCTGCGCCATGTAGCCCGCCTCCAGCGTCGATCGGCCGAACAGCGGGATTTCGGCGCCACCGAACAGGCGCACCTGGTCCATGCCGGCGCGCGCGCCCCAATCGGTGTCGTTGACCGCGACGAACCCCTCCGCCCAGGCGAGCGCGCCGACCGGTCGATCCTTCTTCTCCAGCGGCAGCTCCCACCGCGCCATGTGGCGCAGGCGGACGCCGACGTCGTCGCTGCCCTCCACGAAGCGCTGCTCGATACGGGTGCGCGACTGGAGCTCGCCCCATGAGCCCTTGGCGACGTTCCACGTCACCTGCTGGAAGCTGCGGTTCTCCAACTGATCGCCGCCGGCGCTGTAGTCGATCACGCGGGCATAGCCCTGGTAGAGGGTAACCGCGTCGCTCACCCCCACGCCAATCGCCGTGCGCAGCAGCAGCTGGCGCAGTTCGGACGCACCGTCGTTCACGCGCGGCTGCACTTCGGCGAAATAGACCAGCCGGTCCTTGATAGCCCCTTGCGCGGTAACGTTGACCCAGACCGCCTCGTCGGTTTCGGCATGCGCGGCGACGGGCGCGAGCAGCGTCAGGGTGGCGAGCAGATGTTTCCTCATGCGTCCTTGAGTCCAATGCCGATCGCGGCGCGCGCCGCCTCCGCCTCGTTGGAGGCGACCGGATAGGCGCAATAGTCCGCGGCGTAGTAAGCGCTGGGGCGATGGTTGCCAGACCAGCCGATGCCGCCGAACGGCGCGGCGGAGGAGGCGCCGTTGGTGGGGCGGTTCCAGTTGACGATGCCGGCGCGAATGCCCGACCAGAAGCGGTCGTAGAGCGACGGCGTCTGGCTGATCAGCGAGGCGGACAGGCCGTATCGGGTGCAGTTCGCCTCCGCGATCGCGGCGTCGAAGTCGCGCATGCGGATCACCTGGAGGATCGGGCCGAACAGCTCGATGTCCGGGCGCTCGGACGCGTCGGTCATGTCGAGCATGGCGGGGCGCAGGAATGGCCGGTCCTCCTGCGGACGTTCCAGATAGCGCAGCGGGCGGCCGCCACGCATCGTCAGCGCAAGGAAGCTCTCGGTCAGCTGGTCGGCGGTGTCGTTGTCGATCACCGGCCCCATGAACGGCGCGGGGCTGTCGTGCGGGCTGCCCACGATCAGCCGGTCGAGCAGCTTGTTGATCTCGGCGAGCAGCGGTTCGGCGAGCACCTCGTCGACGATCAACCGCCGCGCGGCGGTGCAGCGCTGGCCCGCGGTGGTGAAGGCGGACTGCACGATCAGCACCGCCGCCTGGTAAAGATCGGGCGTGTCCCACACGACGATGGGGTTGTTGCCGCCCATTTCCAGCGCCAGGATCTTCTCCGGCTTTTCGGAAAAGGCGCGGTTGAGCGCGATGCCGGTGCGCGCCGAGCCGGTGAACAGCAGCCCGTCGATCCCGTCGTGCGCCGCGAGCGCGCGGCCCTCGTCCGGGCCGCCGATCAGCAGGCGGACGCATCCCTCGGGCACGCCCGCCTCGCGGTAGCAGTCGATCAGGAAGGCGCCGGAGGCGGGGGTCTTCTCCGACGGCTTGAACACCACGGCGTTGCCCGCGATCAGCGCGGGGACGATGTGGCCGTTGGGCAGGTGCGCGGGGAAGTTGTACGGGCCCAGCACCGCCAGCACGCCGTGCGGCTTGTGGCGCAGCGCCATGCGGCTGCCCATCGGGCTGTCCAGCTGTCGCCGCGCGGTCCGCTCATTATAGGCGGTGATCGAGATCTCAACCTTGTTGATCACCGTGTCGATCTCGGTCCGGGCCTCCCACAGGGGCTTGCCCGTCTCGCGCGCCAGCAGGTCGGTGAACGCATCCGCCTTGCGCCGCACCACATTGGTGAAGCGGCGCATCGTCTCCGTCCGGAACGTGACGGGCTTGGCCGCCCATGCCGCCCAGCTCTCCCGGGCCGCGGCGACCTCCGCATCGACATCGCCATGCGGGGCGCGCCACAGTTCCGCGCCAGTGGCGGGTTCGAAGGAGACCAGTTCGGCTACGCTCATGCACTCCACCGTTCGTCCGGGCGTTTACTCCGGAACGGACCAGCCGTTTGCATCAACGGGCGGCGCTTTGCTAGCCGGCCAGCGCCGCGCCGAAAGCGCGCACCTGTGCCACCTTGGCGTGGAGCGGCCCCCAATCGTCGGATTGCGCGATCGCGGACCAGATCGTCTCGACCTCGTCGATCAGCATCGAACAGGGTTCTCCGTGCCAGAAGGCGCTACGAGCGGTGCGCGGCGGGTAGGCGGCGAGGGCGGCGCGCACCTCCGTCCACGGCGCGCCGTAGCCGTCGGGCAGAGGCTGCGCGAAGGCATCGTGGAAGAAACGGTCGATCGGCGTCGCGGTGTCGCGCAGCGCGCGCTCGACGCTCTGGACGAGCGCCTGATCGTCGCCGCTGCCCTTCGGTGTACGGCCGAGCCGCCACAGGAAGGCCGCCACGATCGCCTCGCCGTAACGCTGGGCGAAGGTCTCCAGCAGCGCGATCATCGGCTCGGCCTCCACCAAAGGGCGGAGCGAGACGGCGAGCTGCATCGCGTCCCAGTGGATCGCCTCGGGCTGGCGGCCGAAGGCGTAGAGGCCGGCATGGTCGAAATAGGCGGCGGTGAAGGCGGGGTCCCAGCTCGACGTCCAGCGCCAGGGGCCATAGTCGAAGCTTTCGCCGGTCACGTTGATGTTGTCGCTGTTGAGCACGCCATGGACGAAGCCCGCGGCCATGTAGCGCGCCGCGAGCGTGGCGGTGCGGCCGATCACCAGGTCGAGCAGGCGGAGCGGATCGTCGCCGGACTCGCCGTAGAGGTTGGCGAGGACATAGCGGGTCAGCGTGCGCAGCCCCGCCTCGTCGCGCTCAAAGGCGAGGCGCTGGAAGGTGCCGATGCGGATATGGCCGTGGCTGAGGCGGACCAGCACGGCGGAGCGAGTGGGCGAGGGCTCGTCGTTGCGCGCCAGTTGCTCGCCGGTCTCGATCAGGCTGAAGGCGCGGCTGGTGGGGACGCCCAAGGCTTCGAGCATCTCGGCGGCGAGGATCTCGCGCACGCCGCCCTTGAGCGTCAGCCGGCCGTCGCCGAAGCGGCTCCACGGCGTCTGGCCCGAGCCCTTGGTGCCCAGGTCCATCAGGCGCCCATTCGTGTCGCGCGCCTGCGCGAAGGTGAAGCCGCGGCCGTCGCCGATGTCGGGATTGTACTGGCGAAACTGGTGGCCGTGGTAGCGCAGCGCCAGCGGTTGGGGCAGCGAGCCGGGGAGGGGATCGAAACGGCCGAAATGGCGGGTCCATTCGGCATCGGTGAGGCCGGCGATGCCGATCTCCGCCGCGGCGCGATCGTTGCGGAAGCGCAGCCGCGTCTCCGGGAAGTCCGCAGCCTGCACGGCATCGTAGAAGCCGTCGCCCAAAGTCAGCAGTGCGGTCTCGGGGCGATATGCTTGCGGGTCGAAGGGCATGCCGCGATATGGGGCCGCCTGTAGATGAGGCGCAACCATGGCGACGTATGAAGACAGGATCTGGTGGTCGCCCGACGGGTTGCGCCTCCACGCGCGCGACTATCCGGGCGAGGCGCCGCTGCCGCTGGTGTGCCTGCCCGGCCTGACCCGCAACGCGCGCGACTATGCCGCTTTGGCCGAGCGGCTCTCCCCGCGCTTCCGGGTGATCGCGGTGGACCTGCGCGGGCGGGGCGAGAGCGGCTATGCCAAGGACCCGATGAGCTACGTCCCGCTCTCCTACGTCCAGGACGTGGAGGCGATGCTGCGCGCGTTCGGGATCGAGCGGTTCGTGGCGATCGGCACCTCGCTGGGCGGGATCGTCACCATGCTGCTCGCGGGCATGCACCAGGGCGTTGTGGCGGGCGCCTTGCTCAACGATGTCGGACCGGAGATAGAGCCGGCGGGGCTGGCGCGCATCCGCGGCTATGTCGGCCGGTCCTCCACCTGGCCGACTTGGATGCACGCCGCGCGCTGCGTGCAGGAGGGCAATGCCGACGTCTATCCCGATTATGGGATTGAGGACTGGCTGGCGATGGCCAAGCGGCTCTACCGGCTGAACAGCGCCGGCCGCGTCGTGCTCGACTATGACCTGCGCATCGCCGAACCCTTCCGGGTGCCGGGGAACGAGGCGGGGCCGGATATGTGGCGCGCGCTGGCGGCGCTGCGGCAGGTGCCGGTGCTGGTGACGCGCGGCGAGCGGTCCGACATCCTCTCCGCCGCAATCGCCGAACGCATGGTGAGCGCGCTGGGCGACGCCGAACTCGCCACCGTGCCGCGGGTCGGACATGCGCCAACCTTGACCGAGCCGGCCCTGGAGGGGCCGATCGAGCGGCTGCTGGCCAAGGCGATCAGGGCGGCGGAACCCGCCACTTCCTGAGACGCTTGGAGGCGCGAACCCCGCGGGAGCGCCCATGACCGACATCCGATCCGCCGCCCACACCCCCGTCACCAGCGTGAAGGGCCGCCGTGCGCTGATCACCGGCGGCACCACCGGCATCGGCCGGGCGATCGCGGTGCTGCTCGCCAGCGAGGGCGCGCGTGTGTTCGTCTGCGGGCGCGATCCGCAGCATCTGGAGGACGCACTGGCGGCGATCCGCGCGGTGGGCGAGGGCGACGGGATCAGCATCGATCTCGTCGATCCCGAGGCGACCGGGCGACTGTTCGATGCCGCCGCCGAGGCGCTGGGCGGGCTCGACATCGCGGTGATGAACGCCGCGGTGCCGGCGGAAGGCCTGACCGACATGAGCGAGGCCGAGATCCGCGAGGCGATCGCGGTCGACTTCACCGCCTATCTGCTCGGCGCCAAGCACGCGTCACAGCGGATCGAACACGGCGACATCGTGCTGATCGGATCGATGAGCGCGCATGTCCTGGGGCCCGGCTCCACCGTTTATGCCGGGATCAAGGCGGGGATCGCCGGCTTCTCCGAGGCGCTGCGCCGCGAGCTCGGCGACGATCGCATCCGCGTCTCGCTGGTCGAGCCCGGCAAGACCAAGGCGGATTTCCCGAAGCCCGACGTGTCCGACGCCGAGCAGAAGGAGAAGGTGGCGAAGGAGGAGACGCTGCGCGCGCAGGACATCGCGGTCGGCGTTCATTATCTGCTCACTCAGCCTTCGCGCACGGTGGTGCAGCAGCTGACCATTGTCCCCCGAGCCCAGACGGCGGAGTGAGCGAGTGACGTTCTCCCTCGACCATCTCATCTTCACACCCGACAATGTCGATCTCTCGCGCTCGCCGCTCGCCGGTCATGTCGGGGAGGAGACCTATGTCCTGGGCGCGTTCAATCCGGGGATGACGCGGCTGCCGAACGGCAACCTGCTGCTGATGGTCCGCGTCGCCGAGGCGCTGCGGCAGCCGATCCGGGACGGCCATGTGCGCGCGATCCGCTGGGATGACGGCGCGTACCACCTCGATCCCTGGCCGCTCCAGCTCGTCGACACCGCCGATCCGCGCAAGTTCCTGATGCGCGGCGGCGGCTGGAAGGTGATGGCGCTGACCTCGCTGTCGTGGCTGCTGCCGGTGGAGCTCGATCCTGAGGGTCGCGAGGTCGAGCAGGTCCACTACGACCGCGCGATCGCGCCGCGCGCCTCCTACCAATGTTATGGCGTCGAGGATGCGCGGATCAGCCGGGTGGACGGCCGCTATTACATGACCACCTGCTCGGTGAGCCCGGAGCGGCACTCGACCACGCTCTACACCAGCGACGATGCGCTCGACTGGCAGCTGGAGGGGATCGTCCTCGACCATCAGAACAAGGACATGCTGATCTTCGAGGGCAAGCCGGAGGGCAGGTTCTGGGCACAGACGCGGCCGCTCGGCGACCTCTACTTCGCTTATCCGCCGGGCAGCGAATGGCGGGCAGGGCCGTCGATCAACCTCGCCACCTCGCCCGACGCGCTGCACTGGAAGCCGCTCGACCGCGCCGGCATTCGCCCGCATGCGGCGACGGTGGCGACCGCACGAATGGGCGGTGGATCGCCCCCGGTGCTCACCGATCGGGGCTGGCTGACCCTGTGGCACGGGGTGGAGCCCTCGGGCGTGGTGGGTATCTACCGCACCTATTGGTCGCTGCTCGACCGCGACGATCCCAGCGTCACCGTGGCGACGGACCATGCGCCACTGCTGGAGCCGAACCCGGCGCTAACCGAGCCGCTGAAAGCCCAGATGTACCTCGACAATGTCGTCTTCACCACCGGCATTGCGGATGGCGGGGATCATTGGGTGGTGGCCAGCGGCGAGGCGGACCTCGCCTGCCGGATCACGCATGTGCCGAAGGACCGGATCGGCGGGTGACGAGGGCGTGACGCATGCTAGGCTTGCGGGATGTCGGATTCGTCTATTCTCATTCAGAACGAGCGTGCAAAGTCCTGGTCGACCAATCTGACCCGCCTCGGCAGTGGATTGGTTGCATACGCGCTCGCCGACTTCTACTTTAGTTCGGAGTGGAAGATCAGTCTGCTCCCACCCTTGCTGGCGGGTGTTTTCCTGTCGTGGCTCGGATGGGAGTTCTTGGGACGGCTCGTTTCGGAGAAATAGGATGCCCGTGCCATCGTGGATCGCCGAAGCGGCGCCGGGCTTTGTCGGGCTTGCGATCGGCATATTCGGCTGGATCGTCTATAAGCGCGAGGCGGCCAAGGTGGCTGCGCAACGGCAGGCGCGCGGAGACAAGTATCGCGGCTGAGCTCAGCTAAGCCGTTCGCTTCAATTTCGCGCGTGACCGCAGCGGCGGGGCGCTGCTACGCTTCGTCGCATGACCAACCTGCAACGCGCGCTGATCGGGGACGAGGGGCTGGTGCCGACCAGCCACGCCGGGCTCACCTTCCCCTTCGGCGAGCGTAGCCCGGAGCCGGGCGAGCTGCTGACGATCGCGCCGGGCATACGGTGGTGGCGGGTGCCGATGTCGGGGCCGCTGAAACACGTCAACGGGCTGATCCTGGACGATGGCGACGATCTTCTTGCCATCGATACCGGCACGGCGAGCCCGCGCTCCACAGAAGCATGGCGGACGATCCTGGACGGGCCGCTTGCGGGCAGGCGGATCGGGCGGGTGCTGGGGACGCACATGCATCCCGACCATATCGGGCTTGCCGGCTGGCTGTGCCGCAGGTTCGACGCAGACCTGCTGATGACGCGCACCGAATGGCTGATGGTGCGCATGCTCTCCTCCGACGCGCGGCCCGAGGTGCCCGACGAGCAGCTCGCCTTCTGGCGCGGCGCGGGGTGGGACGAGGCGCAGATCGCGCGCGGCGCGGGCGCGGGCTGGTCCAACTTCGGCAAGATGATCTCGCGCTTCCCGATCACCTACACCCGCATCCGGGATGGCGAGACGCTGCGCATCGGCGATGCCGACTGGCAGGTGATCACCGGTGCGGGCCACAGTCCGGAGCACGCCTGCCTGGTCGATCACGATCGCCGCATCCTGATCGCGGGTGACCAGGTGCTGCCCAAGATCAGCTCCAACGTGTCGCTGCACATGAGCCAGCCCGGGGAGGACCCGCTGGGCGAATGGCTGGAGTCGATCGCCAAGTTCAAGCGGCTGCCGGACGACCTGCTGGTGCTGCCCGGCCATGGCGATCCGTTCTACGGCCTTCACGCCCGCCTCGATGCGCTCGACCGCGAGCATCGCGACCGGCTGGATGCGCTGGTCGACTTCATGGACGAGCCGCGGCGCGGCGTCGACTGTTTCCCCAAGCTGTTCCGCCGGCCGATCGGCCCCGACGTGATCGGCATGGCGACCGGCGAGGCGCTCGCGCACCTGCGCCACCTGGAGGTGACGGGCAGGGCGGTGCGCGAGACGCGCGACGGCGTGTGGTGGTGGCGGCGGGCCTAGATCACGCCGCCGCCCGCCGCTCGCCCGCGCCGTTAGCCAACCATTCGGCACAGGCCGGGCCCAGTTCCGCCAGCGCCAGCGCCTCATAGGCGCGCGCCTCGCCAGTGGTGAGCACATCTCGCCACCGGCCGTTGGTGCCGCGGTTGAGGAAACTGTTCGCGCCGTCGCGCCAGATTGCGCCGCCCAGCGGCACCACCGTGTCGCCATGCGCGCGCATCCAGTCGAAGGTGCAATGCTCCACTATGGCGGGGAAGCGCGCCTCGTCGACCGCGATGTCGAGGAAGGCGGCGACGCGACGCATCTCGCCCGGAAGATCGCGCTTCAGGTCCTCGTAATGGAGCATCAGCACGTTGGGCAGCTGGCGGATCGCCCACCAGCTGCGCACATTCTCCCAGAACGACCAGAAGGGTGCGCCATCCTCGCACAGCCAACGGTGCCAGTAGCGGCGGATGTCGGGATCGGCGGCTTCGAGCGCCGGGCCGATGCGGCCGGGCGTGTCGTTGATCATCGCCAGCGCCTCGGGCGTGAACGAGGCATGGTGGTTGTGCAGGCTCCACACCACGTCACGCCCGTCGCGCGCGACATAGATGTACTTGGCCCGGCGGCTGAACACGAGCGCGTCGACCGGCAAATGGGTCTTGAGAAAGCGCCGCTCGCGCTGGCGCGCGAGCATCGGCAGCAGCATCGCCTTGCCGGGGATGCGCATGTCCACCCAGGGCGAGCGATCCGCGACCGGCAGCGTCGGGTCGCCGTTGGAAAGGAGCTGGCCGACGATCTGCTGGGTCCAGGTGGTGCCGGACTTGGCGTAGGTGGCGATGATGATATCGTCGTCACGGAAGTCGAACTCGTCCCACGCGGTCGAGTCCATGTGGTGGTTGTGGATGTCCCGCGTCTTCACGGGCCGGTTCGGTGTCTCGGTCATCATGCCCTCCTTGCTGTGGCAGCGGGATGATGCAGGCGGCCGCTCCGGTCAAAAGCGGCCAAATCGCTACTTATGGTGCGAAATCAGCAGCTTGTCGGACTGGTCGTGCCGCGGCGCGACCGATGGGCGACAAGCGTTCGACCGGGCCTGCCGCAGGCGCTACGCTGCATGTCGCGAAGGGGAGCGGCGATGGACGAAGAGCTCGAGCAACGGTTGCAGAAGCTCGAATCGCAGGCGGGGAGTTCGGCCGGTCCGTCCCGGTTCCTGCGGCTGCTGCCGTGGATGGCGATCGGGCACCTTGCGGTTGGCGCGCCGACGCTGATCATCTCGCTGATCGTCGCCTACGGCACCTACGTCCAGGCGCAGGCGACGCAGCGCATGCAGCAGGCGGCGGCCTGGCCGTTCGTGGCCTATGGCACCAGCAACTATACGCCCGACGGCAAGCACCGCATCAACCTGACCTTGCAGAACAATGGCGTGGGACCGGCGCTGCTCGGCCCGATCGAGCTGCGCTACAGGGGAAAGGTGATGCGCGGACCACGCGAGCTTCTGGAGGCCTGCTGTGGCTATCACCGCGGTGAGCGGATGCAGCTCACCACCGCGCCGCCCACGGACGTGGTGCTGCGTCCCGGAGAAAGCATTGCCTTCATGGAGCTTGCCGACGTGCCTGCCAATGCGAGGCTGCTTCCCCGGCTGGAGACCGAGCGTTGGAAGGTACAGGTGCGGTCCTGCTATTGCTCGATATTCGACGAATGCTGGACCATCGACGGCATACAGAGCCGGCCCAAGCCGGTCGAGACGTGCCCGGCGAACTGGGTGACGTACAAGGAGCGATAAGCGCTCAGAGTAGCGCAGGCGCCAGCAGCAGCAGCATCTTGACGTCCATGGCGACTCCTTCGGCCCGCTTGGCCGCGACGAAGTCCGGCACCTGCGCCAAGGGGATGCAGTGGACGGTGATGTCCTCGTCGCCGGCGCCCCCGCCGTCGTTCACCTTCGTCAGGCCATGCGCGCGGACCAGCGTGAAGCCTTCGCTGACCATGCCGGGCGAGGCGTGGAACTTGCCGAGCGGCTCGATCCGCACAGCACGATAGCCGGTCTCCTCCTCCAGCTCGCGCGCGGCGGCGGTCTCGATCGCCTCGCCCTCCTCCTCGTCGCCGATCAGTCCGGCGGGCAGCTCCAGGCAGCGGCGGCCGAGCGGCACGCGATATTGCTCGACCAGCAGGACATGGTCCTCGGCGTCGACCGCCAGGATCACCGCCGCCTCGATGCCGCGGGTGCGGCTGGCATATTCCCAGCGGCCGCGGCGCATCGCCTTGAGGAAGCGGCCCTCCCACATCGTCTCAAGGGGGGCCTCGTGGTCGCTCATAGTTCGATCAGCCTGTCGGGGAGTTCGTTGGCATCGTCGGCGGCGCGCGGGAAATGCTGGGCGAGGACGTCGCCGACCTGGCGCACCGCCTCCGCCATGCCGTCGCCGGCGCGGCCGTCCTTCACCGCGGCGACCAGCGCCGCCATCGCCGCGCCCCAGGTCTCGGGCGGCACCTTCCCGTGGATGCCACGATCGGCGATCAGCTCGGCGCGATGCTCGTCGAGGCTGAGGTAGAGGAGCACGCCGGTGTGCTCCACGGTGCGCTGCTCGACCGCCGAGCGGAACAGGGTGAGCGCGCGGGCGCGGACGCGGCGCGCGCGGGTCGCCCGGGGGGTGAAAGCGATGCGCAGCCCGTCATGCGCGAGCGCGTAGCGGCCGAGCAGGAAGGCGAGCGCGGCGGCGACGAAGGCGATGGTGAACAAGGCGGCCGGCGAGGGGTGCTCGGCCCAGGGATCGTGCAGATGCGTGTCGATCCACAAGGCGATGCCCGGAAAGATCGCGAGGAGGGCGAGCACCAGCATCGCCGCGAACACGCCGGCGTGCGCGGCGACATCGTTGTAATTGTCCGAGCGGCGCGCGACCACCGTGACGATCTCGCCCGACGAGCGCAGCTCCGCTTCCGCCACCGCGGCGGTGACCTTGGCATGGTCCTGTTCGGTCAGCCGCATCACCAGTCCCCCGAGGCGCCGCCGCCGCCGAAATCGCCGCCGCCGCCGCCGGTGAAGCCGCCGCCGCCCCATGAGCCGTCGCTGCCGCCACCGCCGCCGCCCCAACCGGAGCCGCCGCCCCCGCCGCCCCACCCGCCGCGTCCGCTGTTGCGGAAGGCGCTGCTGGCGACCTCATTGGCGATCGACCACAGGATGACCGAGCCGAGCCCGCTGTCGTTATCGCCACGATAGCGCCGGCCGCCGCCGCGTACGCCGCTGCGACCGTAGCTGCGGCGGGAAAAGGCGAGGATCACGAAGCCGAGGATCATGATCCCAACCACCATCGCGCCGGCGCCGCCGCCGCCGCTCGCCCGGCCGCGCGTGTGGGTGCGGTCGAACTCCTTGATGGCGGCGTCCTGGCGCGCCTGCGCCTCCTCGGGCGTGGCGCGCAACTGCTGGATGATCGCGTCCGCGCCGGCGGTGACCGCGCCCGGCACGTCCTGGCGGATCAGCGGCATCATGCGCTGGCGGATGATCACGCTGGACAATGCATCGGTGAGCACGGGTTCGAGCCCGTAACCGACCTCGATGCGCGGCCCGCGCTGGCCCGCGGGATTGCCGGGCGCGATCAGCAGCACCGCGCCATTGTCGATGTCGCGCAGGCCGACGCCCCAGGAGCGGGCGAGCTTGTTGGCATAGACCTCCAGCGCCTCGCCCTGGGTGTCGGGCACGGTGACGACCACCAGCTGGCGCTTGGTGTCCTTCTGCAAGGCCTCCAGCTTGGCGGTGAGGTCCTGTTCCACCGCGGGCGGGAGGACGTTGGCGGCGTCGACGACGAGGCCGGTATATTTGGGGAAGGTCTGCGCCGCCGCCGGGAGGGCGAGCACGGCGAAGAACAGCGCCAGCAGCGCCAGCCACCATCCTTCATGCCGGACCTGTTCCGGCATCCACCGTGCCGCACGAACCGCGGCCGGCGTGGGCGCGGCGCGGTGGACCCCGGCACGGGGCCGGGGTGACGGGAGGGGGCGTGTCACGACTGCGTCAGCCGCCGAAATCCACCTTCGGTGCGGTCTCGGCACCCGGCGTGGTCGCCTCGAACGGCACCTTGGGCTTGGCGCCGTAGAAGATGCGCGCGCCGATCGCGTCGGGGAAGGTGCGGATGCGGGTGTTATAGGCCTGCACCGCCTCGTTATATTTGCCGCGCTCCACGCCGATCCGGTTCTCGGTGCCTTCCAGCTGGCTCATCAGCGTGACGTAATTGCCCTGGCTGCGCAGCTCCGGATAAGCCTCCTGGAGCCGCTGGAGCGACATGGTCAGCCCGGTCTGTGCGCGCTGGTAGTTCGCCATGGCCTGCGGATCGTCGAGCTGCTCGGGCGAGACGCGGACTTGGCTGGCGGAGGCGCGGGCCTGGGTCACCTCGGTGAGGATCTCCTTCTCCTGCGCGCCGGCGCCCTTCACCGTGGCGACGAGATTGGGGATCAGGTCGGCGCGGCGCTGATACTGGTTCTGCACGTTCGCCCACTGCGCCTTCACCGCCTCGTCGGCAGTGGGAACGCTGTTGATGCCGCAGCCGGCAAGCGCGACGGCGAGGGTAGCGGCGGCGACGGGTCGAAGCATCGGGATCCTCCAAGGGGTCTGTGTCACCCATGTAGGACAGTGCGAGCGCTTGGCGAAGGGGGCGGAAGCGATTAATCTTCGTCAACCATCGCAAGGGAGGCGGCATGCTCAAGGAATTCAAAGCGTTCATCATGCGCGGCAACGTGCTCGATCTCGCCGTGGCGGTGATCATCGGCGCCGCCTTCGGCA
The DNA here is from genome assembly GCF_042096255.1 of Sphingomonas sp. Classification (GTDB taxonomy): domain Bacteria; phylum Pseudomonadota; class Alphaproteobacteria; order Sphingomonadales; family Sphingomonadaceae; genus Sphingomonas. Next base: position 13,849 of record NZ_JBELLZ010000036.1, on the reverse strand, counting down.
AGATCGTCACCTCGCTGACCGAGGACGTGCTGATGCCGATCATCGGCAAGATCTTCGGCGGGCTGGATTTCTCCAGCTATTTCGTCGCGTTGGGGCCGGTGCCTGCCAATCTGGTCGGTTCCAGCGATTATGCCGCGCTCAAGAAGGCGGGGGTGCCGCTGCTCGGCTATGGCGCGTTCATCACCCAGGCGGTGAACTTCCTGATCGTCGCCTTCATCATCTTCATGCTGGTGCGCGCGGTGAACAAGCTGCTGGCGCTGGCCGCGCATGAGAAGGCAAAGGGCGATGCGCCGCCGGCGGCCGATCCGGCGGACATCGTGCTGCTGCGCGAGATCAGGGACGAGCTGAAGGCGCGACCGCTGGCTTAACCACCGCAGGTTTGGGTAATCCTGCACCACCTCCGTTCGCCCTGAGCGAAGTCGAAGGGTATGCGCGACCGTCGCGCTTGTGCTTCGACTTCGGCGCGAAGCGCCAAAGCCTGTCCTGAGCGCCTGCCTTTGCAGGCAGTCGAAGGGCTCAGCACGAACGGATGTAGGGTGCGGCAGGCCGCCCTCAGGCCGCCGCCAGTTCCTTCGCCGCGGCCTCCGCCAGGCTGGTGCCGTCCAGGATGCGCGCGGTCTCGTCGCGGACGCGCATCATCGCCAGGCGGATCGCGCAGGTCGCCTCGTCGTGGCAGTCCTTGCACGGACGATAGGCGGTGCGGCTGACGCAGGGGACCAACGCCAGCGGCCCCTCGATCACGCGGATGATGTCGCCCAGCGAGATCAGGTGGTCGGCGCGCGACAGCGTGTAGCCGCCCATCTTGCCGCGGGTGCTGTGCAGCAGGTTCGCATCGCGCAGATCGGCGAGGATCAGCTCCAGGAACTTGCGCGGGACGTTTGCCTCCTGCGCGATCCGGTTCATCGGGGTCGGCGGGCTGCCCGGCGGGATCTCGGCAAGGTACAGCATCGCGCGGAGCGCGTAGCGGGAACGCTGGGTCAGCATGCCAGCGCATATGGCGCGCCAATGTGGCGAGCGAAAGGCGTTTGCACCGCTTAATCCGCTACACTATATGCCTTTGTGCCGGTCTCGGCCGGCTATGGCGATAAACGCGGCGTAGAATAGATGCAGCGGACCCGGGGGCAGTACCCGGCGGCTCCACCATATGCCCCCGCGTAGGCGGGGGTCTCTGACGGGGCCGAACCAGGATCGACGTGTATTGAAAGGCGCTGTCTTCGTTCGGAATGGGCCACCGCAACGGTCCATTACACAAGTGCCAACGATAACGAAGCACTCGCGATTGCGGCGTAACTGAGGGCCTAACGGCCTGAAGTTACTCCAAGATAGCGCGGTTGGGCCGCACCGGGCAACAGAAGCGGATTCCGGCGGTACGGGGAGCACCGAGCAACAGAAGCTCCCCACTTTCCTGCACTCTCGTCTTTTTCGTCGCATCCGTCGCGGTGCGCTGCGCGGTTCGTCGCCGCGCCGCCGGCCCGGTCGCGCACCGGCTGACGATCGCTGCGCCCCCGCATAGCCGGGGGCCACGCCGCTACGGCGAGACACAGACGATTTCAGGAAGGAACTCAACATGATCACCGCACCCCGCCTGCTCGCCGCAGCCGCGCCCGCCATCCTGTTCGCCGCAGCGCCATGCGCCGCGCACAGCTTCACCGGCCCGCGCATCGAGGCCAATACCGGCTATGATGCGGTCCACAGCGAGGATCTGCCCGAAACGGTCGACACGGTGGACGGCATCCACCTGGGCCTCGCCGCCGGATATGATATCGCGCTGGCGCCGCGGCTGATCGCGGGTATCGAGGCAGGGATCGGCTGGAGCGTCGCCGACGATACCCGCGGCACCATCGGCACCGCGCGCTATCGCCTGTCCAACGGCCGCGACATCGATGCCGCGCTGCGTCTCGGCTATCTCGTTGCGCCGCGCACCCTGGTCTATGCCAAAGCCGGCTGGGCGAACAGCAAGGCCGAGGTGCGCGTCACCCAGGCCGGCGGCACCGTCCGCGCGTCTGACGACGATGACGGCGTGCGGCTGGGCGCAGGCGTCGAGCAGATGCTGGGCGAGCATGCCTATGCCAAGGCAGAATATCGCTACACCGCATATGGCGATGGCGTGGACCGGCACCAGGCGCTGCTGGGCGTGGGCTGGCGGTTCTGAGCCTTGCCACCTCCGTTCGGCCTGAGCGAAGTCGAAGGCTACGCGCAAACGCTGGGCTTGTGCTTCGACTTCGCTCAGCACGAACGGGGCAGGGGGGGAGGGGTGATGGCGCTCAGCGTCAGGTTACGCTAAACTCCGTCGCAAACAGCAACGGAGAGGCGAGATGGCGACCGCGGCGATCGAACAGGACAATTACGCTCCCGGCGAGTGGGAGGCGCGGGTCGATCTCGCCGCCGCCTACCGGCTGGTTGCGCTATACGGGTGGGACGATCTGATCTTCACCCATCTGTCCGCCCGGGTGCCGGGGCCCGAGCACCATTTCCTGATCAACCCCTATGACATGATGTTCGAGGAGATCACGGCGTCCAGCCTGGTCAAGATCGACGTCCATGGCCAGCCGGTCGGCCCCACCACGCACCCGGTCAATCCTGCCGGCTTTACGATCCATTCCGCGCTGCATATGGCGCGCGAGGACGCGGCGGCGGTGATGCACCTCCACACGCCGCATGGTCAGGCCGTTTCCGCAATGGAATTCGGCCTGCTGCCGCACACCCAGACCGCAATGATCGCCGGACACGACGTCGCCTATCACGATTATGAGGGCATCGCGACCGATCTGGAGGAGCGCGAGCGGCTGGTGCAGGACATCGGCACCAAGAGCGTGATGATCCTGCGCAACCACGGCACGCTGGCGGTGGGCGACAGCGTGGCCGCCTGCTTCCTGCGGCTCTACTTCCTGGAGCGCGCCTGCGAGGCGCAAGTGCTGATGCTCTCCGCGGGCCGCGAGAACCTCAACAATCCTCCGCAGGGCGTGGAGGACAAGGTGGCCGGTCAGTCCAACCCCAAGGGGATGGGCATGCTGGCGCAGAAGCTCGCCTGGCCGGCGCTGCTGCGCAAGCTCGACCGGATCGACCCGAGCTACCGGAACTGAGCCGCGCAGGGTCCCGGCCGCCCGGGCGGACCATCATTCGGCGAGGGCGGCCGCGATCGTCGGCGCGGGGTTTCGCAGGAAGCGGAGCACCTCTTGGCGCTCGCGCTGGTTCATGAAGGTCATCTCGCCGTCGCGGAACGTCACCGCTGGCGCTGTGCCCGACTTGCCGAAGTTGCCCTTCCGCACAAGATCTTGCATCTGCCGCAGATAGGCCCTGGCGGGGCCAGCCGACAGCCGCTCGGGATCGAGCGCCATCAGCGTGTCGCGGGTGATCGGGCCCGGCTCCAGTCCCGCGCGTTCAAGAACGCGGCTGCGACCGTTGTAGCTGCGCAGCTTCTCGATATTGACCAGAATCCGCTGCTCGACGGACAAAGCGTTCAGGTGTGCGACCACCAGATTGCCGATCGAGGCGTGGCGGAGGGCTTCCTCCGGCAACCGGCACGTATGTGCCATCGACGCAACCGGGGTGAGCGCGGATGACACCGCCGGCTTGCCCATGCGAATGCCCTGCGGGATCCGCCTTCCGTGAAAGGTAAACTTCAGCACGCGGTCCTCGCCGGGATGGTTGCTGGCCCAGATGCCGGGGATGACCGGCTGGTCGGTGCGCCCAAGCGCCTGTGTGATCGCGGCATCGTCGGCGTAGCTGCCGTCTTCGTTCGCCCAGTACAGATATTCGTCCGTATCCAGAAACATATAACGGTCGCACGAGGCGCGCAGCGCCGCGTACAGGTCGGCGAACGGACCGGTGCCGTAGTTGATGGTGTTGTGCATGGCAGCGAAGCTATAGACGGCGATCGTCGGCGCGATTTCGTCCAGATAGGCCAGCACCTCGGGATCGTCGCTGCCATTGTCGAAGACCAGCAGCCCCTCGGGGCCGACGATCCGCAGATGATGCTCCACCCAGCGCCGCAGGAACAGCCGTTCATTCTTCGTCTTCAGGACGATCTTGAACGGGAGCTGGCGCCCCGCCACCGCGTGGCAGATCGCATCCTTGTCCCGTTCCCAGCTCCGATGTGTCACGCCCCCTCCGCAGATGCTGCGCCGAACAGACGGGCGCCGCCTCATTCGATCGGGTGAGGCGCTGGTTGCTTAAGAGTTGGGGGCCAACCGGAAAAGGCTCCGCTGAGGCGAAACGGCCCCCGGCATCGCTGCCGAGGGCCGTTCCGTCAGTATCGCTTCGTGAGGATCAGTCGCGATCGCCGGTCAGGAAGGCGGGGGCGAACTCGGGCGCGGGCCCCCGATCGTCATTGGCGTCATTGCCGCCCTCGGAGCGCTCGCGGCGCGGGCCGCGATCACCACCACGGTCGCCACCACCACGCGGGCCACGGTCGCCGCCGCCGCGACGGCGGTCGCCGCCACGATCGCCGCCGCCGCGCGGGCCACGGTCACCGCGGTCGCCGCCTTCACGCGGCTCGCGCTTCGGGCGGGTGTCCTCCAGCTCGGCGCCGGTCTCCTGGTCGACGACGCGCATCGACAGGCGCACCTTGCCGCGCGGATCGATCTCGAGGACCTTGACCTTCACCGCCTGGCCCTCCGACACGACGTCGGTCGGCTTCTCGACCCGCTCGTTCTTCATCTCGGAGACGTGGACGAGGCCGTCCTTGCCACCCATGAAGTTCACGAACGCGCCGAAATCGACGATATTGACGACCTTGCCGTCGTAGATCTTGCCGACCTCGGCCTCCTCGACCAGGCCCTTGATCCACTTGATCGCCGCCTCGATCTGCGAATGGTCGGACGACGAGACCTTGATCACGCCCTCGTCGTCGATGTCGACCTTGGCGCCGGTGGTGGCGACGATCTCGCGGATCACCTTGCCGCCGGTGCCGATCACTTCACGGATCTTCGACTTGTCGATGGTGAAGGTCTCGATCCGCGGCGCGTGCGCCGACAGCTCGGTGCGGGTCTCGCCCAGCGCCTTGGCCATCTCGGCCAGGATGTGCGCGCGGCCCTCGTGCGCCTGCGCCAGCGCGACCTTCATGATCTCCTCGGTGATGCCGGCGATCTTGATGTCCATCTGAAGGCTGGTGATGCCCTCGGACGTGCCGGCGACCTTGAAGTCCATGTCGCCCAGGTGATCCTCGTCACCCAGGATGTCGGACAGAACCGCAAAGTCCTTGCCCTCCAGGATCAGGCCCATGGCGATGCCCGACACCGGGCGCTTCAGCGGCACGCCCGCGTCCATGAGGCTGAGCGAGCCGCCGCACACCGTCGCCATCGACGAGGAGCCGTTGCTCTCGGTGATGTCCGACGTGACGCGGATGGTGTAGGGGAATTCCTCCTTGGTCGGCAGCACCGGGTGCAGCGCGCGCCAGGCGAGCTTGCCGTGGCCGATCTCGCGACGGCCGGGCGCGCCGAAGCGGCCCACTTCGCCGACCGAATAGGGCGGGAAGTTATAGTGCAGCATGAAATGCTGGTAGGAGAGGCCGTTGAGCCCGTCGATCATCTGCTCGGCGTCGCGGGTGCCGAGCGTGGTGGTGGCGATCGTCTGGGTCTCGCCGCGAGTGAACAGCGCCGAGCCGTGTGCGCGCGGCAGGAAGTGGACCTCGGCCTCGATCGGGCGCACCGTCTTGGTGTCGCGGCCGTCGATGCGCACGCCCTCCTTGAGGATCTGGGTGCGGACGATCTCCGCCTCCAGCTTCTTCACCAGCTTGAGCGTGCCGAGATACTCGGCCGGGTTCTCGTGCTTGAGGTCCTCGAACGCGTCGCGCGCCTTGGTGCGCGCTTCGTTGATCGCATTCTGGCGATCGGCCTTCGACGTGATCTTGTAGGCGGCGGCGAGATCGGCACCGATCAGTTTCTTGAGCTTGGCCTTGTAGGCGCTGAGATCCGCACCGGTCTTGAGCTCCCAGGGCTCCTTGGCGGCCTTCTCGGCGAGCTGGATGATCGCGTCGATCACCTGCTGCGACGCCTTGTGCGCGAACATCACCGCGCCCAGCATCACGTCCTCGGACAGTTCCTTGGCTTCGGACTCGACCATCATCACCGCATCGTGGGTGGCGGCGACCATCAGGTCGAGCTCGCCGGTGGCGACCTCGGCGTCGGACGGGTTGAGCTGATACTCTCCGTCCTTGTAGCCGACGCGCGCGGCGCCGATCGGACCCATGAAGGGCACGCCCGACAAAGTCATCGCGGCGGAAGCGGCGACCATCGCCAGCAGGTCCGGCTCGTTCTCGCCGTCATAGCTCATCACCTGCGCGATGCAGTTGATTTCATTGTAGAAGCCTTCGGGGAACAGCGGGCGGAGCGGACGGTCGATCAGGCGGCTGACCAAGGTCTCGCGCTCGGTGGCACCGCGCTCGCGCTTGAAGAAGCCGCCGGGGATGCGGCCGGAGGAGGAGAACTTCTCCTGGTAGTGGACGGTGAGCGGGAAGAAGTCCTGCCCTTCCTTCACGGTCTTGGCGGCGGTCACCGCGCAGAGGACAACGGTTTCGCCGAGCGTCGCGATCACCGCGCCGTCGGCCTGGCGGGCGACCTTGCCCGTTTCGAGGGTGAGGGTCTTTCCGCCCCACTCGATGCTTACGGTTTTCTTGTCGAACATGATGTTTCCTTCACTCCCCGTGCCCGATGCGCGGAGGGCCTTCGTGTTGAGCCGGTAGCGGCTCAAGGATCAGGACCGGATTGTCCGTCTCCCGTTTCGCTTCCCCGGCGAAGGCCGGGCCCCAGTCTCGCAGCGCTGGACGGTGCTCCCGCACCGAAGTTTGCTGGATCCCGGATCGCCGTCCGGGATGACAAAAGGGGCGACCCGTCGGGCCGCCCCTTGTGTCACTTGCGAAGACCCAGCTTCGCGATGAGGGCAAGATAGCGGTCGCCATCCTGCTTGCGGAGATAGTCGAGCAGCGAGCGACGCTTGTTGACCATCATCAGCAGGCCGCGCCGTGAGTGATTGTCCTTGGCGTGGCCCTTGAAGTGCTCGGTCAGGTTGCGGATGCGCTCGGTGAGGATCGCGACCTGAACCTCGGTGGAGCCGGTGTCGCCTTCGGCGCGCGCATGCTCCTTGATGACTTCCTGGCGGCGTTCTGCGGTGATCGACATTCTATTTCCTTCGACATCGGTTCACAGGTTGAAGCCGCGGACCACCCGCATCTCGCGGGCCTGGACCTCCACCAGCGCCACGGGCAGATCGCCCGAACACGCGAAGTATTGGCCATCGTCGGCGGCGATCCCGGCCAGAACGCGCCCTTGGCGGAGCGCCCCTGCCTGGTCGGGGGTGAGGGATAGAGCCGGGATGTCGTCCAGCCCCGCCCTCAATGGCAGGATCAACTGTTCAAGGGTGCGCGCCTTAGCGTGTTCGGCCAGAATGTCCAGCGAAATGGCCGGGGCGAGGGTGAACGGGCCGGCTTTCGTGCGGCGGAGCATGGTGACATGGCCAACGGTGCCGAGCGCGCGGGCGATGTCACGGGCAAGAGAGCGGATATAGGTGCCCTTCGAGACGTGCGCGGTGAGGGTGGTTTCGTCTAATCCCTCCCCTGCAAGGGGAGGCGGCAGCCCAAAGGGCTGACGGAGGGGTGTCGCGCTATCGAGAGGGAGCGACAGGTCGGACCGTCCCCGACAGTCCGAGAACGCGCGGGGCGCGTTCGGCCTGTCGCTCCCCTCCGTCGCGCTGCGCGCGCCACCTCCCCTTGCAGGGGAGGACAAGGTGAGCGTGAACACCGTCACCGCCCGTGTCGCGAGCACCACCTCCTCCCCGGCGCGCGCAAGATCATAGGCCCGCGCACCATCCACCTTGAGCGCCGAATAGGCCGGCGGCACCTGCTCGATCGCGCCGGTGAAGCGCGGCAGCACCGCCTCCAGCTGAGCGAGGGTGGGGCGGACATCGCTGGTCGCGATCACCTTGCCCTCGGCGTCGAGCGTGTCGGTCTGCTCGCCGAAGTGGATGGTGAAGTCATAGACCTTGTCGCTGTCGAGCATGCGCCCGGCGAGCTTGGTCGCCTCGCCCAGCGCTACCGGCAGCACGCCGGTGGCGAGCGGGTCGAGCGTGCCGCCATGGCCCACCTTGAACCGGCCATAGCCGCCATCGCGCAGCGCCCGCTTGACCGCGCTGACGCCCTGGGTGGAGCCGAGCCCGAGCGGCTTGTCGAGGATGATCCAGCCGTGCATGCGTCAGCCGCCGATCGCGGCAGCGATGGCGAGATAGCCGGCGCGCACCGCCTTGAATGGCGGGACGACCAGCCGCTGGACGATGTTCGCGCCCGGCACCAGCATCGGCAGGAACACCAGCAGCAGGATCACCACCGGAAAGGCATAGCGCGCCATCCCTGCCCAGCGTGCGGCAAGCGGGCGCGGCAGGAGGCCTTGGACGATGTGCCCGCCATCGAACGGCGGCAGCGGCAGCAGGTTGAACAGTGCCAGGAAGATGTTGATCGACAGGAAGTTGAACAGGTTCTCGAACCAGAAGGCGGCGAGCCCGCCGGCATCGTCCCCGCCCAGCGGCGCCCAGCTGAGCCCGAGCAGCACCGCCGCCACCAGCGCGAGCAGAAGATTGGTGATCGGCCCGGCGATCGCCACCGCCATCATCCCGAAGCGCGGGTTGCGCAGGCGATTGGGGTTGACCGGCACCGGCTTCGCCCAGCCGAACACCGGCGCCTTGGCGAGCGCCAGCGCCATCGGCAGCAGGACGGTGCCGACCGGATCGACATGGCGCAGCGGGTTGAGGCTCAGCCGGCGCTGGTCGTGCGCGGTGCGGTCCCCCAGCATCCGCGCGACCCAGCCGTGCGCGACCTCGTGGAAGACGATCGCGATCACCAGCGGGATGATCCACACCGCGGCGCGATAGACGACATTGTCGGGAGTCATGCCGCCGACATAGGATGCCGCGATATCCTCCGCCAGCAGGAGAGAGGCGCATGAAGCAGACCTACCACGGCAGCTGCCATTGCAAGGCGGTGACGTTCGAGGCGGACATCGACCTCGATGCGGGCACGGCCAAGTGCAATTGCACCTTCTGCTGGAAGCAACGGATGTGGAACGCGGGCCAGCTTGGCCCCGCCGATTTCCGCCTGCTCACCGGCGCCGATGCGCTGGCCGATTACGGCAAGTCCGGCGAGTGGGGCGAGACGCACCAGCATTTCTGCCGGACCTGCGGCATCGCCACGCACGGCCACGGCCGGATCGAGGCGATGGGCGGCGAGCCGTTCGTCTCGGTCCACCTCGCCGCGCTCGACGATCTGCCGGTGGAGACGCTGGTGGCGGCGCCGGTCCACTATATGGACGGGCTGCACGACGCCTGGGACAAGACGCCGGCGGAGACGCGGCACCTTTAGTCGCTCACTCCAGCGCCGATGGGAAGGAGACCGGCGGGTCGGGATCGTCGGTCAGGCGCGGAGAAGGCGCGGCACCCGGCCGCCGGCCCTCCATCGCTTCGGTGAAGTGGCGGCGGCAGAGCGCGAGATAGCGGTCGTTGCCACCGATCTCGGTCTGCATCCCCTCGCGCACCGCATGGCCTTCGGCATCGACGCGCAGGTTCATCGTCGCCTTGCGCCCGCAGGTGCACACCGACTTGATCTCCACCAGCGCGTCGGCCAGCGCCAGCAGCCGCGCCGCGCCCTCGAACAGCTGGCCGCGGAAGTCGGTGCGCAGGCCGTAGGCGAGCACGGGGATATCGTGCGCGTCCGCGAGCCGGGCGAGCTGATCGACCTGCGTGGCCGACAGGAATTGCGCCTCGTCCACCAGAACGCAGGAGATCGCCAGCACCTCGTTTCGCGCCAGCACCGCATGCGCGATGTCGGTCCCCGCGTCGAACATCGTCGCGGCCGCGGTGAGGCCGATCCGCGACGCGATCGTCCCCGCCTCGAACCGGTCGTCCACCGCGGCAGTGAACAGCATCGTCGCCATCCCCCGTTCGCGATAGTTGAAGTCCGCCTGGAGCAAAGCGGTGGATTTCCCCGCGTTCATGCTGGCGTAGTAGAAGTAGAGCTTGGCCATCAGGCCAGTGTCTCGACGGACAGCGGGGCATCGCCAGAGGCAGCCGACGCGATCCCGCGATCGAAGGTCGCGAAGGTTTCGGCGACATCCCGAGCCATGATCAGATGCATCATGTCACCCCAATCGGCACCCGCACGAAACCGATCGATCGCCCACCGCAGACCGTCCTCGTCACTCGTGTTGACTGTGTTCGTCGAGAGCAGCGCGGTGAACATGTCGGAGATGACGTGGCGAGGAACCTTTAGCTTCTTTCCGAGCAGCCAGCCGAGTTCGAGCCAGACCGTTGACGTGATCCAGATGGGCTTTTCGCTGATCGTGACGGCGATGGCATGCTGCACCGGATCGTCGGCCAGCAGCAATCGCGCCAGCACGTTCGTATCCACCGCTCTCACGCGAGGTCATCATCCACGTCAGCCGTCCATCCGAGCTGCTCCACTGGGATTGGGGGACCTTCATGCTGGTAAAGCGCGCGGAACCGGGCGACCGCTTCCTGCACCGACAGACCCTTAGCCCTCGGCCTGCGAAGCGTGACGTAGTCGGAACCCTCAATGACTTCCAATTCGTCACCAGCGCCCCAGCCAAGCCGCTGCCGTACGTCGCTGGGAACGACAACCTGCCCTTTGCCGGACATCTTCGTACAAGCATTCATTCCGGTAAGATCCGTCTTACCTCACTCTCCGTCAAGGTCCCGCGCCACCTCCGGCCGGCGCAGCAGCGCATCGATATGGCTGCCCTCGTCGAAGCTCTCGTCCGCCAGGAACTTCAGCCGGGCGGCATATTTCATCTTCACGCGGGTGGCGACCTCGCGCTGGAGATAGGCGGTGTTGGTGCGCAGCGCCTTGAGCACCGCCTCCTCGTCCCGGCCGAGCAGCGGCTTCACGAACACGGTGGCGTGGCGCAGGTCGGGCGACATGCGCACCTCGGTGATGCTGACGAGGTGACTCGCCAGCGTGTCGTCATGCACGTCGCCGCGCTGGAGGATCTCCGACAACACGTGGCGCACCTGCTCGCCGACGCGCAAGGTGCGGACGGATTTCTCGGGCTGGGTGGTCATGGCACCTCCGTGACCCCTCTCCCCTTGTGGGAGAGGGAGGGGCCCGCTCGGCGACGCCGAGTGGGAGGGTGAGGGGGTATGAAGCCCGGCGGAAGAGCCCTCACCCTTCCGCTGCCTTCGGCAGCTCCCTCCCTCTCCCACAAGGGGAGAGGGACGAAGATTACAGCGTCCGTTCGCGCAGCTCGACCTCAAAGGTCTCCAGGAAGTCGCCCGGGCGGATGTCGGTGAAGTTCTGGGTGAACGTCACACCGCATTCCAGACCCGCGCGCACTTCCGCCACGTCATCCTTGAAGCGGCGAAGACTGTTGATCTCGCCGTTGTAGATGATGACGTCGTTGCGCGTGATACGGGCCTTGAGCGCCTTGCGGATCGCGCCCTCGACCACCAGCAGACCCGCGGCCTTGCCGGTCTTGCCCGCGGAGAAGACCTCGCGGATCTCGGCGCGACCGACCACCGTCTCGAACGCCTCGGGCCCGAGCTCGCCCGCCATGCCGGCGCGAATCTCGTCGATCAGGTCGTAGATGACGTCGTAATATTTCAGCGCCACCTTCTGCCGGTCGGCGATCTCGCGGGCCTTGGCATTGGGGCGGACATGGAAGCCGATGATCGGCGCACCGCTGGCACCCGCCAGCGTCACGTCGCTCTCGGTGATCCCGCCCACGCCCGAGTGAAGCACCCGCGCCTTGATCAGATCGGTCGAGATCTTGTTGATCGACGCGACGATCGCCTCGACCGTGCCCTGCGTATCCGCCTTGACGACCAGCGGATATTCCTTGGCCTGGTTCGCCGCGAGCGCGGAGAACATGCTCTCCAGGCTGGCGGGGGCGGTGGTGGTCCGCTTCTGGGTGAGCACGCCCTGGCGATATTCGGCAACTTCGCGCGCACGCGCCTCGTTCTCGACCACCTGGAGCTGGTCGCCCGCGGAAGGCACGCCCGAGATGCCGAGGATCTCCACCGGCATCGACGGATCGGCCTTCTTGAGCTGGCGCCCCTTGTCGTCGACCAGCGCGCGGACCTTGCCGCTTTCCGCGCCGACCACGAACACGTCGCCGACCTTGAGCGTGCCGCGGGTGACCAGCACCGTCGCGACCGGGCCGCGGCCCTTGTCCAGCTTGGCCTCGATCACGCTGCCCTCGGCATCGCGATCGGGGTTGGCGCGCAGTTCCAGCAGCTCAGCCTGGAGCTGGATCTTCTCGATCAGATCGTCGAGACCGGTCTTCTTGAGCGCGGAGACCTCGACGTCCTGGACGTCGCCGCCCATGCTCTCGACCTGCACGTCCTCCGAGAGCAGGCGCTCGCGCACCCGCTGTGGATTGGCATCATGCTTGTCGACCTTGTTGATCGCCACGATCATCGGCTTGCCGGCCGCCTTGGTGTGGTTGATCGCCTCGATCGTCTGCGGCATCAGCCCGTCGTCGGCCGCCACCACCAGCACCACGATGTCGGTCACGTCCGCACCGCGCGCGCGCATGGCGGTGAACGCCTCGTGACCCGGCGTGTCGAGGAAGGTGATCTTCGACTTGTCCTTCAGCGTCACCTGATAGGCGCCGATGTGCTGGGTGATGCCGCCGGCCTCACCGCGCACCACGTCCGTGCCGCGCAGCGCGTCCAGCAGGCTGGTCTTGCCGTGATCGACATGGCCCATGATCGTCACCACCGGCGGACGCGGCTTGAGGTCCGCTTCCGCATCCGGGGCGGTGTCGAGCGCGAGATCGATGTCCGAATCGGAGACGCGGACGATGTTGTGGCCGAACTCGGTCACCAGCAGCTCGGCGGTATCCTGGTCGATGGTCTGCGTCATGGTGACGGGCATGCCCATCTTGAACAGCGCCTTGACCAGATCGGCGCCGCGCTCGGCCATGCGGTTGGCGAGCTCCTGCACGGTGATCGCCTCGGGCACCTGCACATCGCGGACCTGCTTGGCCTGCGGCTCGCGCGGGCCGCCGAAGCCGCGCTTCTCCTTTTCACGCGCGCGCTTGAGCGCGGCGAGCGAACGGGCGCGGGCACCGTCCTCGTTGAGCGCACGGTTGACGGTCAGCTTGCCGCCGCGACGCTCGTCCCCCTTGCGGTCGCGCTGCTGCGGACGCGCCGGCGGCGCGCTGCGCGGCGTGGCCTGACCCGAAGGCAGGCTGCGCGGCTGCGTCGTGCCCGACGACGGCGACGCGGAAGCGGACGCGGCGGCGGGCTGCGCCGCCGGCTTGGCAGCGGGCTGCTCGACCGGCTTGGGCTGCGGCTTGGGGATCTCGGGCCGGGCGACCGGCGAGAAGCGGCGCGGTGCCGGCATCGACGGGTCGCGGCCGAGCTCCAGGACCGGCGGAGGCGTCGGCGTCGGGGCAGCGCGTGCGGGCGCCGGTGCGGCCGGACGCGGCGCGGCTGCCGGTGTCGGGGCAGGGGCGGGCTCCGCGGCGACGGGCGCCGGCTCGGCAGCCTTGGGGACCTCGGGCTCAGCCTGCGTGGCCTCGACCGGTGCCGGGGCGGGCGTCTCGACCGCCGCAGGCGTCGGCTCGGGAGCGGGCTCCGGCTGGGGCGCGGCTTCGGCGGCACGCTTCTCCTCGGCACGGCGCTCGGCCTCGCGGCGCGCTTCCTCGGCGGCGCGGGCGCGCTCGGCGTCCTCGCGGTGACGCGCTTCCTCCAGCGCGCGCATCCGCTGCTCCTCGGCCTCACGCAGCAGGCGGGCCTGGCGCTCCTGCGGCGTTTCGCCGGCAGGCGCGCGGGACACGGAGGCGGGCTGCGGCCTGCGCTCATTCAACTCCTCCTCCCCCACCAAGAGATCTAAACGCCGTTGCGG